>DGIZ01000201.1 GCA_002386585.1 Brevundimonas sp. UBA4609 | reverse complement strand
TGCGGGACAGTGCGCCGAATATTGCGGCGGACCCCACGCCCTGATGGGCTTTGTCGTCGTCGCCCATGCCGAGGCCGACTTCGAGGCTTGGCGGGCCAGGCAGGCCAAGCCCGCCGCGGCGTCCGCCCTGCCGGGCGCGGCGGTGTTCGGCGCCTCGGGCTGCGGCGCCTGCCATACCATACGCGGAACGGAGGCCAACGGCCTGGCCGGACCGGACCTGACCCACGTCGGTTCGCGCCAGACGCTGGGCGCGGGCATCCTGCCCAACAATCAGGGCACGATGGCGGGGTGGATCGCCGACAGCCAAGGGATCAAGCCGGGCAACCGCATGCCGTCCTATCCGGTGCTGACCGGGCGCGAGCTGCGCGACCTGGCCGCCTATCTGGACAGTCTGAAATGACGTCGGAAACCGGCTTCGACGTCCGCAAATACGATCGCTTTCCCACCGAGGAGCCGCGTCCGGATGGCGAGCTGGAGCAGCTGGAAGCCGCCTGGTGCGGTCCGCGCCGTCCCGGCGAGTGGATCACGGCGATCAACAACAACATCATCGGCGTCTATTACGTCGGCGCGGCCATGCTGTTCTTCGTGCTGGCGGGGGTGCTGGCGCTGCTGATGCGCACCCAGCTGGCCTTGCCGATGAGCGGCTTCCTGCCGCAGGAGACCTACAACCAGATCTTCACCATGCACGGCACGGTGATGATGTTCCTGTTCGCCGTGCCGGCGGTCGAGGCGCTGGGCGTGCTGCTGCTGCCGCAGATGCTGGGGGCGCGCGATCTGCCGTTTCCGCGTCTGGGGGCCTACGCCTTCTGGGCCTATCTTATCGGCGGCCTGGCCTTCTTCTGCTCCCTGTTCTTCGGCCTGGCGCCGGACGGGGGGTGGTTCATGTACCCGCCTCTGACAGGCATGACCTATTCGCCGGGAATCAACGCCGACTTCTGGCTGCTGGGCATCGGTTTCATCGAGATCTCGGCCATCGCCGGAGCGATCGAGATCATCGTCGGCGTGCTGAAGACGCGCGCGCCCGGCATGACGCTGGACAAGCTGCCGGTCTTCGCCTGGGCCATGCTGATCTTCGCCTGCATGATCATCATCGCCTTTCCATCGGTGATCCTGGCGACCTTGCTGCTGGAGCTGGAACGGGCGCTGGGCTGGCCCTTCTTCGATCCGCTGAAGGGCGGCGATCCCATGCTGTGGCAGCATCTGTTCTGGTTCTTCGGCCACCCGGAGGTCTACATCATCTTCCTGCCGGCGGCGGGCGCCATGTCGACCATCATACCCGCCATGGCGCGGACCAAGCTGGTCGGCCATCCCCTCGTGGTCATGGCCATGCTGGCGACCGGCTTCATCAGCTTCGGCGTGTGGGCGCACCACATGTTCACCACCGGCATGCCGCAGATCAGCATCAACTACTTCAGCGCCGCCTCCATGGCGGTCAGCGTGCCTGCCGGTGTGCAGGTCTTCGCCTGGATCGCCACCATAGCGGCCGGAAAGATGCGCTTCACCACGCCCGGCCTGTTCGCCGTCGGCGGCCTGATCATCTTCGTCATGGGCGGGCTGACCGGGGTCATGGTCGCCATGGTGCCCTTCGACTGGCAGGCCCACGACAGCTACTTCATTGTCGCCCACCTGCACTACGTCCTGATCGGCGGCATGGTCTTTCCCCTGTTCGCGGCCATCTACTACTGGCTGCCCATGTCCAGCGTCCGGCCGCTGAGCGAGCGCATGGGCAGATGGGTCTTCTGGCTGATGTTCGCAGGGCACAACATCGCTTTCATGCCGATGCACCTGACCGGGCTGATGGGAATGCCGCGCCGGGTCTACACCTATCTGCCGGGACGCGGCTGGGACCTGCCTAACTTCATCTCGACCATAGGGGCCTTCCTGTTCGGGCTGGCGGTCCTGCTGTGGGTCTTCGACATGATCCGCAACTTCCGCCCCTTCGGCCCGCGCGAGGCGGGCAACATCCATGACGGCCCCGGTCTGGAATGGCTGCCCAGCGGCTATTATTCCGTGCGCTCCGTCCCGGTGGTGAAGAGCCTCTATCCGCTCTGGGAGCAGAAGGGGTTGGCGAAGGAGGTGCAGGAGGGGCGCTGGTTTTTGCCCGGCGCGGCGGGAGGCGAGCGCCAGACCCTGGTCACCAGCCCCCTTAACGCGGAGCCGCAGTATGTCCTGCGCCTCCCGCGCCCGTCCCCTTGGCACGTTTTCGGCGCGGTCTTCACCGCCGGTTTCTTTCTGATCTTGACCATCCAGGCCTATGCCGCCGCGGTGATCAGCGGGGTGCTGGCGATCTACTGCATCATGCGCTGGTGCTGGTTCCTGGATGCGCCGTACAGTCGCAAGACCACGGACATCGGGGCGGGCGTCCGCATGCCCAACTATGTTTCGGGGCCGTCCAGTCATGGCTGGTGGGCCATGGTGATCGTGCTGATTGTCGGCGGCATGGTCTGCCTGCTGGCGGGCTTCTCCTATGTCTTCCTGTGGAGCCGACGGCCGGATCTGTGGCAGGCGCCGCCGCAGACGGCGTCGATGATACTGCACCTCGGAGCCCTGGCCCTGGCGGGGCTGTGCGCCGCAGCCGCGCCGCGCGTGTTGCGCCGGGCGAGGAGGGGAGCGGAGACGCTCGCCACGGCTCTCCTGCTCGTCAGCGCCATCGGCGTCGCGACGGCGACAGGGTTGGAGCTTCGGGCTTGGTGGTCCGCTGGCTTGAAGCCGGACGCTGCCAGTCAGGGCGCCGCTGTCTTCGCTCTTCTGGGCTGGGCGGGGACTTTCGCGGGGATCGGGGCCTTGATGGGACTCTATATCCTGTTGCGTCGAACGTTTGGACGGCTGTCGGCCGACCGGCCCTCCACGGTCGATCTGATCGGCCTCTTCCTGGCTTATACGGCGGGGCAGGCGGCGATGGTCGTGCTGCTGATCCGGCTGTTTCCGGGCGGCGGATCGTGAAGCGCTGGCTGGCCATGACGGCGGGCCTGATGATCTGGGCCGCGCACTTTCTCGGTCTCTATCTGCTGGCCAGCGCCGCAGACGTCTGGTCGTCGACCGAGGCGGCCGCTGGGCGCTGGATAGGGCTGGGCTTCAGCCTTCTGTGTTTGGCGCTGATCGCCGTCGTGGCCGTCGTCATGGCGCGGCGTCCTGTCTCCGATGGGCCGGGCCTGTGGGAGCGACGCGTGGCCCTGACCGGCGCGCTTGTCGCCGCCGTCGGGGTGACGTGGCAGACGACGCCGCTGGCGTTCTGAAAAATCTATCCGGGCGCACTGGATCGCCGATGGCTTGGAACATATCATGAACATATGGCGCGGATTGATCTGAAACGAAAGCTGGCGGTTCTGGCGGATGCGGCGAAATACGACGCCTCCTGCGCCTCATCGGGTTCAACCAAGCGGGATTCTCTGGGCGGTCGAGGGATCGGCTCGACCGAGGGCATGGGCATCTGCCACGCCTATACGCCGGATGGACGGTGCGTCAGTCTGCTGAAGATACTGCTGACCAACTTCTGCATCTATGACTGCGCCTACTGTATCAACCGGGTGTCCTCGAACGTCGAGCGCGCGCGCTTCACGGTGCAGGAGGTCGTGGATCTGACCTTGGCCTTCTACAAGCGAAACTACATCGAGGGGTTGTTCCTGTCGTCGGGCGTAATCCGCAACGGCGACTACACCATGGAGCAACTGGTCGAGGTCGCGCGGCGCCTGCGCGAGGAGCACGACTTTCGCGGCTACATCCATCTGAAGCTGATCCCGGAGGCCGACGCCCGGCTGGTGGAGCTGGCGGGCCTTTATGCCGACCGACTGTCCGCCAACATCGAACTGCCCCGCGACGAGGCTCTGGGCCGTCTCGCCCCGGAAAAGGATGCTCGGACGATCCGCAAGACCATGGGGCAGGTGCGGCTGAAGCTGGAAGCGGCGCAGCCGGAAAGGAGAGACCGCAAGCGGCCGCCCGCCTTCGCCCCTGCGGGTCAGTCGACGCAGCTGATAGTCGGCGCCGACGGCGCGCCGGACACGGAGATCATGGCCCGCAGCGCCTCGCTGTACGGCGGGTATGGCCTGCGCCGGGTCTATTATTCCGCCTTCAGCCCCATTCCCGACGGATCCAGCCTGCTGCCGCCGACCAAGCCGCCGCTGATGCGCGAGCACAGGCTTTATCAGGCGGACTGGCTGATGCGCTTCTACGGCTTCACTGCGCCCGAGATCGGGGAGGGTGCGAACGGCGGCATGTTGGACCTGGACGTCGATCCCAAACTGGCCTGGGCGCTGCGGCGACGCGAGGCCTTTCCTCTGGACGTCAACCGGGCTGCGAGAGAGAGTCTGCTGCGGGTGCCGGGCCTGGGCGTGAAGGCGGTCGACCGCATCCTGTCGGTGCGACGGCATCGGACCTTGCGGCTCGAGGACATCGGGCGGCTGACTCGCTCCATTGAGGCGGTGCGGCCGTGGATCACGGCGCTGGACTGGACGCCCGGCGGCCTGACTGATGCGGCAGACCTGCGCGCGCGCCTGGCGCCCCGCCGCAAGGCCGAGCAGTTGAGCCTGTTCTGATGCAGACCGCGGTTCTGGCCGACCCGCTGGATTTCGACGGCTGGCGCGAGGCGGCGCGGCGGTTGCGGCTGGCCGGCGTCGAGCCGACCCGGGTGCAGTTCGTGGTGGGGCAGTCCTTCGGAGGCCTGTTCGACGAAGCTGCTGCTCTTCCCCAGGTTGATGGCGCGTTCAGCGTCCCGCGCACCTTCTGGGAAACGGCGACCCAGTTGATCCAGCATCGATCCGACGATCGCTTCGACCTGATGTATCGCCTGCTATGGCGCTTGAAGGATCAGCCGAACCTGATGGCCGTTCTGTCGGATCGTGACGTCGCCGAGGCGGCAGATCGGGTGAAGGCGGTGCGCCGCGCCGCTCACAAGATGAAGGCCTTCGTTCGTTTCCGACAGGCTGAAGACGAGACGGGCGAGCATTGGGGCGCCTGGTTCGAGCCGGCCCATCGCGTGCTGCAGGCGACGGCCCCCTTCTTCGCGTGGCGGTTCAGCACCATGCGGTGGTCGATCCTGACGCCGGACGGGTCCGCCCATTGGAACGGCGAGGCCTTGACCTACGGGCCGCCCGCCGATCAGGCGCAGGCGCCTAGGGAAGACGCGATGGAGGATTTCTGGCGCACCTATTACGCCTCGACCTTCAATCCGGCGCGGCTGCGGCTCCAGGCCATGCGCTCGGAAATGGCCAAGCGCTACTGGAAAAACCTGCCCGAGGCGGCGCTGATCCCGGAACTGACCGCGGATGCGTCGGTTCGCACAGAAGCCATGGTGACCCAGCCCGCGCCTCGACCCAACGAACGGTTCCAGCGTGCTCGCGCGCCCGCGATTGATCGCGCCACGACCGATGATCTGGTCCCCGAGACTCTCGACGACCTGGCGCGCGGCGTTCAGGGCTGCCGTCGCTGTCCCTTGTGGCGGGACGCCACCCAGGGCGTCTGCGGCGAGGGGCCGGCGCGCGCCGCCCTGATGGTGGTCGGCGAACAGCCGGGCGATCAGGAAGACCTGGCCGGACGTCCCTTCGTCGGCCCGGCCGGACGCCTGTTGGACACCATGCTGGAGGCGGCGGGGCTGGATCGGCGCGACCTCTACCTCACCAATGCGGTCAAGCATTTCAAGCACGAGCCGCGCGGCAAGCGCCGTCTGCACAAGACGCCCAATGCGGGCGAGGTCCAGGCCTGCCGCTGGTGGCTTGATCACGAGCGGCGCCTGGTGAAGCCCCGGTTGATCCTGGCGCTGGGCGCGACGGCGGGTCTGGCGCTTCTGGGCCGAAAGCCCGCCGTGCAGGCGGAGCGCGGCCGGATCATCACTGCGGACGACGGCGCGCGGGTGCTGCTAACTGTTCATCCCGCCTATCTGCTGCGCCTGCCTGATCCAACGACGAGGGATAAAGAACGCGCCAGGTTCCTGGCGGACCTCGCGGTCGCGTCGGCCCAACTTTGAGATATCAGGCGAGAAAGTTAAGCGTGAAGTATCGCCTAAATTCCTGCTCCCCCGCAATACCGCCAGGTACACGCACGCTTCAGTTTGCGCTCGATCTCTGCGAGTTCGCCTTCCAGCGGAGGTAGGCTTGGCGCTCCGCGCGATCAGCAGACAGCGTGAGATTGCTGACCACCACATGATGCACAAAATGGTCGTGCGGATTCTGAAAACGGGTTAGCGGACGGATCTCCTGCGGCGGTCCTAGGATGTTTCGGTGCGAGACTCCAGACCGACTATTGCGAGAACAGGGTCACGTTGTGCGCGCGACCGGAGATCAGGATTCCGTTGCTAGGGGTGCGCGCAATGGCGTCTGCCTCATCGAACGCGCGTAGGACATCGTCGAGGCGTAGAGGTAAGCCGATAGAGCATGCCGCTTTCGGTCCGTCGTCGGGGGCCGCCGGCGAGAAAGAGACAGACCGGCCCTCGATCCGATAGCGGCGCGCGACGCCTGCGCAAGCCGGCTCCCACCACACCAAGGCGCCGTCGCCGCTGATCGCGATCCCGACAGCTTCGTCGAGGGGGCGGCCGTCGATCGCCGCTACCCGCCATTCCCCCGCGAGGGAGGCGACGCGTTCAGCGGGCGCTGCGGAGTCGGCAGGCGCCGGAGCGACGCTGCCTGTCTTGTGTGGTTGTTGGGCGGTTTCAGGCGGCGTCGGCCCGCAAGCGATCAGAACTGCGCAGGCGAACGGGATCAACGGGCGGAGGAGGGCTGTAGCCGGTTTCATCGTCACGATCCGTCTCCTCTTGTCGTCGCCCCTTGAAGCCAACGCCTCCCGGGCTCTGCGGATGCCTGGCCAGCGTCGGTCGCTACTCCAGCATCTCATGCGTCGAATGCGATGCGGGGGCTCCATCTTCATAACTGCCCTTCATCCCTCGAATATCTCACGAATGGCGCCGGGTATTTGTGAGGTCGGGCAATGCGTATATCGAGCCGTGAAACTGCCCATACGGTCGTTGGATGTGGCGGTGAAGTCGGTTCGGCTGTTGACGATAATGTCCGTCCTGGACGGAACCTGGATGGGCTCGCCATTGCCATATGACGCTTGTCCATGCAGGCGATAGCGGTTGCCGCCCAAGGACTCGTATCGATTGACTGCGAGTTGACCGAGGTAGTCGATCCTGTCCTCAAGATATGTGAACGGGAGATCGTCGGGGAGGCCGTCCGGATCGGCTTCACGGATCGCCTGCGCGCAACTCATGTCCATCGCCCAGTACCCCTTCTCAATCGGCACGAGGGCGACTGTACCGGGCGCCTGCGCTTCAGAGGCCGCCTGCGGGACGGCGGCGCTTATCAGTTGCGGACGGTGCTGCCGAACGACCGCCTGCATCTGCGTTGAAAGCTGCGCGAAGGCGCATTTCTGATAGGTGGTGTCGAACACTTCCATCTGTCGAGCGCTGGGGCTGCCCTCGCGCCAAACGAAGCGCCCCGGTCCTGTCGCCTTTGCGCCTTGGACCTCGCCGCCCATATCGTCGGCCTTCCAGACGCGTGTGAACCCCGTAAAATCCGCGCCAGTATCTTTGCCGCCGGCCCCTACGCGTCGGATCTGGTGGACTTCCGCGCCCATCGTCTGGCTGATGTTTCCGATATTCTTCCCGTCGTAGAAGAATATATACGGGGCGCTGGCGCAGCCCCCGGATTCAACATCGGCATAGATGCCCTGTTCGATCGGCAACGTCGTGTGCGAGGCGGCAGCGGGCCCGGCCTGCGCCAAGGCGGCGTGCGCCGCCGCTCCTGTCGCCGGAGCGGCGGTATCGGCGCTATCGTTGGCGGACGATGGCGAGCCACATGCCGTCACGGCGAAGGCCGTGAAGCCAAGGGTTATCATCCTGGCTTCAGCGATGCGCAGGAAGCTGCTTACGTAGAGCATAGTCGATACCCCTTGTTGAAGTTCAGGCGTGAGGCGTCAGGCGGCCTGCCGAGCACAGGCCAGGGCGTCGGACAAATCTTGAATTAAGGAACTGGCCGTTTGCTCCGTCAGGCCGGCTACCAAGACGATGGGCCTGCTGTCGGAACGTAGCCGAAGGCTGGCCTGATAGCCGACATGGCCCTGGGCGTTCTCGGTGTTGTCGCGCAGGCTCGCACCGATTGCGCCTCCAGCCGTGGTGATCCGCTCGTAGCGGACAATCGCCGGTCCGGCGCTCTGGTGGGTGACGGTAAACTCCACGATATCGGCTGCACGGTAGATGTGGCCATCGACCGTCACGCCGACCGCATCGACACGGATATTCTTGGGCTGGCGGCTTGCATTCTCGGTTTGCCAGAGACGTTTGCGCTTGCGGCCTTGAATGACGGCGATCACGCCAATGAAGATGAACAGAAATCCGATCAGGATGATCATCAGCGGCAGACCGCAGACAATCAGGGCCACCCCTCCCCAGAAGAGCACGTTGGGCACGGCTTCTCCCGGATAAGGCGCGGGCGTGACGTGGAATACCGTGTCATGGCCTTCCTCGCGTCGGTGATAAAATGAAGTCATGATCCAACTCCCCCTTGAGCGTTCAGTCCTTGAAGGCGAGGAAGGCGCAGACGAGGCAGAAAACCCCAGTCACCAGAACGCCAAGCAACAGCTTTCCGAGCAGGTTATGGCGCATCTCCCGCTTTCTGAATGTGACGCTGGCGTCGTAGTCCTTGAACTGAATGACGCCGCCGGAAGTGCGGTTCTCGAACCTGTACTTTTCAATCGCGTGATGTTCCGCGATGTGCTGCTTGCCCAGCACGATGCCCCACGCAATAAAAGCGAGGCCCGCGATCCCTAATCCTACGCCCATCTAAGACCTCCTCAACCGTCCCAGCAGCCTCCAGGTCCCGCCGCCGGTAATCGCCTGATGCTGCGGGTTAGACGCCGCGCAGGTCTTGATGGCGTTCTCAAGAATTTCTAAAGCCGTGAGGGGGAGGGGACGACATGCACGGCGGAACTTCATCTTCGCGACGACGCAGGCGGCTTTGGCGCTTCGCAGGCGCTGAGTTCGACGAGGCGAGCTGGATGCTGCGCCTCGATGGACAGGTGGTCGCGCTGGAAGGCAAGCCGCTTGAGGTGCTGCACGAACTGCTGCTGCGTGCGGGGGAGGTCGTCACCAAGGATGAACTGCTCGATACCGTCTGGCCGGGCGTCGCCGTGGTCGAAGGGTCTCTGCCGACCGCCGTTTCCAAGCTGCGCAAGGCGCTAGGCGAGCGGCAGGACAGCATCATCGAGACCGTGCCGCGTGTCGGCTATCGTCTGACCTGTTCGGTCAGGATCGAAAGCATAGAGTCTCCGCTTGCGCCCCGCTTCACCTTCGCAGCGGGCGACGCTGTACCGGGACGCAAGCAATGGCGATTGGAGGGACCGCTGGGCGATACGGGCGCCGAGGACGTGTGGCTCGCCAATCACGACAAGACAGGCGAGCGCCGCGTGTTCAAGTTCGCCGATGCGCCGGACAAGCTGCGCGCCCTCAAGCGCGAAGCCGCGCTCTCGCGCGTGGTGTTCGCAGGGCTTGGAAAAGACGCTCCGCTGCCTGCGTTGCTGGAATGGAATTTCGAGGCTTCGCCCTATTTCCTCGAATACGCCTACGGCGGGCGAGACTTGATCGTCTGGGCCAATGAGGCGGGCGGGATTGCGGCAAGTGCGCTCGAAGAGCGGCTGGTCGTGGCGGCGCGGATTTGCCGCGCGGTTGCGGACGTTCACGACCTTGGCGTGCTGCACAAGGATTTGAAGCCCGCCAATATCCTGATCGATGACGGTGAAGGCAGCCGGGCAGTGCGCTTGGCGGACTTCGGCAGCGGGCGCTTGCTCGACGGCGCGGTGCTCGACAATTTTCAGATCACCAATCCCGGCTCGCTCGACGCCGATCTCGGCCGGGACGAGCCGCGTTCAGGCACGCTCGCTTATCGGGCGCCCGAACTGACGGGCGACGCCATTCCGACGGTCAAAAGCGACATCTATGCGCTCGGGCTCATCCTCTACCAGTTGGCGGTGGGGGATTTCACCAAGACGCTCGCGCCCGGGTGGGAGGAGAATATCGACGACCACTTGCTGCGTGACGACATCCGGCAAGCCGCCGAGGGCGATCCCTCACGCAGGCTGGCGAGCGCCAGCGAACTGGCCGACCGCATTGAACGGCTTGATCAACGGCGGCGGGACGTCGCCGAAGAAGCCAAACGCGCTGTCTTTCTCGCTGATCAGCAGCGGCTCGAAGAACGGCGCGCCGTGCGCCGCCCATGGGTGCGCGCCGCCGTGACAAGCCTGACGGTCGGCTTGCTGGCGACCTCGACCCTTGCGAGCGTGGCGCTCTATCAGCGCAACAAAGCGGTCGAGGCGCAGAAGCTTTCGCAAGCGAGCTACCGCTTCCTTGCCGAAGATGTGCTGGCGAATGTCGATCCGGCGCGGGCGTCCGCCGCCGAGGAAACGCTGGTGCAGGCCATCACCCGTTCGGGCGGGACGATCAGTCAGCGTTTTCGGGGGCAGCCGGAAGTGGCGGCCTACCTTTACGCAACACTGGCGCGCGCCTTCGATCTCCGGTCGGACTACGCCAACGCCTTTCGCTATTACGCCGCCGCCGACGCCAGCTATAGTCAGGCGGGGCTCGACGACAGTGCTGAAGCCGTCAACGCGCGACTGCAACACGCCGGCGCGCTGGCGCTCTCGACGCAGACCGGAAGCCTTGATCGCGCACGCGCCCTCGTATCGGCGGCGCAAGGGACCATCGCAGCGCGCGGGATAGATGCGCCTGAAACGTCCGTGTGGCTCAATTCCGCCCAGGGCATGATCTCTCTGGCGAGCGAGGATGTGCCTGCCTCCCAGGAGCATTACGCGCGCGCCTATGAAGCCGCACGGAACCTCCCCGATATCTTCTCTGATCGCCAGATCGTGAATTTCGGGCAACGCCATGCGTTCAGCCTGCTGCGCCTCGGCCAAGGCCTCGAAGCGGAACGCGCCTTCCGGCCGCTGGTGGAGAGGATGGTTCGTCTCGCCGGGGCCGATCATCCCGACACGCTGCTGTTGCGCCTGAACCTCGCGCAGTCGCTGCTCGTGCAGCAGCGCTATGGAGAGGTCATCGACGCGCTGGACCCCTTGTTGCCGCTAATGGAGCAACGGCTCGGCCGTGATCACCGCATCACGCTTCTATTGCTCTCCGCGCGCCAGCAAGCGCTGGGGTCGGCCGGGCGCTATACGGAGGCGGCGGAGGACGGCGAGCGCGTATGGCGCGCCGCCGCGCAAAAGGATGGTGCATCGTCCTTCGCGGCAGTTGCGGGTCGCGCCGATACAGGCATATCCCAATGCCGCGCAGGGCGGCTTGCCGCGGGCTCCGCGAATATCAGCGCGGCTCTGGCGGCGCTTGGGCAGGACGCCGCGAACCGTGGCGCAATGAAGGACGCGGTTGAGGCCGCGCTTGCCGATTGTCTCATTCAGATGCGGCGCTTCGATGAAGCGGAATCCCTCCTGCGCGGGATTGATCGTGTTCAGGTGGCCCAACTGGTCGGAGACCGAAATTTCGGTGCTCTTGTCGATCTCGCATTGGCCGAGATCGCGTTCGGGCAGGGGGACAGGAACCGCGCGCGGACGCTGTTTGACGCCGCCAGCGGGCCGTTGGGTGATACGCAGGATCTGTTCGTGAAGCATCGTCTGGGCGCCCTGAGAAAGGCGCTGACCTAGTCCGCAGTTCCCCGAGGCGGCGACGGTGGCACGTAGACGTCAAGCCCTGTCAGCGGTCATGCTTAAAACCGATCCTACTCAGGCCATAACTCTCGCATCCGCTGCACCAACTCTTGGGAAGGCGGGCGGCCGCCCTGGGCGCCGGGGGGAGGCCATCGTCCGGCGAGAACGTCGGCGCGGACCGCCTGCGCTGAGGGCGGAGGAAAGCGCCAGCCGGCGGCGGTTAGGCGGGCTTTGACCCGCGATTCGGCTTGGGATTCGATGGGGTCAGCGGGGCGGACGGGAGCGTTCAGGGCGGAGGCGATGGTGTCGCCGTTGACGCCGACCGCCCAGGGGTCGGCGCCGCGCTCCAGCAGCAGTTCGGCGATCCGGTAATTCCGCATGGCTACGGCGGTTTCCAGCGGCGTGCCCCCGGTGCGGTCGGCGCGGTTCACGTCGGCGCCGTGATCCAGCAGGAGCCGCACCGCGCCCAGGGAGTTCAGCGCGATGGCTTCGTCCAGCGGCCAGAAGGCGTCGGGTGCGATCGGGTCAGGCGATGCGCCTGCCTGAAGCAGGGCCTGGGCGTGCCAGGGCTCGCGGGCGCGCAGGGCCAGGCTGAGCGAGGTCTCGCCGTTCGGACCGTCAGGCGGTGCGCCCTTTTCCAGCAGCAGGCTGACCATGGCCCGGTCGTCGCGCGCGACGGCCAGGGTCAGAAGATCCAGATTCCGGCCGTCGCCGATGCGGGCCAGGGCGGGATCGGCGTCCAGCAGGCGGCGGGCCTTCGCCAGGTCGCCGTCGCGGACCGCCTCGACCATGTCGCGGGTGGAATGGCCGTCCCGGCCCAGCGCGGCCACGCTGGCCGGGGAGGGCAGGACGGTGCCGACGACAAAACCGTCGGCGCGGGCGTCGCAACCGCTCATCAGAACTCCAGCGAGAAGGATCGGCGTGAAGAGGCGCATCTTGGCGTTGAACGGACTGTGGGTCGAGGCCGTTCCGCCTCCTTATCGCATGGCGTCCAGGCTGGACTGGAACCATTCGACGCCGTGCAGGGCGCCGGGCGTCCAGTTCCACCAGGACTGGTCCTCGGGCGGGGTGGGGGACACGGGGATGCGGTCGCCAACAGCCTCGGGCGCGTCGCCCGCCCATCCGGCGGCCACGCCGCCGAGCGGGCCGAACAGAACCGCTCCCAGGCCGCCGAGGATGATGCGGTCGCCGCCGTCCTGCAGCAGGCTGAGCGGGTCGCCCTTGAGGTAGAAGGCGTCGATGTCGGGCGTCGAGCGCCCGCCCGCCTGGGCGCTCTCGATCGTCGAGGCGTGCAGGCCGGAGGCGTTGAAGGTGTCCGCGTCGTGGCCCGACGCCAGGGACGCGGCCGAAGCCATGCCTCCGCCGAGCGAGTGGCCGGTCAGGGTGACGTCCGCCTCGACGGCGGCCAGCCGCTGGCCGATGCGCAAGGCCTTGTCATAGTGCTCGGAGGACAGGCCCAGCGCCTGCTGGCCGTTGTTGAGCCAGTCCTCGCCCGCCTGGGAGCCGCGGAAGGCGACGACGTAGCGGGTCTGGCCGCCCTCGTCGCTGACATAGACGCGGGCGCGGAAATCGGAATCGGCGCGCTCCAGCAGTTCGGGCGTTAGCCGCAACCTATCCAGGTCGTCCGGGCCGGCCACGCGCCAGCCGTCGGGCGGCGAGGGGATGTCGTTGTAGACGTCGGCTGACAGCGCCAGATGCGTGCGCGCCGCGTCCAGGTCGACGACATTGTCCGAACGGGCGGGGGCGGCGATGGCCTGGGTCTGCACCGGCATGGCGGGCGGCGGCGCCCAGTCCAGAGCGACGCGCGGATCATCGTCGAAGCGCGCCGTCGCGGGCGTCGTCTGAGGTTGGAACGATGTCGCGCCGATCCGGTCGATCTGCATGGTCGCCTCCCGATCCTATGCAGTCACCCTATCGTTGCTCGCCGAACCGCGCTGCTAGGGTCTTCCCTATAGGTCTTCCCTAGAGGTCTTCCCTAGACTGGGGCCTTAACGCACCGCGCCTGCGTGCAGGGCCTGGTCGAAGGCGGCGCGGGCGGGGCGAGGCAAGATGTCGACGCGCGCTGACAGCCATTCGGCGACGTCCTGGCCGGGAGCGGGCGGGGCGACGCCTGCGCCTTGAGCGAAGTCGGGCAGGGCCTTGGGGTTTTGCGACAACGCGGCGGCGATTCCGCCGGTGAAGAAGCCGGCGTCCTCGGCGCGAGGATGCCAGACGCCGCCGTCCTTCTGTTCAGAGGCGGACAGGGCGGGGACATCGGCCGTCAGCGTCGCCCATTGGCGTCCCAGACGCCCGCCTTCACCGTTCTCCAGCATGGCCGCGGCGTAGGCCTGCAAGGGGTGGCGACCGCCCAGGCTGCTCTGAAGCTGGTTCGCCACGCCCGAAGGGTCGGCGTCCACGGCGGCGGCCAGGGCGGGCAGGGACGTCGCGTCGATCCGTGCGGCGGCCGCGATGAAGCTTTCGGCTGTGACGGCGGCCGAGGGCGTGGTTTCAGGCGTCTCGGGGGAGGAGTCGCAGGCGGTCAGCATGGTCAGGGTCGCCAGGATCGGAAGCCAACGGGGGGCAGGCAAGGCCGCGTCCTTTCCGTCCGGGCGCGGCCAGACTCTGAGGATCAGTTCAGCGGGATCCGCGTCACGGACTCCCAGCCCTCGTTGTAGCTGACTTCGGCAGGGCCGTCATAGGGGCGGCGGCCGTCCGCGCCGGTCGGGGTGGTCAGGGCCACGATGCTCTCGAACAGATCGGCCTGACCGCTCTGATACTGGCTCAGGGCCGTGTCGAAGACCTGGTCGCTCAGCCAGCCGGTCGCGTCGCTGACGCCCGGCCCCGGTAGCTTGCCGGTCGCGAAGCCGAAGATGGTCTTCAGAGTCTCGACGTTCTCGGCCGCGCCCTTGTTCACGCCCTCGAAGGCTTCATGCAGGGCGCCGGAGAAGTAGCCCATGCGCTCGGCGGCTGGATAGAAGACGCCGCCGTCCTGCTGCGTCGGGGCGGTGAAGCGTTGCAGCATGTCGCCCTTCAGATCATTGCCGCGCGCCAGCTGGTCGACCAGGCCGCGGATGGTGTCGGCGCCGCCGTCCTGGCCCAGGGTCTCCTGCAGGAAGGCGGTCATGCCCTTGCCGGCCTGATAGTCCTGCTCCAGCGCCTCGACCACGCCGTTGACGTCGGATTTCAGCAGGCCCTCCATGCCGGCGCGAATTTCGTCGGCGGCGTCGCCGGTTCCGATCGACGGCGTCAGCACGCCGTTGGCGCCCGAGACGCTGGCCATCTGGCGCCCCGCCAGTTCGAACACCCGCGCCTTCAGTTCGGCGTCGGGACTGGTGGCGGCGGCGTCGACGGCGGCGGCCAGCGGTCCGGCGTCATAGCTGTAGGTCGGCACGCCGCCCTGCATGTTCGTGTACATGGTCTGCTGGGTCCCGGCCTCGAAGACGGCCGACAGCTGGGTGTCGCTCAACGATCCATAAGCGGTGCTCAGCGCCGAGGCGTTGCCGCCCAGGCTGCCCAGCACATGGGCCACGGCCAGGCCTTCGGTGTCGCCTTGATCGGAGATCATCACGCCGCCCATGCCGTCGGCCTCGGTCGTCTGGGGCGCCAGGGCGGCGATGAAGCCGGTCTTCACGTCGGACGTCGCGTGGGCGGCGACGCCTTGCGCCAGCTCAAGCTTCTGCTCACGGTTGTCATAGGCGTTGTAGACGCGCTCCAGCTGGGTGGCGTCCAGCGAGCCGCCCAGCGTCGTGTGCAGGTCGCGGCGCTCGTCCACGTTCAGCCCGCCGCCCATGCCGAGGAAGCCGGAGTTGTCGAGCTCGTCCGTCCACTTGTTGAGCTCGTCGTCAGACAGTTCGGAGACGACGGCGTTGCGCTCTTCCGCCGTCAGGCCGTTCAGCGTGGCGTTGATGTCTCGTAGGTCGTCCTGGGAGACGTCGTTGAAGAAGCCTTCGTCCAGGCGGTCGCGGATCGTGTCCAGCGCCTGGTCGACCCGGCTGGTCGAGGGCGATCCAGCGACGGGGCCGCTGACAGGCGAGGCCAGGACGCGGGTGTCGACGGACGGCGAAAGAGGCGTGACGGTCATGACCGGCTCCTGCACGATACGGGCGAAATACTGGGGCGAGCGAATACTGGGGCGAGCCTATGGCCGGGACGGCGGCGGCATAAGCTGGGGGCGTCCTTAGCTAGGGACATCCCCTATGCCGGGCCGCCTGCGAACCGCGCCGCTAGGGAAAGCCCCCAGATTTCAGACGCGCGGACAGACAGCAGAATGGCTGCACGGATCACCGCGTCTTCTGGAGCCGACCATGTCTCTCGCCGCTTCTTCCGCCACCAGTCAGTCAGCCGCCGCCGGCGCCCAAGGCTCAGCGCCCGCCCACACCGTCCGCTCGGGCGAGACCCTGTCCGCCATTGCTGAACGCTATGGCGTCAGCGTGAGCGACCTGTTGGCGGCGAACCGTCAGATCACCAATCCGAACCTGATCCATCCCGGCCAGACCGTCACCCTGCCGGCCGGCGCGACGGAGGGCCGGAGCGCCGTGCAGGCCGAGGCGGCCGCCTTCCATACGGTGCGCGGCGGGGACACCCTGTCGGGCATTGCCCAGCAGTACGGGATGAGCTGGCGCGAGCTGGCGGCGGACAACGGCATCGCCAATCCGTCGCTGATTCAGGTCGGCCAGCAGATCCGTCTGAACGGCGCGGGCCCTGAGCAGGCGACTCCTGTTTCGGAGCCTGCTGCTGAAGCGACCCCCGCAGCGGAGCAGGAAGGCGTCAATCCGAACCTGGGCGCCCTGTCGGCGCGCTATGAGACTGGCGGGCGGGGGCCCGGCACGGTGTCTTCCGGCTCGGGCGATCCGGGCGGGGTGTCCTACGGCTCCTATCAGCTGGCGGTGAACCGCAACCGGCCGCAGGAGTTCCTGGCCGCTGACGGCGCGCGCTGGGCCGATGAGTTCGGCGGGGCGGCGGCGGGCACGCGCGCCTTCTCCGACACCTGGCGCGCCATCGCCGCGCGCGAACCGGAAGCCTTCCAGGCCGCCCAGCACGCCTTCATCGAACGCACCCACTATGACGTGCAGTCCGCCCGGATCGAGAATGCGGGCCTGGATATCTCCAGCCGCTCGCACGCGCTTCAGGACGTGGTGTGGTCGACCTCGGTCCATCACGGCCCGAACACGGCGGTCGTCACCCGCGCCATGGCGACGGTCGAGCGCCAGGGGATCGACGCCTCCAGCCCCGACTATGACCGCGCGTTGATCAACGCCGTCTATGACGAGCGCGGCCGTCGCGACGGCAACGGCGAACTGGCCTATTTCTCCAGCTCGCGAGCCGATGTTCAGGCGGGGGTCGCTCAGCGGTTCGAGGACGAGCGCCGCGACGCCCTGAACATGCTGGACGGCCGCTGAGCGCATGACTGAATCCAGCGCCATCTCTGGCGCGTCCGGCGCCTCGGCGGTCTCCGCCGGGGCGTCTTCTGCCGACAGCCGCTCATTGGCGGTCGGCGCCGCCGTTCAGGCCATGGCCGAACTGGCCGGCGCGGTCCTGCCCGATCCGGCGGACAGTCTGGATCGCGGCGTGGCCCTGTCTCAGGTCTGGGCCGAGCAGGGCCAGCAGGGCGGGGCGGTGGTCGGCGGCGACATGCGCGTGCTGGCCGCCCAGACCGGCCAGGCGGTCGCGGGGCGGCTGAGCGCCGTCTCTCCGATCGAAACGGGCCGGATCGACCGCGCCCTGACCGATTTCGTGCGCGCGGTTCAGGATCACGCCCGCGCGACGCTGCACCTGACCGCGCCCTCCGTGGTCGAGCCGATGCTGCGCGCCCTGGCGGCGGGTCTGGCGCGTGAAGAAGGCCCCGCCGCCGCCCGCGACAGCGCCGTCGAGCAGTTCGCCCGCATGGTGGACGCCGCGACCGCTTCACTGGAGCGGCGCTGAGCCAGATCCCTTGCTGTGACGCAAAGCAAACCCCGCGGACCGAAGTCCGCGGGGTTTCACGCTGAACCGCAGGTGAAGTTCAGCGCGTCGGCGTTGGGCCGAGGGCGATGCGCGGGCTGCCGGGCTCGCTGGTTTCAGAGGCGCCGCCCAGGGCTTCAGCCAATCCGCTCAACACGCCGGTCAGCAGCCAGGCGCCCAGGACGCCGCGCAGGGCGTCGCTGAAGGCCTGAAGCGCCTCGGGCAGGCCGGCATTGCCGATCTTGGTCAGGTTGAAGTCTTCCTGGCTGACGGCGTCGCCGGTGATGCCGCTGGTCCAGCCCGATCCGGCGGCGTCGTCCTCGCGGATGGTCAGGCCGTCGCGATAGGCGGCGTCGATGGCGTAGCCGTTGTTGCTCATGCTGATGTTCAGGTCGCCCAGCCGGTTCTGGCTGACGCCGTCGATGATCATGGCCTGGTCGCCGCGCGTGATGACCAACTGGCTGGTGACGGTGGCGTTGGGATTGTTGCCGAAGGGCTCGGTGTTGACGGTGATCTTGGTGCCGTTTTCGAGCTCCAGGGTCATGGTGTCCCAGAAGTCGCCGACGTGCTGGCCGTTGTAGTTGAAGTGCGGGTCGCCCCAGATCTGGGTGACGTTGCCGTCGGCGTCGCGCACCACGAACTCGGAGTTGGCCTCGTTGATCTCTAGCGTATAGCCGTCGCCCAGGTCCACCGTGGCCTTGCCGTCCTGCGGCATGGAGGCCGAGAAGGCGGGGGCGGCGGGCTGGAAGGCGCCGTTGAGCATCACGCCCAACTGGAAGCCCATCTGGGCGAAGTTGGCCGCCGTGGCCATACGGTCGGCGACCGCGCCGAGTGCGAGCGTCCCGACGGCGGTGGAGAAGGCGGTGTTGATGTTGGTCATCGCGTGCAGCCCCGAGGTTGATCTTGCTGATCGGCATCGGACCACGCGGGGGCGGGGCTTCACAGTCGGGACGGTCCCCATCAGGGACGACCCTAGCTTCCTAACCCGAGCGCCGCCCCATCGCCTTCAACACCTCCAGAACCGTGTCGTGGCGGCCCATGATCTCGTTCAGCAGGGTCTGCACCAGGCCGGTCATCATGATCAGGATGATCAGGGTCGCCAGCCACGCCTTGATCGACAGCGACAGGGAGAAGACGTTCAGTTGCGGCGCATAGCGGTTGACCAGGCCCAGGGCGCCGTCGGTGACGAACAGCACCACCAGAACCGGCGAGGCGAACAGCACGGCCAGCGTCATCAGCCGCGTGAACTCGCCCTCGAACAGGCTGAGACTGCTCATGGTCAGCACCGGCGTCAGGCTGCCGATGGGCCAGATGACGAAGCTGTCCAGTATGGTGCCGACCAGCAGCAGCAGGCCGCCCGAGAACATGAAGACGAAGTTGGCCAGCCGCCCCAGGAACTCGCCGTTCAGCGAAGTCTGGTGCCCGCTGAGCGGGTCCACCACCTGGGCCATGGTGGCGCCGACCTTGGTGTCGATGATCTGGCCGGCGGCCTCGAACGCCCACAGCATGGTGGCGAAGAAGAAGCCGATGACCACCCCGACCAGGGCCTCCTTGCCGAACAGCAGGATCCATTGAACCGTCGGCAGGGTCATCTGGGCCACCTGCGGCTGCATGGTCAGCACCGCCAGGCCGAACACCAGGAAGATGGAGTTGCGGACCATCGCCGGCACCGTCTGGGGCGACAGCAACGGCATCAGCAGGAAGGTCGTCGCCACCCGCGTGGTCGACACCGCCACCAGGATGGCGTTGTCGAACAGACTGTCCAGACCCTCGAACACCTAGCGGCGCACCAGGGCCGGGAACTCGGTGAAGATGCGGTCGCTGAACTGATACAGCGAGCCGCCGATCAGCGCCGCCGTGGCGAACAGGGTCAGCACGATGGCGAAGAATTTGGCCGTATACTGCAGGGTCTGTTCCTGAAGCTGCGTCGCCGACTGGATCACCGCCACGATCAGGCCGACGATGGAGGCGGCGATGATCGGCGGGGCCGACAGGAACAGGACGAGCCAGAGCGCCTGATTGACGAGCTCGATGGCCTGGGCGTTCATCATGGGGCGTTCTCCTAGACGTAGCTGAGCACAAGGCCGTGGGACAGCTTCACCCACCCGTCGATCAACACGAACAGCAACAGTTTGAACGGCAGGGAGACGGTGGTCGGCGACAGCATCATCATCCCCATCGCCAGCAATATGTTGGACACCACCAGATCTATGATCAGGAAGGGCAGGAAGATCAGGAAGCCGATCTGGAAGGCCGTCGCCAGCTCCGACACGGTGAAGGCGGGCACGACGACCAGGAAGTCGCGCGCGGTGATTTCGGCGCGTTTTTCAGGCGTCGAGATGCGCTGGGCGGTGCGCAGGAAGAAGGCGCGCTCGCGCTCGGACGAGTGCTTGATCAGGAAGTCGCGCAGCGGCTCCTTGGCGCTGTCGGCATAGGCGAACAACTGCTGGGTGTCGCTGAGGGCGGCGGTGGGCGGCATGTGGTTGGTGGCCTCGGCCATGCGCTGGCCGACCGGGAACATGACGTAGAGCGTCAGGATCAGCGCCATGCCGTTCAGCACGATGTTCGGCGGCACCTGCTGCAGACCCAGGGCGTTGCGCAGCAGGGACAGCACCACCACGATCTTGGTGAAGGACGTCACCATCACCGCCACGAAGGGCGCGAGCGCCAGCAGGATGACGGTGACGAGCGCCGAACCCGGCGAGAACTGGGACAGGTCCATGTCAGACGGCCTCCTTCGGGTCGGCGGCGGCGTCGATCAGCACGGCGTAGGCTTCCCCCAGGGACACCAGACGGCCGCGCGCGAAGGCCTGGCCGGCGCTGCGGAGGGTGACGCGCATCTCGGCGTCCAGCCCGGTCAGGGGCAGGACGGCGCCGGGGCGCAGCTCGGTCAGGGTCTTCAGCGGCACGGCGGTCTCGCCCAGATCGACCGTCACGGCGATCGGCGTATCGGCCCCCGGCGTCAGTCCGTGCGCGTCTTCGGCAGGCGGGGCGGCGGCCTCGGTCATGCGGCTTTCCTTGCGTTGATGGGTGAAGTTTCGGGACGCGGGGTCGAACAGGCCGACGGCCGTCCCGCCGGGAACCGACAGGCGCGCGGCCCAGGCCCCGGCCAGAGCGGGGATCAGCAGCAGGTCGCCTGCGCGCAGGCTCGACAGATCGTCGGGCGACAGGCGCGGCCCTTCGACGAACAGTCGGGCGGGCAGGGGCAGGTTCAGTCCCGACGTTCCGCCTCCGGCGCGGCGCAGGCGCAAGGCCACGCGGGGCGGTAAGGACAGACGCGCCTCATGCAACGTACGCTCGCCGTTGCTGAGGCGGACCTCGACGTGCGCCGCATCGATCGTGTCGGAACGCACGCCAACGGGCGTCAGCGCCTCGGCGCCTGCGTCTTCCAGCGCCGCCAGCAGCGGCTCCAGCGTCGAGACGGCGGCCAGCAGGGCGGCGTGGTCGCCGTTCTCGAAGGCCGCGCCGTCGATCGTCAGGGGCGCGACGCGGACGGGGCCGTGCGGTGTGGCGAAGACGACCTGTTCGCCGACGAAGGTCTCGTCCTGATCGGGGATCAGAACGCTGACGCGCAGTTCATCCAGCGTCAGGCCGTCCAGGGCGGCGACGACGGCCGCGCGGGCGCGCACGGTCGGCTCGTCCAGCCGGGGCGGGCGCGCGGGCGCGAGCGAGGGGGTCAGGGCGTCCAGGGCCACGCTCACGCCTCCTCGACCTGGCCGGACACCGCCATGCGGACCAGATGGGTCAGGGTCGGCGCCTCCATCTTGGTCATGATGCGGGCGCGGTGCAGCTCGACCGTCTTGGGGCTGATGCCCAGGTCATAGGCGATGACCTTGTTGTAGGAACCGGCCACGACCAGATCCATGACCTCGCGCTCGCGCGCGGTCAGGCGAGACAACCTTTCCTGATAGGCGAGGGACAGCGGAGAAGCGGTTGTTTCGTCTTCTGTTTCTGATGGCGTCGTGCGGAAGGCCAGGGCGATGGCCTCTTCCAGCGCCTTCTCCTGAAAGGGCTTCTCAAGAAAGGTGACGGCGCCGCGCCGCATGGCCTCGACCGCCAGGGGCACGTCGCCGTGGCCGGTCATGAAGATCACCGGCTGATCCAGCCCGCGCTCGCGCGCCGCCTCCATCAACTCCAGCCCCGACATCCCCGGCATCCGCACGTCCAGCAGGAAGCAGGCGGGTTCGGCCGGGCGCTCGACCATGGCCTCCAGGAAGGCGACGGGTTCTTCCCAGCACTCGACCTCATAGCCCAGGCTTTCCAGCCACCAGGCGGCGGACTGGCGGAACTCGGCGTGGTCGTCGACCAGGCAGATGCGGCCGGACGGCCCGTCAGCCGGTGTTGCGACGGCGCTCATGGGCGGGCCTCCTCGGGCGGGATTTCGGCCGCGGCCAGCGGCAGGGCGATGTGAAAGACGCTGCCGCCCGTCTCGCCGGGCGTGAACCACAGGCGGCCGCGGTGCAGTTCGATGATCGAGCGGCAAATGCCCAGGCCGACGCCCATGCCGCCGCTGCGGGTGCTGAAGAAGGGCGAGAAGACGCGGGCGGACGCCTCTTCCGGCACGCCCGGCCCGGTGTCGGTCAGGGTCAGCTCGATCTGGCGCGCGTCCAGGCTGTGGCGCGCCTCTATGGTCAGTTCGCGCCGGGGCAGGTCGACGCCGCGCATGGCGTCCAGGGCGTTGCGCGCCAGGTTGACCAGCACCTGCTGGATCATGACCGGATCGCCCAGAACGGCGGGCAGGTCCGGCGGCGTGGCGGCGCGCGCCGTCACCCGGTCGCGGGTGATCTCCCAGTCCAGCAGGTCCAGGGTGTTGCGGGCCAGCCGCGCCAGGTCCAGCCGCTGCACCTGGGGCTGGCGCTGATCGACGAAGGTGCGGACGCGCTGGATCACGCCTGAGGCGTAAAGGGCCTGCTCGGTCGCGCGATCCAGGGCCTCGGCGCCGGTCTCGACCGTCAGGGCGCCGCGTTGCAGCCGCGCCTTCAGCCCGCGCAGGATGTTGGCGATGGAGCCGATCGGCTGGTTCAACTCATGGGCGATCATGGTGGCCATTTCGCCGACCGACAGCACGCGCGAGGTGGTCAGCAGTTCCTCGCGGTCGGCCAGGTGGCGCTGCTGGGCCTCCTGACGCTCGGCGGCGTCGGACAATTCCAGAAAGACCAGGCCGTCGGACAGGGCCAGGCGCGCGTCATGCACCCGGCGGCCGCCCGGCTGGACGATCAGGGCGTCCGAGGCGCCCTCGCGCCGCG
>DGIZ01000138.1 GCA_002386585.1 Brevundimonas sp. UBA4609 | reverse complement strand
GGGCGTCGGCCGCATCGGCGCCATCGTCGGCCCGCTGGTCGGCGGCGTGCTGCTGGCCGCCGGCTGGACGCCGCAGTCGCTGATCCTGCTGGCCGTCATCCCCGCCGCGATCGCCTCGATCGCCGTCTTCACCCTCGGCGGCGTGCGCCGTCGGGCCGGAGTCTGACCCCATGATCCTGCACGGCTATTTCCGCTCCACGGCCTCCTGGCGCGTTCGTATCGCTCTCGGCCTCAAGGGGTTGGAGGCCGTGCAGGTCGCCCACCACCTGCGCAAGGGCGAGCAGCGGGGGCCGGCGTACCTGGCGCTCAATCCGCAAGGGTTGCTGCCGTCGCTCGTCACCGACGACGGCGCGGTCCTGACCCAGTCCCTGGCCATCATCGAATACCTGGACGAGATCGCGCCCGAGCCGGCCCTTCTGCCCGCAGAGCCGGTGCTGAAGGCCAGGGTCCGGGCCGTGGCCCAGGCGGTCGCCTGCGACATCCATCCGGTGCAGAATCTCAAGGTGCTGCAACGCCTGCGCGAACTGGGCTTGGGTGAAGAGCTGGTCCAGGACTGGGCCTCGACCACGATCGAGGAAGGTCTCGACGCCGTCGACCGACTGCTGGCGGATCAGCCGGGTCCCTTCGCCTTCGGCGACGCCCCAAGCCTGGCCGACCTGTGCATCGTGCCGCAGCTGGGCAACGCTCGCCGCTTCGGCGTCGAACTGCGCTGGCCGCGCCTGCTGGCGCTTGAGGCGGCCTGCCTCGAACTGCCCGCCTTCCAGAACGCCGCGCCCGGCCAGCAGCCCGACGCCGAATAATCATCCCAATCGAACCGAGCGCGGAGCCAACCGCGCCCTTTCCCGGAGGAAACCATGACCATCGCCGCTGCGGCCGCCGCCGCATTGCTTTCGCACGCCCCCATGCCCGCCGACGCCGAGGCGCCGATCCAGACCGCGCTGGCCCCCGCGCCTGCTGCGGCGCCTGCTGCTCCGGTCGCGCCGCCGCCGTTCAAGCTGATCAACCACGACGAGAATTACGCCTACCTGGCCGACCCGGCGAAGCGCACCTCAACCTGGTCGAGGTTCAAATATGTCCCGGTCGGCGGCGAGGACAGCCCCGTATGGGCCAGCTTCGGCGGCGAACTGCGCTTCCGCGCCGAGCATCGCGACAACGAACGCTTCGGCCGCGGTCCGCAGGACACCGGCGGCGATTTCCAGACCCGCGCCCGCCTGTGGGGCGAGCTGAACCTGGGCTCTTCACTGCGCGCCTTCGTCGATGTGCAGGACGCCCGCACCTCGGGTCTGGCCAGCGGCGAGCCGGTGATCGAGGAGAACCGCACCGACCTGCATCAGGCCTTCATCGAGGCGAAGACGGGTCTGGGCGGCGGAAGCTTGCGCGTCCGCGCCGGGCGTCAGGAGTTCGGCCAGGGCGGCTTCCGCCTGTTCGACATGCGCGAGGGCGCCAACGCCCGGGCGGCCCTGGACATGGTCCGGGTCATGTACGACAGCCCGACCGGCTGGAGCGGCGGCGCCTTCGCCGGCTATGCGCTGCGCGAGGGCAAGGCCTCGTGGGACGACGCCACCAATTTCGACTATCGCCTGTATGGCGCGACGGCCGCGAAGACGCTGGGGCAGGGGGCGACGGCGCCGAAGCTGGAGCTGCTCTACGCCAACACCGATCGCCTGACGACGCCGTTCGATGGTCAGCTTCCCGGCCGCGACGACCGCGACACCCTGTCGGTGCGCCTGTCGGGCAAGGTCGCGCCCTGGGACTATGAGGTCGAGGCGGTCAAACAGTGGGGCTCGTTCCGCGATCTCGACATCGACGCCTGGTTCATCTCGGCCGTCGGCGGTCGCACCTTCGCGGATGTGAAGTGGTCGCCGCGCGTGGCCGTGCGCCTGGACGTCGGCTCGGGCGACAAGAACCCGAACGACGGCAAGCTGAACAGCTTCAACCCCTTGTTCCCGCAGCCGGCCGCCCTGCGCACCGATCTGGGCTTCGCCAACCTGATCCTGCTGCAGCCCGAAGTGACGGTGCGTCCGTCGCCCAAGCTGACGCTCGGCGCCAACACGGCCGGCCTGTGGCGCCAGAGCAAGGACGACGGTCTCTACGCCCTGTCGGGTCTGGTGCTGCGCGGGGCGGATGAAGGAGAGTCGTCCTATGTCGGCTGGCGCACGGGCGTCTTCGCCCGCTACGCCCTGACGCCCTATGTCTCGCTGATGGGCGTCGTCAACTACACCAAGGCCGGCGATTTCCTGAAGGAAACCGGGACCGCCGAGAACCAGTCCTACCTGGGGACCTTCCTGACCTTCAGGTTCTGAGCGGGATCAGAACCTGAAGGCGGACAGCCTCCTGTCGAACCCGGCCTAACGTCGCGAAGGCGAGGAGAGGTGGTTCGACAGGAACAGGGCGTTGATCAGCAGACGCTCCGTGCCCAGCCAGTATTTGCGGTGGGCCGGGTCGTCGGCGAACAGGACGACGTTGCCCACGCCGACCGGGTTCACCTGAGCCCAGACCGAGCCCGCCGAGCGGGCGCGCAGGGCTTCGGGCAGGTAGCCGTTGACCTGCGGGTCGGTCTCGATCCGCACGACGTTGGCGAAGGGATCGGCCACGGGGGCCAGGACGACGTCCGTCTCCTTGTTCACGAACAGGTCGCGGCGCGACAGGCCGAAGGCCAGCGGGTGGCTGATGTCGACGTCGGCCGAGAGGGCGTTGCCCGCCGTGCGCTGCTCGCCCTGGATCGCGCTGCGGTCGGCGTAGTCGCGGCGCTCGACCTCGGCCTTCTTCTCGTCTTCTGAGGCGGCCTGCGGGGCCAGGCCGTTGGCGGCGGCCCAGCGCGCGGCGTTGCCGAACGCCACCAGGGACCCGCCCGCCCGCACCCAGGCCTTCAGTGCGTCCACCGTCGGCTGGCCCAGGTTGTCGTAGCGCCCGCCGGACAGGACGATGCTGTCATAGCTTCCCAGCGGCACGCGGCCCAACTGGGACGGGTCCAGCCGCGTCGCCGGATAGTTCAGCCGCTCGCTGAGGGCGAACCAGGTCGAGCCGATTTCGGTGGCGTTGACGCCCTCGCCCATGACCAGGGCGATGCGCGGTGCGCGCACGACTTTCACGTTGTCGCTGCCTAGATCGACGCCGGCGACGCTCTGGCCGGTCGAGACGGCGTGGGCGATCACGCCCGCCTCGCGTGCGGCCGTGTCGACGGCGGCGCGCAGGGCGGCGGCGTCC
>DGIZ01000270.1 GCA_002386585.1 Brevundimonas sp. UBA4609 | reverse complement strand
CTGGGTCTATCCCTCGCAATCGGCGCTGGCCGCCAATGCCGTCGAGGCCCATGAGCAAGGCGCCGCCGCCGGGGCCGTCGGGGCCGCGCAGGGACTGGGCGCCGTGCTGGGGCCGCTGGCCGGAACCTTGGCCTATCAGGCGGCGCACGGCGCGCCCTACGCCGTATCGGCGGTGATGATCCTGATCGCGGCGCTGTGGCCCGCCACGCGCCTCAAGGCCGGTTAGGCGCGCGCGCTTTCGGCTTCGAACCCGGCGGAGAGGGCGTCGGCCAGCCACCGGGTTCCGGCGTCGCCGTCAGAGCGTTCGTGCCAGACCAGGTGATAGTCGAACGGCCGCATTTCCTGCGGCGCCGGGAAGGCGCGCAGGCCGTGCGCCGCCGCGAAACGCTCGGCCGCCCGGCGCGGCAGGAGGGCCACCGCCTCGCTCGTCTGCAACAGATAGGGGACCAGGGCGAAGCTCTCGGCCCGCACCAGAACGCGGCGCTCGGCCATGTCCGGCAGGTCGTCCGCCACCCAGTCGCCGAAGCCATCCCCGGCTGACGGCGCGACATGGGGCCACCGCAGCAGTTCGGCGTGCGTCGGCGTCGCCTGATGCATCGGGTGGTCCGGCCGCGCCAGGCCCAGATGAGTCTCGCGGAACAGCCAGCGCGACTTCAGCCCCGCGCCGTCGGGATTCCAGCCGGTCAGCACCAGATCCAGCCGCCCGTCCTCAAGCCGCCGCAGGCTCGCGTCCGACAGAGGCTCGACGTCCAGCTCCACCCCGGCCGCCTCCTGCGCGATGCGCGCGATGGCGGGCGTCAGGACGCTGAGCAGGCCGAAGTCGGTGGAAGCCAGACGGAACACCCGCTTCATGCGTCCGAGATCCAGGTCGGGATCGCGCAGCAGGCTCTCCCCCGCCTCAAGCCAGGCGCGCAGGGGGCCGGACAGGGCCTCGGCGCGCGGCGTCGGCATCATGCCGCGCGGACCGCGCACCAGCAGGGGATCGTCGAACTGATCGCGCAGCCGGGCCAGGATGCGGCTCATCGCCGGCTGGCCGATGCCCAGACGCTCAGCTGCGCGCGAGACGCTGCGCTGCTCGATCAGCACCTGAAGATGCTGAAGCAGGGTGAAATCGACGCGGTGGGGAAGTCGCCCCGACATATGGCCTCGCTGCATGACGCCCGGCGCGTCGCCCCCGGCTGTATTAAGAACGCCTCTTAATTGCAACACACTCGCCCTGCGCTTCGCGCCCGTTTCTCGCCGCTTCACGACGGCCGCGCCCTCATGCAGCCAGGCGAATAGGCCCCATGCCGAATCCGACATTGAGACAATATTGCGAATGATTATTAGGAGCGAGCCGCTCGCACGGTCGAGCTTTCCTCCCCTCTCCGGGCGCCTGACGCCCGCCTAACGCACGCCTCTGGGGGCGCAGATGCACCTATCGAAACGCCGCATCGGGCTGGGCCTGATGACATCAAGCCTTCTCGCCGCCTCGCCGGCTCTGGCCGAGACCGCCCTGCCGGACGCCTCCGGCGTCGATCCCCAGGCCACCTCGGTCGGCGACGTCATCGTCACGGCGTCAGGCACGGCCGTGGACGTCCGCAACGCCCCGGCCTCGGTCAGCGTCATCACCCGCGACGAGATCGAGCGTCAGCCGGTGCAGAGCCTGGGCGAACTGCTGGGCCGTCTGCCCGGCGTGACCGGCGGCGTCAGCCCCACCGGCGCCATGTCCAAGATCACCATTCGCGGCCTGCCGGACAACTACACCCTGGTGCTGGTCGACGGGCGTCGCGTCGGCAATTCGCGCGACATCAGCTATCGCCCCGACCTGGGCCGCCAGGACCTGAACTGGATCTCGCCCGACATGATCGAGCGCATCGAGGTGGTGCGCGGGCCGATGTCGTCCCTCTACGGCTCCGACGCGATGGGCGGCGTCATCAACATCATCACCCGCAAGATCGCCCCGACGTGGCGCGGCTCGGCCAACACCAGCTACACTTGGTCCGAGGATTCCGAGCGCGGCGACGCCTATCAGCTGGGCGTCAACCTGGCCGGCCCCCTCACGGAAAACCTGGGCCTGCGCCTGGGCGCGACCTACGCCCGCACCAATCCGGACGAGGTGAACATCTCGAGCAACAACGGCGCGGGCGGCGTCGTCAACAAGAGCCTGAACGGCGTGCTGAACTGGGCGCTGGTCGAGAATCACAACTTCTCGTTCGAGGCCAACTACGGGGTGGAGGAGCCCCTGGCGCCCAAGCTGCTGGTGCCGGACCGCAACGGCGAACTGGCGCCGCAAGGCGCCTTCGGCTCCGAGACCGAACGCACCAATTTCCGCGCGAGCCACGAGGGCGAATGGTCCTTCGGCAAGACGCGCCTGGATGTCTATCGCAACGCCTTCGAGAACAAGGCGATGGGCGAGTACGGCGGCTCCGGCGAGTTCGAGGAGTGGATCGTCGACGGCCTGTGGAACTTCGAGAAGAATTTCGTCTGGCTGCACAAGTTCGCCCTCGGCGCCCAGTATCGCCAGGAAGAGCTGACCAACACCGACACCATCGGCACGGTGCCGATCGACTATGACGGCAACGTCATCACCGGCGCCACGCTGAAGGGCGACACGGCGGCCATCTTCGCCGAGGACCAGATCACCCTGCGCGAAAACCTGCTGCTGACGCTCGGCGGCCGCCTGGACAGCCACGACAAATACGGCGAGCACTTCAGCCCGCGCGCCTATCTGGTCTGGCATCCGGCCGAGGCCTGGACCCTGCGCGGCGGCGTCTCCAAGGGCTTCCGCGCCCCGTCCCTGAAGGAGAACAGCGCCGGCGCGGCGACCAACTCGGGCGGCAACGGCTGCCGGGGCCTGATCGGCATGGCCGCCAAGGACAAGAACGGCGACCCGATCCTGGACGGAAACGGCAATCCGCTGATCTACACCTCGGGCAGTTGCTGGATGGCGGGCAATCCGAACCTCAAGCCCGAGGAAAGCACCAGCTACGAGTTCGGCTTCGCCTATGACGGCGCCGCCTACAGCTTCGCCGCCACCTATTTCCACACCGACTTCGAGAACAAGATCCAGTACGCGCCGCTGGGCTATTTCGAAGGCCGATGGTGGACCAAGAACGAGAACGTCCAGCGCGCCCGCACCAAGGGTCTGGAGCTCAGCGGTTCGGCGGCCCTGCCCTACGACCTGACCCTGCGCGGCAACGCCACCTGGATGATCGAGGCCAAGAACCTGGACACCGGGGCCAGCCTGATCACCACGCCGGAATGGTCGGGCTACGCCTCGCTGGACTGGCGGGCCACGGACCGCCTGGGGCTCATGCTGTCGGCTCAGTACACCGGCGAACAGCTGAGCGGCGGCTCGACCCTGACCAACGCCCGCACCGAGTTCGACCTGACCTCCGCCTATGAGGCGTCCGACACGGTGACCCTGCGCGCCGGGGTCTCCAACCTCTTCAACGAGAAGGTCAGCGGCACCGCCGGCGACGGCTATTACTCGCCCGGCCGCCGCTTCTTCGTTGGCCTGACCACCCGCTTCTGATCCGGAGAAACTGCGATCATGACTTCCCTGAGCAAATCCCTTCGCGGCGCCGCCCTCGGCGCGCTCCTGGCGGCTTCGGCCGTCGCCGTTCCGACCCTGGCTTCGGCCCAGGCCCTGTTCTCGGCGCCCGAACGCCTGGACGGCGGCCAGGTCGGCTTCTCGTCCGGCGAGCGCGGCAAGCCCGTCCTGCCCGGCGGCCCGGTCGTGGCCAATGGCCGCGGCTTCCATCCGGGTCAGAGCATCGTCCTGATGTACGGTCAGACGCCGCTGTCGACCGGCCCGATCACGGCCGACGCCGAGGGCGGCTTCGAGGCGCGGCTGACGCTGCCCGCCGACGCCCAGCCCGGCAACCACCCGATCGTGGCGGTGTCGCAGTCGCCCTACAACGCCGTCCTGACCAATCTGAAGATCTCGCCGAACGTGCCGCTGTCGAATGAGGCGGCCTATCGGATCACCAGCATCCAGCCGACACGCGGCCTCTATCAGACCGCCTATAGCGCCAAGCGCAACGCCGTCTTCGCCACCTCGGCGGTCGGCCGCCCGCCGGTGCGCCAGTCGGAGTTGCTGCGCCTGAACGCCGACACCCTGGCGGTCGAGGCCCGCGTCACCCC
>DGIZ01000072.1 GCA_002386585.1 Brevundimonas sp. UBA4609 | reverse complement strand
GGCCGCCTCGACCGCTCCGTCCAGCCGGGGCGCCGGCCGCGTCATGCGCCCGACCAGGGCGGTCCGCTCGACCGGCAGGACGGCGTCCACCGCCCGCTCGGCGGCGCTGAAGCGTTCGGACAGGCTGAGCGCCATCTTCAGCCGCGCCTGTCGCACCGCCTTGCCCCAGGCGCTGTCGGCCTTGAGCGGCAGGACGACGTCGATCTCGGCCAGCGTCTCGGCGCACCAGTCCAGATCGGCCTTGAAGGCGTCCAGATCGGCCCCGCTCCCAGTCGGGTCAAAGGCGGCGGCCTGGGCGGCTCGCCGCGCCAGCGCCAACAGGATGCGGTCGACGAACAGGCCCAGTTCGCTTTCGCCCAGAGCCGTCTCGACGCTCAGCTCCCGCCCGCCCGGCGCGGCCAGGGCGGCGATCCGCAGGATCAGCCGCGCATCCTCCAGATGGGCGAAGATGATCTCCAGCAGGCGGCTGGCGCCGTCGGGCGCGATCCCGGCGGCCTGACGCAGGGCCAGCTTCAACTCGGCCGCCGCCTCGGGGCCGGAGCGATTGATCCAATCTGGCAGATGCGGCAAGGCCCGCCGCGCCGTCGCCGCCAGGTCGAGGCAGGCCGCCAGCTCCTGGGCCTGCGCGGTCGCCTCTGCCGACGCAGCCTCCATCCAGACCTCGCCCGCCCGGTCGCGCAGGGCGAAGGCGGCGCTGAGGCACAGACGGTCCGCGATCATGCGCGACAGGTCATCGTCCCGGTCCAGTTGAGGCAGAAGCTCCGGCTCATTGCGGGTGGCGCTGCGCCACAACCGTCCCAGCACGACGGGCGGAAAGCCGACCCCCGGCAGACCGTCGGCGCGCGGCTGGAACATGGGCAGCAGGGGTCCGAAGGCGATGTTCCGGCGTCGCCGGTCCAGCGCCTCGACCTCGATCATGTCGCGCAAGGCCGCCGACCGGTCCCCCGCCATCGTCCCCGCCAGCCCCGAAAGCTGCGACAAGACCCGGTCCGGACACCGTTCGATCAGCTGGGCCAGGGCGGCCCTCTGGGCGACCGACAGGTCCGCCATCCCCACTCCTCCGACCGAACCGATTCCCGGCCAAGACGCCGAGGGTGCCCCGCTGCGGGTTAACAGGAGATTTTTCGACAACGAACCTTGGCCGTCTTCAAGACTTGCTCCGTCGGCCGTCAGCAGGCATTAGGCGCCCATCACCCTGGACTCGCACCTGGCTTCAGGACGCGGGTGGCTATCCTGACCGCCGATCCGTCAGGAAACCGAGCCCGCATTTTTGGCGGCTCACCCAGATGAATCCTGAATGTCCATCATTGCTTCCGCACGCCAGCAATGGCTCGGCAATCCACGCCGCGACCTGCTCGCGGGAACCGTTGTCGCCCTGGCCCTTATTCCCGAGGCTATCGCCTTCTCCATTATCGCCGGCGTCGATCCCGCTGTCGGCCTCTACGCCAGCTTCGTCATCGCGGTGACCATCGCCTTTGTGGGCGGCAGGCCTGCGATGATCTCGGCCGCCACCGGCGCCATGGCGCTCCTGATGGCCACCCTGGTGCGCGAGCACGGCCTGGAATACCTGTTCGCCGCCTCCCTGCTGTGCGGCGTTTTCCAGATCGGCATAGGCCTGCTGAAGCTGGGCCGGTACATCAGGTTCGTCAGCCGCAGCGTCATGACGGGCTTCGTCAACGCGCTGGCGATCCTGATTTTCATGGCCCAGCTGCCCGAACTCGTCGGCGCCAATTGGCAGACCTACGCCCTGGTCGTCGCCGCCCTGGCCATCATCTACGGCTTTCCGCGACTGACCCGAGCCGTCCCCTCTCCCCTGGTCGCCATCGTCGTCGTCAGCGGCGTGGTGATGGCCACGGGACTGGACGTTCGCACGGTGGGCGACATGGGTCAGATGCCCACGACCCTGCCGATGTTCCATCTGCCCGCCGTGCCTCTGACATGGGAGACCTTCGTCATCATCGCGCCGGTGTCGGCCACCCTGGCCTTCGTCGGCCTGCTGGAAAGCCTGCTGACCGCCAATCTGATCGACGACATCACTGACACCCCGTCGGACAAGGATCGCGAGACGCGGGGCCAGGGGATCGCCAATATCCTGTCTCCCCTGTTCGGCGGCATGGCCGGGTGCGCCATGATCGGCCAGTCGATCATCAACGTGACCTCCGGCGCGCGCGGACGGTTGTCGACCCTGTGGGCGGGCCTCTTCCTGCTGTTCTTGATCCTGGTGCTCCAGGACTGGGTCGCGCGCATACCGATGGCGGCCCTGGTGGCGGTGATGATCATGGTTTCCGTCGGCACCTTCGACTGGAAATCGGTGCGGAACCTGCCCGCGACGCCGCTGCAGTCCTCCATCGTCATGATCGCCACCACCGTGACCGTCGTTCTGACCCACGACCTGTCGAAGGGGGTGCTGCTCGGCGTCGTTCTGTCCGCCGTCTTCTTCATGCGAAAGGTCGGCAAGACGATCGTCGTCCAGGAGATCGAAACGTCTGAGGAAGGGCGCCTGCGCTACCGCGTGTCCGGCAACCTGTTCTTCGCCTCGGCCGACGTCTTCGCCGCCAGTTTCGAACACCACGGCCAACCGACGCAGGTCGAGATAGACATGACCGACGTCCACCTGTGGGACCTGACGGGGGTGGCCGCCGTCGACAAGGTGGTCTTCCGCTATCGCCGGCAAGGTGCGACAGTCGAGGTGCTCGGCATGAACGAGGCCGCGCGAACGCTCGTCAGCCAAGTCGGCAAGCACGACAAGAGCCACTTGCCGGCGGGCGCGGCGCACTGAAACACCGCCCCCTGGAGGGCCGCCCTCACCCCTCCGCCGCCGGCAGCTCCAGCACCACCTTCAGCCCGCCCATGGCGCTGTCGCCCAGGGTGACGCGGCCGCCGTAGGCGCGGGTCAGTTCGTCGACGATCGACAGGCCCAGGCCCGTGCCAGGCGTGTCCTCGTCCATGCGCGTGCCGCGTTTCAGGGCCGTATCGCGCTGGTCGGCGAGCAGGCCGGGACCGTCGTCCTCGACCACGGCGATCATCTGGCCCGGCGTCGACGGCCCGGCCGAGATGCGGACGCGGCGCTTGCACCACTTGGCGGCGTTCTCGATCAGATTGCCGAAGATCTCCTGCAGGTCCTGGCGCTCGCCCAGGAAGGCCAGGCCGTCGGGGGCCCGCCAGTCGATCTCGACGTCCTTCTCCTCGAACACCCGCTCCAGCATGACGGCCAGTTCGTCCAGGACCTCGCCTATGTCCGTGCGCTCGCCCAGGCCATGGGCGGCGCGGGCGGCGGCGCGGGCGCGGCGCAGGTGGTGGTCGACCTGGTCCTGCATCACCTTGGTCTGGCGGCGGATCAGGTCCGGCAGCGGTCCCTCCTTCGTCCCGGCCTCGGCCAGCATGACGGCCAGGGGCGTCTTCAGGGCGTGGGCCAGGTTGCCGACGTGGGTGCGCTGACGCTCCACCGTCTCCTGATTATGCGCCAGCAGGCGGTTGACCTGTTCGGCCAGGGGCTGGATCTCGACCGGATAGACGCCGCCGACCCGGTGCGAGCGGCCCTGACGAACGTCGGCGATCTCGTCCCTCAGGTCGTAGAGCGGGCGCAGCCCCACCTGCACCTGGATGAAGACCGCCGTGACCAGCCCCGCCCCCAGCAACAGCATGGCGATCCAGGTGACGGTGGCGAACTGGCGCGTGTCGGCGTCCACGTCCGAGCGGTCGATCCCGGCGAAGAAGACCACCGGGCGGTCGCGTCCGGGCAGTTGCTTCATGCTGGCGGCGATGCGCAAGGGCTCGCCCTTGGGGCCGTCGTCGGCGTTGTAGCTGATGGTCTGGCCGAAGGCGGCGCGCAGGCGGTTGAGCAGGTCCGCGCCATACTCCAGCTCCGCCGGCCCCAGGGAGGCCGAACGCGCCAGGACCTGCAGGTCACCCTGCGGCGTGGGTTCGGCCACCATCCAGTATTTGCCGGACAGCAGGCGCTGGGTTCGGGCGTCCTGAATCTCGCCGACGAAGACCTCGCCCTCGGGCGTGATGGTCGCGGCGACCACGGCCTCGTCGATGGTGTCGCTCAGGATATTGCCCAGTCGGCGCAGGGCCGATTCCTGAAAGACGGCGGTCAGCACCAAGGCCGCCGCCGCCAGGGCGATCAGGATCCACGCCGCCGCCAGCCAGATCAGCCGCCGCGTCAGCGAGCGACCCGGTCGGCCGAACCACCGGCCCCATTGGCGTCGATCAGGCTGGGACAGGCCTTCGGACTGACCTTCGGACGGGTCCGTCATGCGGCGCTCAGGCCGCGTCGCTCTCGCCGGCCAGCGGCGACAGGCGATAGCCCAGGCCGCGCACGGTCTCGATGCGGTCGGCGCCGATCTTCTTGCGCAGGCGGCCGACGAAGACCTCGATGGTGTTGGAGTCGCGATCGAAGTCCTGATCGTAGAGGTGTTCGACCAGTTCGGTGCGGCTGATGACCCGGCCTTGGTGCATCATCAGATAGTGCAGCAGACGGTATTCCAGACTGGTCAGGCGCAGCGGCTCGCCGTTGACCGTGGCCCGCGCCGCGCGCGGGTCCAGCCTCAGACCGCCGCAGCTCAGCGTCGCCGCCG
>DGIZ01000020.1 GCA_002386585.1 Brevundimonas sp. UBA4609 | reverse complement strand
AAGGCGGCGGAGGCGGCCAGCGCCGCCAGAAGGCCGGCGGCGAAGCGCGAGACATGGTTGGCCGATTGGCCCATGCGGTGAGCGAGGGTCATTGCAAAGTCCTTGGTTTTGAGAGGTTTGTCTGAAGGGGGGGCGATCAGGCGGTGAAGATGGCTTCGATCGGCCGGCCGAACAGGCGGGATATGCGGAAGGCGAGGGGCAGGGACGGGTCGTAGCGACCCTTCTCCAGCGCCTGGACGGTCTGGCGCGAGACGCCGAGGCGTTCGGCCAGGTCAGCCTGGGTCCAGTCGCGTTCGGCGCGGAAGACCTTGAGGCGGTTGATGAAGGCGCTGGTCATCGGCGGGCGATCCACCAGCCGCACCAGGCGATCCCGTAGCCGACGGCCTGGGCGGCGAAGGCGGCGGCGACGCCCAGGGCGATCAGGGCGGCATCCGTGTGGGGCAGGGCGGCGGGCAACAGGTTCACGCCGGCCAGGGCGGCGATGACGACGGCCGCGCCGCCGGCGACGAGGCCCAGGTTGCCGCCCCACCACCAGGCCCACTTGTGGGCTTCCCTGGCGGCCTCATCCAGGGCGCGCCACCAGCAGAGGGTGTGCAGGGCCAGGAAGACGGCCAGTCCGGCGGCCAGGACGACGACGCCGATCGACGGCGCGCGGCCCCAGGCGTCGGGCCAGAACGGCGTGGCGGCGGCAGCGCTGACCCCGACCACGGTCAGGGCGCACAGGCCGACGGTCAGGTCGTCCATCGTCTTCTTGTTGCGAGCGGCGGCTGCGCCGGTGGTGATGATCTCGGTGTTCATGACAAGCTCCCCTGTCGCGTTGACAAGTGAGCTTTACCAATGGCGTCGCGTTTACGTCAAGCGACTTTTACATCACGACAAGCAGATTTTCCGTTTTGCCGGATTTAGCCTTGCAAATCAGGAATCCAGTCGGGCTTCTCGACCCGCACGGGGCGGCCCTCGACGGTCAGGTCGCCGTCCATGCGGTCCAGCCGCATCAGGGCGATGGCGCGTCCCTCGGCGCCGGTCGTGACTTCGCCCGCCCGCAGTTCGCCCTTCAGCACCTCGGCGCCGCGCTCGGGGGCGGGGCCGTCGAAGGCGATGGCCATCATGCGGTTCTTGATCGTCCCGCGCCGCTTCATGCGCGAGGTCGTCTCCTGGCCGATGAAGCAGCCCTTGTGGAAGTCGATGCCGTTCAGCAGGTCGAAGTCCGCCTCGATCGGATAGGTCTTGTCCATCAGGGCGTCCTGGGTCGGATCGGGCACGCCCAGGGCCAGGCGATGCGCCTGCCAGTCGGCCTCGGCCGCGTCGATCTCGCTCTGATCGCCCCAGCGGCGGCCGCCCAGGGCGGACAGGCGGGGATCGGCGACGAAGCCGTCGGGAATATCCGCGCCCCAGGCGACGAAAACCGCGTCGGGGATGGGCATGATCTCGACCTGGGCGCGTAGCTTGTAGAGCGTCAGTCGCTGCACCAGGGCGTCGCGACGCTCGGCCGCGACATCCAGGATGACGCCGTCTTCCTCGCCCCAGATGAACAGATCGAACAGCAGCCGCCCCTGCGGCGACAGCAGGGCGCCGAAGCGAAGCTCGCCCGGCTGCAGGGTCTCCACGTCCTGGGTCAGAAGATTGTGCAGAAAGGGGCGGGCGTCGGGGCCGCTGACGCGGATCAGGGCGCGACTGTCGAGACGAGCGATGGACATGAGCCCAAGATAGGCAGGCGAGGCGACGTCCTCCAGTGCGGCAGGCCTCTAAGTCGGGCGAATGCGCAAAAGGGCTGCGGGAGGTCTCCCGCAGCCCTTCGCGATCAACGCTTGTCCAGCTTACCAACGGCGGCCGTTGTGGTCGCGGCGCTCATAGCGGACCTTGGCCGACAGGGCGTCGTAGCGGCGATCCAGCTCCATGCGCTCCCGGCGGTTCAGGCCGTCGCGCTGATAGGCCCGCTCCAGCCGCACCAGCTGGTTCAGCTCGTTCTTCAGGCGGCCGGCCTCGCGGACGCTGAGCTGGCGGGTGCGGACGCCCTGGTCGATACGGCGGTCCAGATTGTATTTGCGCTGGCTGATCGACTGCCAGCCGCCGTGGTTCTGCTGATAGGCGGGGGCGTGGCGATAGGTTTGAGCGGCGGCCGGCAGGGCGGCGCCGAGTGCGGCGGCGGCCGTCGTCGCGGCCAGGACGGGGATCATCAGCGTTTTGAACTTGGCCATGGTCGGGTTCCTTTGACTGGACGCAACCGGCGGGCTGCGTTGACGTCAGATGACCCTCCTGCGCCTGAGCCGGGTCTGAACGACGCGTTTCAGATAGGGTTCATCAGGATGACATCGGCGTCATGCGCCTCCTTTTCTCTCGTCGGCATGCGACGGAGATTTCATCTCCCGGCGTTCCTCTTTGGACTGAACGCCGATAGACTGCGTTCAGCCGCTGTTCAGAGGCCTTGGTTTAAACCGCGATCCATGATGCGTATTCGAGCCCTTCTTTTGGCCGGCCTGATCGCCCTCGTCCCGTTGACGGACGCGGCGGCTCAGTCGCGCGGCCGCGACCGGGATCGCGATCAGGATCGCCGGGAGCAACCCCGCAGCTATCCGGGCCAGGGACTGCGCGATGCGCCGCGTCGCGACAGCGGCCCGCGCGCCAACCCCGGCGACGTGGCCCGCCGAGTCCAGTCGGGCCGTCCCGGTCGGATGCTGGGCGTGCGCGAGCGTGGCGACGACTATGTGGTGCGCTGGGAATATCCCGGCGGCCGCGTCTCGGATATCCAGGTCGACGGCCGTTCAGGCCGGGTTCGCGGGGACGACTGAATGCGGGTTCTGCTTGTCGAGGACGACGTCGATCTGTCGCGCCAGTTGAAGACCGCCCTGACCGACGCCGGCTACGCCGTGGACCACGCGCCCGACGGCGAGGAGGCCTGGTTCCTGGGCGACACCGAACCCTATGACGTGGTGGTGCTGGATCTGGGCCTGCCCAAGATCGACGGCGTCTCGGTGCTGGAGCGCTGGCGCCGCGAAGGCAAGGCCACGCCGGTGCTGATCCTGACGGCGCGCGGCGCCTGGTCGGACAAGGTGGCGGGCTTCGACGCCGGGGCCGACGACTATCTGACCAAGCCCTTCC
>DGIZ01000219.1 GCA_002386585.1 Brevundimonas sp. UBA4609 | reverse complement strand
CGTTGGGCGCGATGGTGCTGGCGACCTGCTGGCCGGCGCGCAGCTGGTCGAGCGTGCGATCGGCGAAGATCGCCCGGCCCGAGGCGTCGGTCTGCACCTGCCAGCGGGAATCGACGGCTGGCGGCGGGACGGCGGCGCGTTCGGCCAACAGGGCTTCCTGCGCCTCTATCCGACGCTGCTGTTCGACGACCAGGGCCTCCAGCCGCGCGACCCGGGCCGCAAGGTCCTCGTCCTGGGCGAGGGCGGCGCCGGGCACCAACAGGGCCGCCATGGCCGCCGAAACGCCGATCATCCGCAAGGCGGAGCCGGCGCGTCCCGGCGGGCGGCGTGGGAAGAGAGGCGGACGGGGCCGAGACGGTTGTCGATAAAGGCTCATGACGCTCGCTCTCTCTTTTCGCTTCGGTTTCAGTGAAGGGCGTGTTCGTCGACGCCATAGTCGCTGGCGGCGCGCAGATAGGCTTCGTCCAGCAGGGTCACCCAGCCGCTCTGCATGGCGATCAATCGCTGGCGTCGCATCTGTCCCAGGGTGCGGCTGACATGGACCAGGCTCAGCCCCAGGGCGTCGGCCAGGGTCTCCTGGGTCAGGGGCAGATGCAGACGGTCGCTGGTGCACAGACCGGCGCGTTGCAGCCGATCGCGCAGTTCCAGCAGCAGGTGGGCCAGGCGGGCCTGGGCCGACTGCCGGCCCAGGCGCACCACATGATTCAGCAGGCAGGCTTCCTCGTAGCGGCGAGAGGTCGCCAGGGCCCGACGCAGCCGGTCGTGACGCGGGTCCTGCAAAGCGAGAATTTCGCGCAGCATCAGGGCGTCGACATATTCGACCCGCGTCAGGGCGATGACGGTCGTCTCGTCCAGCGGCCGCGGATGAAGGCTCAGCCCCATGGAGTCGCCGGGCAGCAGGAAGCCGAAGATCTGACGCTGGCCGTCGGCCAGGATGCGCTGCCGACAGGCCCAACCGCTCAGAATCAGGCGAGGCGAGGCGGCCCGCCCGTCCGGATCGAAGGCCTGACCCGCAGGAACTACTTCCTGAAAGACGCAGAGGCGCCGCACCAGGGCGCGCTCTTCATCGCTCAGCCGGTTGATGGAGGTGAGGTTGCGCAGCGCCGCCAGGTCGCCTGGCGTGGACGCCGAACGGCGCACGCTGACCGCGCGCGTCACCATGCCCTTACGGGCAGGCGCGACCGACCCCCTCCGGCGGTCCGGCTTGCGTCCCTCTCCCACACCATCTCAGGCGTTCCTCCGGGACGGGAAACGGCGACCGCACGACGGTCGTTCCTGCCAAGGCGCAAAAACGTTGATTTTAAGTTAATTTTAAGGAGGCGGCTGCGCGCATCGGCCTGACCGGCCGGATATGACCGGCTGCGATCAGCCCTTCCCTTGTCAGTGAGCGGCTGACTCCGCATGAGAGAGAAGGGCCGAAGACGGGCCGGCATGAGGGGGGCGGTTGAATGGTGGAAACGACGGATCGGCGACAGGGCATCCAGTCGGTAGGCATCGGCCTGCGCGTGCTGGACGTGCTGGCGTCGCTGGACGGGGCGGCGGCCCTGGGCGCGATCGCCCAGGCGTCGGATCTGTCGGCGTCGCAGGCGCACCGCTATCTGGCCAGTCTGATCGCGGCGGGCATGGCGCGGCAGGACGCCGCGACGGGACGTTATGAACTGGGGCCGGGCGCCTTGCGGTTGGGGCTGGCGGCCCTGTCGCGCATGGACGTCTTCCGCGAGGCCGCCATCGCCATCGGCGACTATGTGCGCGAGACAGGCCGCACGGTGCAGATGGCCGCCCTGGGGCCGTCAGGGCCCATCGTGGTGCGCTGGATCATGGGCACGCCGCCGATCTCGACCTCGCTGACCGTCGGCGCTCCGCTGCCGCTGCTGAGTTCGGCGACGGGCCATGTCTTCTTGGCCTTCAGGCCCGAGAACCAGACTCGGGCCATGGTCGAGCGCGAGACCCAGCCGCAGTTCCAGCCCATCGACGTTGAAGCCTTGCGTGTGCGGGTCCGCCGCGACGGCTATTCCGCAGTTCGCGGGGACCTGATCCCCGGTCTGCGCGCCACCGCCGTGCCGATCTTCGACCTGCAGGGCGAGGCGGTCTTCACCGCCACGGTGCTGGCCACCGATCTGTTCAGGCCGGAAAACGACGATCAGGCGCGCGATCGTCTGATCGAGGTGTGCGACCAGATCACCGCCGCGACCGGCGGCATACGTCCCCAGGTCTGACGCGAGCGCGCTTCAGACGGCCTTGCGCAGGTCGACGGACGGATCGGATGCGATTTCGGGCTTGAGAGTCTGGCCGATCAGGCGGCGGGCGGCGGCGAAATCGCGCGGCCGGTCCAGGCAGACGGCGCCGACCAGAGCGCCCTGACGCAGGTAAAGCCGCACGCCTTCCCCACGCTCCACAACGGCGTCTGCGGCGGACGGGTCTCCGAGAATCTGCAGGTTATGCCCGCACTGGTCGGTCCAGAACCAGGGCGTCGGTTCGGGCTCGGACGGCAGGCCGAGGATCGCCAGCGCCGCCTTGCGGGCCGAGGTCTGAGCGTGAGCCCAGGTCTCCATGCGTCGCGCCGCGCCGTCCTTCAGCCGCGCCGCCACGTCGCCGATGGCGAAGACGCGCGGATCGCCCGGCGAGCGATAGTCGTCGTCCGTCAGCACGCCGCCGTCGATCGGCAGGCCGGACGCTTCCGCCAGTTCGACGCAGGGGATGATGCCGATCCCGACGACGATCAGGTCGACGTTCAGCGTCTCTCCGCCATCCAGCGTCGCCGTGACGCCGCCGTCGAAGGACGGCTCGGTCCACCCCGCCATGATCGCCGCCGCCGCCGAAGCGGGACTGGATGAGCTGTGGCTGCTGGGCGGGGCGCAGGCCATCGCCGCCCTGACCTTCGGCGTCGAGCTGGAAGACGGCGTCATCGCGCCCGTCGACAAGCTGTTCGGCCCCGGCAACGCCTATGTGGCCGAGGCCAAGCGTTACGCCTCCGCCCTGCCCGGCGGCCCGGCCTGCGACCTGCCTGCGGGGCCGTCGGAACTGCTGGTCATCGCCGACCGCGACGCCGATTTCGAGATCGTCGCCGCCGATCTGTTGAGTCAGGCCGAACATGACGCCGATGCTCAGGTGATCCTCGTGTCCGACAGCGGCACGGCCCTGAGCGAGATCATCGCCGAGGTCGAGCGTCAAGTCGAAAGCCTGCCCCGCGCCGCCATCGCCCGCGCCTCGCTGGCCGAGGCCCGCGCCATCCGCGTGCGTGACACGGCCGAGGCGTGCGAGGTGGCGAACCTCTATGGCCCCGAGCACCTGTCGATCCAGACGGAAGAGGCCGAGCGGCTGGTCGAGTGCATCAGCGCGGCGGGGGCGGTCTTCGTCGGACGCTGGGCGGCGGAGACGCTGGGCGACTATGCGGCTGGGCCTAGCCACGTCCTGCCGACCGACGGGGCGGCGCGGACGCTGGGCGGCGTGACCACCGCCAGCTTCATGACCACCATGTCGGTGCAGACCGTCAGCGAACAGGGCGCCGCCGCACTGGCCCCCGTCGCCGCCGCCCTGGCCCGGCTGGAGGGGCTGGAGGCCCACGCCAGAGCCGCCGATCTGAGGAGCGCGGGATGAGCCTGCCCGCCCCCTATCCGCCGCTGGTGTCGGGCGGCGACGGTCTGGATCGCTATCCGACCGAGCCTGCCGCTCTGGCGACCCGCATGGCCGCCCTCTATGGCGTCGACGCCGATCAGGTGCTGCCGACGCGCGGGCTGACGCACGGGCTGGAGCTGGTCTGGCGTCTGGCCGCGCGCGACGGGCAGAAGGTGCAGGCGCCCGACGCCGAGCCCTATACGCAACTGGCCGCCCTCTACGCCCGACCGGCCGACGGCGCCGACACCGCCGCCGTGGTCGTCCGCGCCCTCGGCTCGTCCGAG
>DGIZ01000197.1 GCA_002386585.1 Brevundimonas sp. UBA4609 | reverse complement strand
GCCGCCGCCATGCCGCCCGCGATCAGCCAGGCTCCGCGCGCGGCGGCGAACACCGCCCCGGCCAGCAGGGCGGCGCTCAATAGGGTGGCGGAGATGCGCCAATGACCGCGCCGGACGCGCTCGGTCTGGCGGCCCAGTCGCACCATGGCCCACAGGGCCACAGCGGCCAGACCCAACCAGATCAGACCCATGAAGCGATCAGGCCGCCGCGTCCATGCCGGCGATGGCGTCGTCCAGCCCCAGGGCCTGCATCAGGTTGCGCATCTCCTGACGCGCGGCGACGTGGGCCAGCGACACCGACACCGGGCGGATGTCGTTCGACAGGTCCGCCACCGTCAGGCCGAAGGGGAAGAGCTCGCGATAGATGACCCGGTCGCGCAGGCCCGGCCCGACGCGGAAACCGACCCGCTTGGCCAGCTTGGCCATGCGCGAGGCCAGACGGCGGCGGTTGCGGGCCTCGGCGACGGCCAGACGGTTGGTGACGACGATCCAGTCGATCGTCACCTGACGGCCCTCGGTGACGGCGCGATGCTTGCGCGCCTCCCAGACGCTTTCCGAATAGATGGAGGGACGGATCAGATCCAGCGTCACCGGGTCCACCTCGCCCAGCAGGTCGAAGTCGACGAAGCTGTCGTTCATGGGGGTGACGATCTGGTCTGCGCGGCCATGCGCGGCGCGCGACAGAGCCGTGTCCCCGCCCGGCGTGTCGATGACGATGACGTCGGCGACGCCCCTCGCCTCGGCGTAGGCGGCCTCGAAACGCGCCAACTGCTCCGTCTCATCGGCCTTATGCAGGGCCTTGCCGTCGCCCATGTCCGGCACGAAGGGCAGCGGCAGATCATGGCCGTTGGCCTTGGTCCAGGCGACGCGGTTGGCGAAGAACCGCTCCAGCGAGCGCTGACGCAGGTCCAGATCGATGATGGCGACCTTGCGTCCGGCGTGCAGAAGGCCGGTGACGATGTGAATGGCCAGGGTGGACTTGCCCGCCCCGCCCTTTTCATTGCCGATGACGATGACCTGAGGCTGCGCCATGTGAAATCCCACTGTGATCAGCAGGCGCGACTCATCTTCGTCCGCCGCCCGCCCATGGGCCGCAAGATCAGCCTCCGCAGGCCAATCGTCAACGAAACCTTAAGCTGAGCCTGTGGACGATCAGGCCGCAGCGGCGCCGGATCGCGCGCACCATGGGTCCGACGCCGCCAGGTCGCGGCACAGGGCCTGAGCCTGTTCGACGGAGGCGGCGACCTTCAGCCGGACCAGGCGACGCCCGCCGACCTCCACCGCCTCATAGGCGGGTTGAAGCCCGGACAGCGCCGCCCCGCCCGGCCCTCGGCTCAGCCGCGCCCAGGCCGCGCGGGCGCCGTCTTCGCTGGAATAGGCGCCGAGTTGCACCTGGCGGACGGCGGTCGCGGGCTGCGCCGCAACGGCCGCAGGCGGCGTCTCGAGATCAGGGTCGTTCGTCGGCGTTGACGCGGAGGCGAGGCGAACCCTGGCTGTCACCCCTTCGCGGGCGTCCCACAGTTCGTGCGGGGTCATCAGCTCGACCTTCAACGGCGCAGCTCGCTCGCGCGGCTGATCCGGCGTGACGGTCGGCCGCGCCTCGCCCTCGTCTTCAGCCGACACTGGAATGGAAGCCACCGACTGCGCCAGGGTCTCGAAGCGATTGGGATCGGCTTCGTTCACGCCGCAGCCCGCAAGCGTCAGCGCAGCCGCCGCAAGGGCGACGACGCGGCGCGATCGATGCAGGGCGGGCTGTGCCATGCAGCCACCCTCGCCCGCCCTGCTTTGAGACGGAGTTAACGGCCTGCGGTCAGCCGATGGCGCCGACGCAGCCTTCGACATCGCCCGGCGCCACATCGGCGTCGGTCAGGGCCAGGCTCCAGCCGTGGTGAGTGTTCAGGCCCCAGCGACGCGCGCCCGAACCGTCGCCCGCATCGCCGCCCGCGGTGACGACGACGCGGCGGCCCTTGGGCAGAGCCGGCGGATCGATCTTGCCGACAGCCAGCGACGTCGGCGTCTCGCCGCCGTAACCGTCGAAGACGCTGAGCATCGACCATTCGCGGCGCAGGCCGATCCACCAGGGATCATCGCCGCTGATGGACAGGACGGCCACGCCCTTGCCCTCGGCCGCATGGGCCAGGGCGGCCTGCGGATCGAGGACCAGCTTGATGTCGGCGGCGGCGCCGAAGCGCAGGCGGGCGCCGTCGACGGCCTTGGCCGGGTCGATCGGGGCCCAGACCTGGACCTGCAGGCGGCCCTGACGGGCCAGACCCCAACCGACGATCTCGCGCCACAGATGCTCGACCGCCTCGCGGTTCTCGGGTTCGCACTGCTTCAGGATGCGGGCCTGGACGGCCTGTTCGCGGTCGGGGCGCAGCTTGGTGTGGGGGCCGGTCGGAGCGTCCTTAGCCTTGCCCACCTGGGCGGCGACGGCCAGGCGGCGCTCGAACAGTTCGAGGATCTGATCGTCCAGGCTGTCGATTTCGGCGCGCAGGGCGGCCAGCGCCTTCTGTTCGGCGCTCAGTTCAACGGTTTCGGCGGGCCAGACTTGCTGGATGGCGGATTGCGACATGGGAGATGGCTTTCAGCATGGGTTTCGATGGGGAGGTCGCGTCCCGCCGACAGAAGGTCAGGCGTGAACGCGCGTACTGGCCGCTTGGGGAGAAGCGGTCGCCAGCGAGACAGTCAGGGTCTGGTTAGAAGCCCGACGCCTCAGCCGGCGTATCGAAAGCCGTAATAGCCGTAGCCAAAATAAAAGCCGGCCACCGCGCGCGAGGTGGTTTCAAGGGTCATTTGTGCGCGCAGCGAGGACATGAATCCGGTCCGGTTTCTGGATCAGGGTTGATCCGACCGGGCCTTACAACAGCAAATTTTATGCGCGGTCAAGCCTCAGGAGCCGTGAAGAGGACAAACCGTGTGCGGTTGTCGCTGAAATCCTGCAGATCGTTGCGCAGAACCGACAGCCCATAGACCTCAGCCGCGCGAGCGGGCGCAACGGCGGCGCGCGAGACGTCGCCCGCCTCGGCCACCGCAGCGGCCGCGCCCCCGGTGTCGAACACTTCGACGGCCGTGATCGCCATCTCTTTCAGGGCCTTGGAGCACTGCTGCAGGGCCACCGGGTGGCTCTCGGCCGTCTTCACGTCCGATAACCGCGCCTCGGGCACGCCCAGCAGGGCCAGACGGATCGGCCGCCAGGCGTCGCTGACCGCCACAAGTCCCGCCTCTCTCACAAGCGTAGCGGCGGGCTCGACCACGCCCACGGTCGAGTTCTCGACGGGGATCAGGGCGCAATGGCAGTCGCCGCTCAGGACGGCGTCGATCGCGCCCTGGAAGGTCTCAAAGCCGACCGCCTCGTCCCACGGACGCAGGTCCAGGCAGGCTTCGTGGCTGAAGGCGCCCGGCGCGCCCTGATAGGCGACGCGGCCGGGCGTTTCGTCTTCTGCCGTCATGCGGCCTCGGACCGGGCCTGCCGCCCGGCCTTGAGACGCTCGGCGACCAGGAAGGCCATCTCCAGCGCCTGATCCGCGTTCAGGCGCGGATCGCAATGGGTGTGGTAACGGCTCGACAGGTCGTCCTCGGTCACCGCCTGGGCGCCGCCGATGCACTCGGTGACGTTCTGGCCGGTCATCTCCAGGTGGACGCCGCCGGGGTGGACCCCCTCGGCCTCCGCAACATCAATAAATGTGCGGACCTCGCCCATGACGCGGTCGAAGGGCCGGGTCTTGTAGCCGTTGCCGGCCTTCAGCGTATTGCCGTGCATCGGGTCGATCGACCAGATGACGCGTTTGCCCGCCGCCTTCACCGCCCGCATCAGGCCCGGCAGGCGGTCGCCCACCTTGTCGTGGCCGAAGCGGCCGATCAGCGTCAGGCGGCCCGGAATGTTATTCGGGTTCAGGGCGTCGATCAGCGGCAACAGGTCGTCCGCCGTCATGGTCGGCCCGCACTTGACCCCGATGGGGTTGGAGATGCCGCGCATGAACTCGATGTGGGCGCCGTCCAGCTGACGCGTGCGCTCGCCGATCCACAGCATGTGGGCCGAGGTGTCGAACCATTCGCCGGTCGAGCCGTCCAGGCGCGTCAGGGCGCTCTCGACATTCAGCAGCAAGGCTTCGTGGCTGGTGAAGACCTCGACGCGCGACAGGTCGGGATGCGTCTCGGGCGTGACGCCGACCGCCTCCATGAAGGCCAGGGCCTCGGTGATCTTGTCGGCCAGCTCGCGATAGGCCGCGCCCGCGCCGTCGTCGGCGAAGCCCAGCGTCCAGCGGTGGATGTTGTAGAGGTCGGCATACCCCCCGCCCGCAAAGGCGCGCAGCAGGTTCAGCGTCGAGGCCGACTGGTTATAGGCGCGGATCAGGCGCTGCGGATCGGGCGTGCGCTCTTCCGGCGTGAAACCCATGCCGTTGATGATGTCGCCGCGATAGGACGGCAGCTCGACCCCGCCGATCTCCTCGATCGGGGACGAGCGCGGCTTGGCGAACTGACCGGCGATGCGGCCGACCTTCACCACCGGCTTGCGACCGGCGAAGGTCAGCACCACCGCCATCTGCAGGATCAGGCGGAAGGTGTCGCGGATGTTGTCGGTCGAGAACTCCTTGAAGCTCTCGGCGCAGTCGCCGCCCTGCAGCAGGAAGGCGTCGCCCGCCTCGACCTGGGCCAGGTGATCGGTAAGCTTGCGCGCCTCGCCCGCAAAGACGAGGGGCGGCATTGCGCGCAGCTCGTCTTCGACGCGCGCCAGTTCGGCGGCGTCCGGATAGTCCGTCGGCATATGCAGGACGGGCTTGTTTCTCCAGGATTCGGGGGTCCAGCGACTAGTCATGCCGCCAAGATAGGCTTTTCCCCCGCCCGGAACAATGAAGCTTGCGCGAAATCAGCGGATCAGCGGTTTCCATGCCTCACCCGCAGGCAGGGGCGCGAACAGAGCCTCGATCTGGGCCTCTGAAACCGAAGAAAGCTCGGCCGGCGACCACTGGGGCGCATTATCCTTGTCGATGATGACGGCGCGCACGCCTTCCTGGAAATCGTGGGTCTGCACGACACGTCCGCCCAGGGCGTATTCCATCGCCATGTTGTCGGCGAAGTCAGTCAGCGTCGCGCCCGTGCGGATCTGGCGCAGCGAGACCTTCAGCGACTGCGGCGACTTGGTCTTCAGGATGTCGAGCTGCTTCAGCGCCCACTCCGAACCCTCGGCCTGAAGGGCGGCGACGATCTCTTCCACCGTGTCGAAGGCGAACAGACGGTCGATGGCCTCGCGGTGCGGCGCCAGCGGCGACGGCCCGGCGTCTCCGGCGGCGCGATCGGCGACCGCCTTCGGATCGGCGGGCGCGGCCCGCAGTTCGGTCTTCAACGCCTCGACGGCCTCGGATGCGACGAAGTGGGTGTGGATGCCCAGCGCCACCGTGTCCGCCGCCTTCAGCCGCGCGCCGGTCAGGGCCAGCCAGACGCCGGTCTGACCCGGCAGGCGCGGAAGGAACCAGCCGCCGCCCACGTCGGGGAACAGGCCGATGCCGGTCTCGGGCATAGCGTAGGTGGTGCGCTCGGTGGCGATGCGGACGTGGGCGGGCTCGCTGATGCCCACGCCGCCGCCCATGACGATGCCGTCCACCACCGCCGTGATCGGCTTGGAATAGACGAACATCAGATGGTTCAGCTGATACTCGGCCTTGAAGAAGGCCTTGGCCTCGGACGCATCCCCTGCCCCGCTCTCGGCGATCATGCGGATGTCGCCGCCCGCGCAGAAGCCGCGCTCGCCCGCATGGTCGATCAGCACCGACCGAACCGCGTCGTCCGCGCGCCAGGCCAACAGCGCCTCGATCATCGCCTCGCACATAGCCCGGTTCAGGGCGTGGATCGCCTTGGGCCGGTTCAGGGTGATGCGGCCGACACCGTTCTCGATGCGGGTGATGACTTCGGATTCAGTGCTCATGTCTTGCGTCTAGAGCCGAGGCCGCCGCGGGTAAAGCCGAAGAGCCGTCTTGCATTCGCGCTGCAGCAGCGTTGGTATGGCTCCTTCCAGTTCACGAAAGACTTCCCCCATGCTCATCACCGCGATGACAGCCGCCCTGACCCTGACGGCCGCTCCCGTGGATGAAAGGAGCGCGCAGTGGGTGACGCACGACGTATCGGGCGAAGGGCCGGTGGCCAGCTTCCTGAACTGGAACTTCACCTCGGTCATCACACGCGCGCACTGCGCGGGCGGACAGATCACGTTCCAGTATTTCTATGATTTTCCGGGATCGCCTGGTCCCGGCGAGCGCGCCCTGGCTGTGACGATCGACAACACGGACTATGCGCTGACGCCCTCGGTCGATGAGATGGACCGACAAGTCTACACCCTGTCGTCCGAAGGCAAGGCCGCGCTGAGACAGGCGCGCAACGTCGACCTAGACGCCCCGAACGAGGCGGACGAGCCGTGGTATCTGGGCCAGTCCGCCGCGCTGGTGAATCTGGCGAGGCGCTGCGGTTGACGCCTAGCGCGCCAGCTCGCGCGCCACGATCACGCGCATGATCTCATTGGTGCCTTCCAGGATGCGGTGAACGCGCAGGTCGCGCACGATCCGCTCCAGCGGGTAGTCCTTCAGATAGCCGTAGCCGCCGTGCAGCTGCAGCGCCTGATCGGCAATCTGGAAGCAGGCGTCGGTCGTCAGGCGCTTGGCCATGGCGCACCACTTGGTCTTCTCCGCGTGGCCGGTGTCGATGGCCCAGGCGCCGCGCAGCACCATCAGACGGGCGGCCTCGAGATCCGTGGCCATGTCCGCCAGCTCGAACTGGGTGTTCTGGAACTGGCCGATCGCCTGACCGAACTGTTTGCGGCCGGCGACGTATTCCTGGGCCGTCTCCAGCGCCAGACGCGCCCCGCCCAGCGAGCAGGCGGCGATGTTCAGGCGCCCGCCGTCCAGACCGGCCATGGCGTATTTGAAGCCCGCGCCTTCCTCGCCCACCAGGTTGGCGGCCGGCACGCGGCAGTCGTCGAAGCTGACCACGGCGGTCGGCTGGGCGTTCCAGCCCATCTTCTTCTCATTGGCGCCGAAGGACAGGCCAGGCGTGCCCGCCTCGACCACGATGGTCGAGATGCCCTTGGGCCCCTCGCCGCCGGTGCGGACCATGACGACATAGACGTCCGACGTCCCGGCGCCCGAGATGAAAGCCTTGGCGCCGTTCAGCACATAGTGGTCGCCGTCGCGCACCGCCGTCGTCCGCAGCGCCGCCGCGTCCGAGCCCGAGCCCGGCTCGGTCAGGCAGTAGCTGGCGATCTTCTCCATCCCGACCAGCGACGGCACGAAGCGCGCCCGCAGATCGTCCGAGCCGAACTTATCGATCATCCACGTCGCCATGTTGTGGATCGAGATGAAGGCGGCCGTCGCCACGTCGCCGCGCGACAGCTCCTCGAAGATCACCGCCGCCTCGACCCGGCCCAGCCCCATGCCGCCGTGTTCCTCGCCCGTATAGATGCCGGCGAAGCCCATTTCGGCGGCGGCCTTCAGCACGTCGACCGGGAAATGCTTGTCCTCGTCCCAGCGGGCCGAGTGCGGGGCCAGTTCGGCCTCGGCGAAGGCGCGGGCCGCGTCCTGAATGGCGCGTTGATCGTCGGTGAGGGCGAAGTCCATGAAAGCTCCCGCATTGCAGCCTGCCCTCTGACGGGGCGTTCGGGGCGCTTCTAACGGCTGGCGGAGCGCGCGTCACCCCGTCCCCGCCGAGGGATGACCACGGGTGGACAGTTCGCCTTTTGCCTCTCCCCCCGCTTTGTTTTAAGCCGCGCGCATGACCATGCCCTTCCAGCCCGCCGCCTTCCCCTACGCCCGCCCGCGTCGCCTGCGTTCGCAGCCGTGGGTGCGCCGTCTGGTCGCCGAGACGACGCTGACGCCGGCCGATCTGATCTGGCCGCTGATCGTCCATGACGGCGACGAGGACCGCCAGCCGGTCGCCTCCATGCCGGGCGTCTTCCGCCTGTCGCCCAAGGAGGCCGCCAAGGCCGCCGTCGAGGCGCGCGATCTGGGCATTCCGATGGTCGCCCTGTTCCCCAATGTGAACGATGGGCTGAAGGACAATGTGGCCACCGCCGCCACCGACCCGGACGGCCTGATCCCCGACTGCATCCGCGCCATCAAGGACGCCGCGCCCGAGATCGGCGTCATGACCGATGTGGCGCTGGACTGCTACACCGACCACGGTCACGACGGCGTTCTGGAAGACGGCCGCATCGTCAACGATCCGACGCTGGAGCGACTGGCCGAACAGGCCTTCATCCACGCCCACGCCGGCGCCGACGCCGTGGCGCCGTCCGACATGATGGACGGCCGGGTCCAGGCCATCCGCGAGGCGCTGGAGGCCAACGCCCTCAGCGATGCGCTGATCATCAGCTATGCGGCCAAATACGCCTCGGCCTTCTATGGCCCGTATCGCGACGCGGTCGGCTCGTCCAAGTCGCTGACTGGCGACAAGAAGACCTATCAGATGGACTTCGCCAACGCCGACGAGGCCCTGCGCGAAGTGGCGATGGACCTGTCGGAAGGCGCCGACGCCCTGATCGTCAAGCCGGGCCTGCCCTATCTGGATATCGTCCGCCTGGTGTCGCAGACCTTCAAGGTGCCGACCTTCGCCTATCAGGTGTCCGGCGAGTACGCGATGATGCAGGCTGCCTTCGCCAACGGCTGGCTGGACCCGGACCGCGCCATCCTGGAAAGCCTGCACGCCTTCAAGCGCGCCGGCGCGTCCGGCGTCATCAGCTACTTCGCGCCCCAAGCCGCGCAGATGATGGGCTGATCTTTCCCTTCTCCCCTTGTGGGAGAAGGTGGGCCCGAAGGGCTCGGATGAGGGGTGTCGGCGGGCGTTATGAAGCGGGAAACACGAGCGCGTGTCTTCGCACCCCTCATCCGTCCTCCTCCTCCTCCCACAAGGGGAGAAGGGCGTTACAGCCGTTCCCAGCCCCAAGGGCGCAATGCCTCCAGAGGGCGGAACTCGGCCTTGTAGTCCATCTTGGGCGAACCCTGGACCCAGTAGCCGAGGTAGACATAGGGCAGGGCCACGGTCTCGGCCTGATGCAGGTGGTCGAGGATGGCGAAACGGCCCAGGCTGCGGCGCTCAAGGTCCGGGTCGAAGAAGCTGTAGACCATCGACAGGCCGTCATGCAGCAGGTCGGTCAGGCAGACGCCGACCAGGCGGCCGGGGCCGTCATCCTCGCTGGGCATGCGGTATTCGATCAGATGGGTGCGGACGGCGGTGTCCTCGACCATCGACACATAGTCCAGCCAGCCCATGTCGCTCATGCCGCCGCCGGGGTGGCGGGCGGTCAGATAGCGGCGCAACAGGTCGAACTGCTCCATCGTCGCCTCGGCCTCGACCAGGTCGCGCGACAGGTCGGCGTTGCGCGCCAGGATGCGGCGACGCGAGCGGGACAGCTGGAAATCCGCCACGGGAATCCGTACCGAGACGCAGGCGATGCAGGCCTCGCACGCCGGGCGATAGGCGATGTTCTGGCTGCGACGGAACCCGGCCTGGGTCAGGGCGTCGTTGACGTCGGCCCCGTCGCTGAACGGCAGGTTGGCGAAGACCTTGCGCTCGAACTGCCCTGGCAGATAGGGGCAGGGCGCGCTGGCGGTCATGAAGAAGCGAAGCTGGCGCGAGAAGAAGTGCTGGGTCACGGTTGTCGCTCCGTGACGAAATCAGCGCCCGCACAGGGGCTGGATGGGTACCCGCGGCTCATATTCTGATTTGGCGCGCAACCAGCCGTTTTCGCAAGCCTTCTTCGTGCGGCGAGGGCGTCGCCGCACGGCCTCACAGGCTGGTGTCCGTGGGCAGGACCGGCGCTTCGCGCAGCAGGACGATGGCGATGCGGCGGTTGCCCGCCAGCGACGGATCGTCGGGATAGAGGGGATCGGACCCCGCCTTGCCTGCGACGGAATAGACCCGGTCGGTGTTCACGCCTGAGCCCTGCAGCACCAGACGCGAGGCGTCGGCGCGGGCCGAGGAGAGGGGCCAGTCGCCGGGGCTGCTGGCTCGGCTGGAGCCGGCGACGGCGTTGGTGTGGCCGGTGATGGAGATGCGGTTGGGCAACTGGTTGATGACCTTGGCCACGGCGCGCAGCAGCAACTGGGCGCGCGGATTGGGGCGCGAGGAGCCGTTCTCGAACATCGAGCGGCCTTCCTGATCCACCAGCTGGATGCGCAGGCCCTCGGGCGTCTGGTCGATGATCAGCTGTTTCGACAGTTCGGCCAGTTCCGGCATGGATTGCATGGCCTGGCGCAGGGATTCGGCGGCGCTGGCGAAGTCGGCGGCCTCGCGACGGGCGATCTCGGCGCGCAGGGCGGCTTCGCTGGCCGAGGCCAGGTTGGAGTTCTGGCCCGCTTCCTGCGGCGCGTCGGGGGCTTCGGGGGCCAACTGTTCGATGACGGCGTTGGAGCCGGCGCCCTTGGCCCCTTCGGAATCGCCCAGCGACGTGCCGCCCAGGATGCCGCCGGAGCCCGAGGTCGAGGCCGAGACGTTGGCCGGGGCGAAATATTCGGCGATGCCGCGCTTCTGCTCCGGATCGGTCGTGTTGATCAGCCACATCAATAGGAAGAAGGCCATCATGGCGGTGACGAAGTCGGCGTAGGCCACCTTCCACGCGCCGCCGTGGTGGCCGTGTCCGGACACCTTCTTCACCTTCTTGATCAGGATCGGGCGATCGTTCAGCGCCATGGGGCGGGTCCGTCTTAACCGTGTTCGTTCGCCCTAAATCCCATGCGGGGCTTAAGAAGCGGTTGCGGTGAGATGCGACGGCGCGCCGCGCCCTTGCCGATACGGGCTTCACGGCCTAGCTGAGGGCCATGTCCGACGCGTCCGCTTCACCTGCCGCCGATTTCGATCCTCGCGCCTATCGCCGAGCGCTGGGCGGGTTCGCGACGGGGGTGTGCGTGGTCACGGCCCATACGGTCGACGGCCCGCTGGGGATCACGGTGAACAGCTTCACCTCCGTCTCGCTGGACCCGCCGCTGGTGCTGTGGTGCATGGACATCAAGTCCGACCGCCACGACGCCTTCGCCGGGGCGGATCGGTTCGCGGTGCATATGCTGCCGGTCGAGGATCAGGCCATGTCCGACCGCTTCGCCTGGGGAGTGTGCCGCCTGTCGGACGATGAGTTCGCGGTCGCCGACCCCGAGCCGCCGCGCCTGCTGAACGCGGTGACGCGGCTGACCTGTCGGACGCACGACCGCATCGTCATGGGCGACCATCTGGTCATCGTCGGCCGGGTCGAGGCGTTCGATACGCGGCCGGGCGACGCCCTGACCTATTTCCGCGGGAAGTACGGCAAAGCGGTCGATCCGACGGCCTGATCCTTCTCCCCTTGTGGGAGAAGGAAAACCTACGTCGTCGGCACCGCCGTACCTGAAGTTTGAGGCGCTCCGCCCCACGGTCCGTCGTCTCGGCCGCCGGCGAACTGCACCAACGCCGCGATGCGTTTCTCGATCGGCGGGTGCGTCGCGAACAGGCCCGAGAATCCCGCCTTGTCGGCCGTATTGTCCAGGAACATGCCGCGCAGTTCGTCCGGCGCCTCGACCTTCGACTGGCCCGACACCTTCCTCAGCGCCGAGATCATGGCGTCCGGATTCTTGGTCAGCTCCACCGCGCCGGCGTCGGCCACATACTCGCGCGTCCGCGACAGGGTCATGCGGATGACGGCGGCCAGGCCGAAACCGATCACCCCGATCGCCAGACCGATCAGGATCAGGGGCATGGCGTTCTTGTTGTTCCCGCCGCGGCCGCCGCGCACATAGAACAGGCTGCGGAACACCAGTTCGGCCACCACGCTGATGATCCCCGCGAAAATCGAGGCGATCACCATGGTCCGCACGTCCTTGTTGATGACGTGGGTCAGCTCATGGGCCAGGACGCACTCCATCTCGTCCCGGTTCAGGGTCTGCATCAGACCGCGCGTGACGGTGACGCTGTAGTTCCCCTCATGCAGGCCGGACGCATAGGCGTTCAACGACGGGCTTTCGATGATGCGCAAGGCGGGCGTCTTCATCCCGCGCGAGATCGCCAGGTTCTCCAACAGATTATAGAGGTCCGGCTCGACCCGGCGCTCGACCTTTCGCGCGCCGGTCATGACGTCGATCATCATCTGGTTGCCGAAATAGGCGATGACGAACCAGATCGCCGCCGCGATGGCGGCGAAGGGCACGGTCCACCCCAGCATGGAGGCCGCCAGCGCCAGGTCCTGGCCCAGATCGCCGCCCGAGTTGGGCAGCAAGCCGAACCCCATCATCAGCACCTGAACGCCGAACAGGATGCCGACCAGCAGCACCGGGAACCCGGCCAGCAGGATCGCTGACCGGGCGTTGTTGCGCCAGATGTGGGTCTTGAGGCCGACGGCCTGACCGAAAACCGCCATTGGGGCTTAGAACTTCACCGTCGGCGGCGCGGCGTTCAGGCCGGCGCGCTCGCTTTCGCCCACGTCGAAGAAGGGCTTGTCGGCGCCGAAGCCGAACATCCCAGCGAACAGAACAGTCGGAAACTGGCGGCGCACGGCGTTGAACTCGCTGACCGCATTGTTGAAGAATCGGCGCGCGGCGGCCAGCTTGTTCTCGATGTCCGACAAGTCCATCTGCAACTGCTGGAAGTTGGCGTTGGCCTTCAGGTCCGGATAGGCCTCGGACACGGCGAACAGACGGCCGAGCGTCGCCGTAAGCATGTTCTCGGCCTGCACTTTCTCATCGACGGTGCGAGCCCCCGCAGCGGCGGCGCGCGCCTGGGTCACGGCGTCCAGGGTGCCGCGCTCGTGCGTGGCGTAGCCCTTCACCGTCTCGACCAGATTGGGGATCAGATCCTGACGCTGCTTCAGCTGCACGTCGATGTCCGCGAACGACTGGTTCGCCGTCTGGTCCAGCTTCACCAGCCGGTTGTAGGCGCCGACCACGACGAACAGCAGAATGACGACGATGACGCCGATGATGATCCAGGTGATCATTGAGCCTCCTCCGAAAGATCAGGCGTGAATATGGGGGGCAACCCGCGTCGCGCCTAATGAAAATCCCGACATACGCGGTCTTCTGACGCATCCGGCTTGTGCAGTGAAAGAACGGCGTACTACGTGTGCTGCATGAAGATGAGAGATCAGACCCTCACCGTACTCCTGGGTATCGGAGCGGTGGCCGCGGGGATCGCCTTCATGGCTTTCCTGGCCGCCTTCCTGTTCAGCATCTACGTGTCGTTCTTCGCCGCCTGAGGCGTCGCGCTCCTCTCCACGCCGTGGAGAGGAGCTGACGATCAGCGGAACTTCCTCAGGCCGCGCGGCCCCTGGCGGCCGGCCCCGGCGCGCTTGCCCAGCCAGTCCTTCCAGTCCGGCCAGTTGCGGCGGCGGCCGCCGCCGTCGACCCATTCCGGCCCCTGTTCGGCGTTGAACACCGCCACGTCGGCCAGGCCGCCCTGCTTGTAGTTCTGCAGCTTCACCCCCTTGCCCCGGCCCATTTCGGGCAGTTCGGCCAGGGGGAAGATCAGCGTCTTGATGTTCTCGCCGATGGTCGCGACATGGTCGCCAACAGGCGTCTGGGGGACCCGCAACATGGCCAGCATCTCGCCGTTCAGCACCTGCTTGCCGCCGCGCTTCTGGGCCAGAAGATCGTTCTCCGGCGCCACGAAGCCGTAACCGGCCCTGGACGCGATCAGCAGCTTCGCATCGGGTTCGTGCGCCACGACATTGATGATCTCAGCCTTCTCGTCCAGATCGATCATCAGGCGCAACGGTTCGCCATGCCCGCGCCCCGACGCCAGCTTGTCGGCGCCGATGGTGAAGATGCGGCCGTCCGAGGCGCCGATCAGGAGCCTGTCCGTCGTATAGGCGGGGACCAGGAAGCCCAGTTTGTCGCCTTCCTTGAACTTCAGCTCGGAGGGGTCGTCGACCTTGCCCTTGGCGGCGCGGATCCAGCCGCGATCCGACAGGATGACGGTGATCGCCTCACGCGGGATGAAGGCCTCCGGCGCGACGAAGGCCGAGGCGTCGACCGCTTCGCCGATCACGGTGCGGCGCGGCGAGATCAGCGCCTTGCGCACGGCTTCCAGCTCCTTGCCGATGGCCTTCCACTGCTTGGATTCGGACGACGTCAGCGCCTGCAGCGCTGCAAGTTCTTCCGACAGCTCCTTGAATTCCTTCTCGATCGTCATCTCTTCGAGACGGGCCAGCTGGCGCAGGCGGGTGTCGAGGATGAAGTCGGCCTGAAGCTCGCTCAGCCCGAAGGTCGTGATCAGGGCCGCCTTGGGCTGCTCTTCCTCGCGGACGATGCGGATGACCTCGTCCAGGTTCAGGAAGACGATGCGCAGGCCTTCCAACAGGTGCAGGCGCTTCTCCACGCGGGCGATGCGCCACTGGCTGCGGCGGTTCAGCACCACGCGGCGGTGGTCCAGGAAGGCCCGCAGACAGTCCTTCAGCCCCATGACGCGCGGCGTGCCGGTGGCGTCCAGCACGTTCATGTTGATGGGGAAGCGCGTCTCCAGATCGGAAAGCTTGAACAGGCTTTCCATAAGGACTTCAGGCTCTACCGTCCGGGACTTGGGCTCCAGGATCAGGCGGATGTCCTCGGCCGACTCATCGCGCACGTCGGCCAGCAGGGGCGCCTTCTTGTTCTCGATCAGGTCGGCCAGCTGTTCGATCAGCTTGGACTTCTGCACCTGATAGGGGATTTCGGTGACGACGATGCGCCAGACGCCTCGGCCCAGATCCTCGGTGTCCCAGGCGGCGCGCAGGCGCACACCGCCCCGGCCCGTCTCATAGGCGTCCAGCATGGACGCGTGGCCCTCGACCGACACGCCGCCGGTCGGGAAGTCCGGCCCCGGCACGATCTTGACCAGGTCCTCGGTCGTGGCGTCCGGCCGTTCCAGCAGCAGGTGGCAGGCGTCGATCAGTTCGCCCACGTTGTGCGGGGGGATCGAGGTCGCCATGCCCACGGCGATGCCCGACGAGCCGTTGGCCAGCAGGTTGGGGAAGCCCGCCGGCAGGACCACCGGCTCCTCGTCCTGATCGTCATAGGTGGGACGGAAGTCGACCGCGTCCTGGTCGATGCCGTCGAGCAGCAGGACGGCGGCGGGCGTCAGCTTGCACTCGGTGTAGCGCATGGCCGCCGCGCTATCGCCGTCGATGTTGCCGAAGTTCCCCTGGCCGTCGACCAGCGGATAGCGCTGGGCGAAGTCCTGGGCCAGGCGGACCAGGGCCTCATAGATGGAGGCGTCGCCGTGCGGGTGATAGCCGCCCATGACCTCGCCGACGACCTTGGCGCATTTGCGCGCCGCCGCCTGCGGGTTCAGCCGCATCTGATGCATGGCGTACATGATGCGCCGGTGCACGGGCTTGAAGCCGTCACGCACGTCGGGCAGCGCGCGGTTGGTGATGGTCGACAGGGCGTAGGCCAGATAGCGGCGCGACAGCGCCTCGCCCATCGGCTCTTCAACGATGCGGCCGCCGTCCGGCGTCGGGGTGTGGATGGTCATACGGCTTCGAATCAATGATCGGACGAGGAAAGTCTAGCGCAGCCGGGGCCTGACGCCGGGATTGTCAGCGCCTATCTGTGCAGAAACACGCGAAGGAGCGCTGATGAAGACCGCCTTGACCGACCGCCTCGGCCTGTCCTTCCCCCTGATCCAGGCGCCGATGGCCGGAACCTCGACCGCCGAACTGGCCGCCGCTGTATCGAACGCGGGGGCGCTGGGCTCCATCGCCCTGGGCGCCATCGACGCCGAGGCGTGCCGCAAGGCCATCTGTGCGGCCAGGGCGCTGACCGAGCGGCCGTTCAACGTCAATCTGTTCTGCCATGCG
>DGIZ01000238.1:2665-2962 GCA_002386585.1 Brevundimonas sp. UBA4609 | reverse complement strand
GCCGCTGCGGCTGCGAGCGCGACGGCGGGGCCGCAGCCGTATCAACCTGCGCCGGCGACCGTCGCTCCCCCGCCCGCCGCCTGACCCTCTGTGCCGGCCAAGGCGCGATCTTTCGCCGCCTGTCGTGGTTTTGCCGTTCTTCCTGTCCTATGTTCCCGGCGTCATGAGCGACCATTCCGAACTCGGCCACATCCGTCCCTGGCGTCACATCGAGCGCCGCAAGAGCCGCCAGATCATGGTCGGCTCCGTTCCTGTCGGCGGGGGCGCGCCGATCAGCGTCCAGTCGATGACCAATAC
>DGIZ01000238.1:2266-2446 GCA_002386585.1 Brevundimonas sp. UBA4609 | reverse complement strand
CGTCCAGTCGATGACCAATACGCCGACCGCCGATGCGGCGGCGACGCTGGAGCAGATCCGTCAGTTGGAGGAGGCCGGGGCCGACATCGTTCGCGTCTCCTGCCCGGATGAGGAGTCGACGGCGGCCTTCCGCACCATCGCGCGCGAAGCCCGCGTCCCGCTGGTGGCCGACATCCACTT
>DGIZ01000238.1:1588-2038 GCA_002386585.1 Brevundimonas sp. UBA4609 | reverse complement strand
CTGCCTGCGCATCAACCCCGGCAACATCGGCTCGATCGAGCGGGTGAAGGAAGTCGTCCAGGCCGCTCGCGACCACGGCTGCTCCATGCGGATCGGCGTCAACGCCGGCAGCCTCGAGAAGGAGTTGCTGGAGAGGTACGGCGAGCCCTGTCCCGACGCCATGGTCGAGAGCGCGCTGAACCACGCCCGCATCCTGCAGGACCTCGACTTCCACGAATTCAAGATTTCGGTGAAGGCCTCCGATCCCTTCCTGACGGTCGCCGCCTATCAACAGCTGGCCGAGGCGATCGACTGTCCGCTGCACCTGGGCGTGACCGAGGCCGGTCCCTTGCGCACCGGCACCATCAAGTCGGCCATCGGCATGGGGAACATGCTGTGGGCGGGCGTCGGCGACACCATCCGCGTGTCCCTGGCGGCCGATCCGGTCGAGGAGATCAAGGTCGGCTTCGA
>DGIZ01000238.1:0-1434 GCA_002386585.1 Brevundimonas sp. UBA4609 | reverse complement strand
CGGCTTCGACATCCTGAAGTCCCTGGGCCTGCGTCACCGGGGGGTGAACATCATCGCCTGTCCGTCCTGCGCCCGTCAGGGCTTCAACGTCATCGAGACGGTGGGGATTCTGGAGGAGCGGCTGGCGCACATCTCGACGGCCATGTCGCTGTCGATCATCGGCTGCGTGGTCAACGGACCGGGCGAGGCCCTCTACACCGACGTCGGCTTCACCGGCGGCGGCAAGGGCGCGGGCATGGTCTATCTGAACGGCAAGATCGCCCACAAGCAAGCCAATGACGGCATGATCGACGAGATCGTCGCCCAGGTCGAAGCCAAGGCCGCTGAACTGGACGCCGCCCGCAAGGCCGCCGAATAGTCGTGAAAGCGGAAAACGCCGGCTGAGTGTTGGAGCGGGTAGCGAGAATCGAACTCGCGACATTCAGCTTGGGAAGCTGACGTTCTACCTCTGAACTATACCCGCGCCGCGCCAGGGCGGACGGCGAAGATATAGGGCGCGGGGCAAAAGAAAAGGCCCGGCGAACCGGGCCTTCGGTTTTTTTGCACGGCGACGGCCTCGGGTCAGTCGCGAACTTCCTCGACGGCGACGCCGCGCTTGGCCAGCATGGCCTGGACGCTGTCGGAGCCCGCCAGGTGGCCGGCGCCCACCGAGATGAAGGCCGTGCCCGAGCCTTCCAGCAGGGCCACGATCTGATTGGTCCAGTCGGTGTTGCGGCGCGTCAGCATGACCTCGTACATCTCGGGCGATTCCGCCTTCATCTCCTGGCCGATCAGGGCGTCCAGGCCGTCGACGTCGCCGGTCGACCAGGCGCCGACCATGCGGCCCAGGAACTCCGGCGCCTGATCGAACTCCTTCAGCCCCGAGCGCAGCATGGCCAGTTGCGCCTCTTCCGACATGTCGGCGATGAAGCCGATCTGCTGGGGCATGGTCTCGAAGCCCTTGATCGGCTTGCCGGTGGCGGCGGCGCGGGCGTGCAGGACCTGGTCCCCGCCGTTCTGCGGCAGGTAGCCGGCCTTGGTGATGCTGGCCATGGCCAGTTGCAGGGCTGCGAACCACGGGCGCAGCGGGTCCAACTGGGCGGCCGTCGCGCCGATGGAGCGGGCGGCGGCGTCAAGGTCGGCCTGTTCCTCGGCGGTCAGCAGGCTGGACAGGGGGCGATCGGGCGAGACCCCCTTGGCCTGGATGATCGGCACGGCGCCGGCCGCGTCGTTCAGATCGGCGATCTCGAACCAGTATTCGTCGGCGCTGGCGAAGGCGCGGTCCAGCGTGGCGCTGCCCCAGGGCGTCTCGGGCTTCAGCACATGGACGGTGCCGAACAGATAGAGGGTGGAGTCCTCGTCCTTGACCACCCACAGGCGCGGGCCGGACCCGGCCGGAGCGGCGACCACGGCGGCCGGATCAGCGGCGGCGGGCGCCGTCTGGGCCAGGGCGGG
>DGIZ01000225.1:2055-2610 GCA_002386585.1 Brevundimonas sp. UBA4609 | reverse complement strand
GCCTGGGTCCAGGCGGGCGGCTGGCGACCTTGGCTGGAGACGCATACGGAGGCGCGCGACCTGTCGGACTTCAACGAGGCGGGTTGGGAGCGCAACTGGGCCGCCGCCGCCGCCCTGTTGAAGACGCGGCCGGAACTGGCGGGCGTCATCGGCTCCAGCTGGTTCTTCGATCCGCCGCTGGAGACCATCAGCCCGCGCCTGGCCTATCTGCGGACCACGCCCGTGAACAACGGCGCCTTCATGATCCATCAGGGCGGCGGCGAGATTCATGACGAGCGCGCCTCCGCCTCCTCGCCCACGCGCCGCGCCATGATCGAGAAGGGCGAATACGTCGCCTGCTCCTGGCTGTTGTGCTGGCCGCGCAGGCCGCTGATCCGCTGGGCCGAGGCGAAGGGCCTGATCTAGGCGTCGCCGCCCAACCGCTCCCACGCCTCGCCGACCGGCAGGATCTCCAGCCCGGCCGCCTTGGCCAGGCGGATCAGGCGGTCCAAATCCTCGGGCGTGCAGCCGTAGGGGGTGGGGTCGCTCTCGACATCATGGCCATAGGCGATCAGC
>DGIZ01000225.1:825-1903 GCA_002386585.1 Brevundimonas sp. UBA4609 | reverse complement strand
GCAGACTGGCCCGGTCGGCGCGCCCGGCGTTGACCCCGTCGCGCACGCCGCGTCCCAGCAGGAACCGCTCGTCGATCACCGCCTTGGCGCCCAGGGCCACGTCGCCGAACGGCCAGGCGAAGGTGGTCATGACGTGGCCGTCCAGCCGCTCGGCGACCCAGTCAGCGTTGCGCGCCAACTGGTCCGTCAGTTCGGCGGGGCTGAGGCGCAGGGCGCTGACGTGGTCGAAGGTGTGGCAGCCGACCTCATGGCCCGCTTCATGGGCGGCCTGAAGGTGTTCGACCTCGAACTGGGCCTTGCCGATGTTCTCGCCGCCGCACAGGCCGCCCGCGACGTAATAGGTCGCCCTGATCCCGTGTTCGGCCAGGATCGGCCCGGCCTCGGTCCAGGCGCTGGCCGGAAAATCATCGAAGCTGAGGCTGAGAATCCCCCGCGCGGGCGCGACCGTCACCGGCCTGACGCCCAGGTAGCGCGCCGCCCGGCGGCGCATCTGATCGATCCGTTGCTGCATCATGGCCGCCTTCTAGCGCATCGGCGCTTGCAGAAGGGTGAAGGATTGCGCCGCCTCGCCTTGCTGGCGAAGCGTGGCGGCCCTATGGTCCGCGCCTCCCGAAATCGGACCGAAATGTCGACCGTGGCCGCTGCTGAACCTCTCTCGTTTCAGGACCTGATCCTGACCCTGCACCACTATTGGAGCGAGCAGGGCTGCGCCATCCTGCAGCCCTATGACATCGAGGTCGGCGCCGGCACCCTGCACCCCGCCACCGTGCTGCGGGCGCTGGGCAAGAAGCCGTGGAAGGCCGCCTACGTCCAGCCGTCGCGCCGCCCCGGCGACGGCCGATACGGCGAAAATCCCAACCGGCTGCAGCACTATTACCAGTATCAGGTCATCCTGAAGCCGAACCCCGACAACCTGCAGGAGCTGTATCTCAACTCCCTGCGCGCCATCGGCATCGACCCCAGCCTGCACGACATCCGCTTTGTCGAGGACGACTGGGAGAACCCCACCGTCGGCGCCTGGGGGCTGGGCTGGGAGGTCTGGTGCGACGGCATGGAGGTGACGCAGTTCACCTACTTC
>DGIZ01000225.1:340-718 GCA_002386585.1 Brevundimonas sp. UBA4609 | reverse complement strand
ACGCAGTTCACCTACTTCCAGGGCGTCGGCGGCATCGAGGTCGACGTCGTCTCGGGCGAGCTGACCTACGGGCTGGAGCGTCTGGCCATGTATGTTCAGGGCGTCGACAACGTCTATGATCTGAAGTTCAACAAGGAGGGGCTGACTTACGGCGAAGTCTTCCTCGAGAACGAGCGCCAGCAGTCGGAAGCCAACTTCCACGGCTATGACGTCGCCGCGCTGAAGCGCCGCTTCGAGGACATGGAGCGCGAGGCCGCCCACTTCCTGACCATGAAGGGGCCGCAGGGGCAGCCGCTGGTGCTGCCCGCCTATGACCAGGTGCTGAAGGCTTCGCATCTGTTCAACCTGATGGACGCTCGCGGCGCCATCGCCGTCGCC
>DGIZ01000225.1:0-150 GCA_002386585.1 Brevundimonas sp. UBA4609 | reverse complement strand
CGCGGCGCCATCGCCGTCGCCGAACGCCAGAGCTACATCGGCCGCATCCGCGACCTGTGCAAAGCCTGCGCGCTGGCGCAGGTCGAGCATGAAAGGGCGAGCGCTTGACGGATGATGGTCGAGCGCAGGCTCCCTTCCCCCTTGATGGGG
>DGIZ01000158.1 GCA_002386585.1 Brevundimonas sp. UBA4609 | reverse complement strand
CTTCCGGGCCGGGGGTGAAGGTCGGCGCGGCGTCGGTCGGGGCGCCGCCGTCGCGATAGACGCGGATGTCGGCTTCCGGGTCGACCGGCTGGGCGTCCAGCGGGGCCTCGACCTTCATGCTCTCGACCGGCGTGCCGACGGCGGGCGGCGCATCCGTCGAGGAGCGCACGCCCGAGCGATAGAAGACCACCACCGCCACGATCAGCAGCAGCAGGACGACCGCGCTGATGATCAGGGTGATCGGCGGCGACTTGGCGGCCGGGGCCCGGCGCGGGTCGTAGCCGCCGCGCGTGAAGGGCAGGTCGTCGTCGGTCGGCGGCGTATAGGCGCCCCGGTCGCGGCCGGCGTTGGGGTGGCCTCGGTGATCGTCGTCGTAGGACATGGGTCGCGCCTTGGTGGTCTCAATGACCCGCGCGCGAATCGGCGCACGGAGATGTTCAGTCTAACCCGCCCCCGGCGGGTTTCGAATCACAGATCGAGGGCGAGGTCGAGGCTGAACAGCTTGCGATGCACCTCGATAGCGTAACGATCTGTCATGCCGGCGATGTAGTCGCACACCGCCCGCGCCCGCGCGTCCCGGTCGTCGGTCAGCGCCGTGACCTGCCATTCCGGCGGCATCACCTCAGGCTCGGCCATGAACAGCTGGAACAGCTGGGCCAGCACCCGACGCGCCTGACTGCGGGTGCGGTTGACGCGGTAATGGCGATACATCCGCTCGAACAGGAAGCGGCGCAGCACCGCCAGTTCCGCCATCATGCCAGGCGAGAACTGAACCAGGGTTTCCGGCGCATTGCGGACGTCCTCGACCGTCTCGATGCGGTGCTTGGCCAGCCGGGCCTCGGTCTCGGTCAGAACGTCGTCGACCATGACGCCGATCATCCGGCGCACGGCCTCCAGCCGCAGCATCCGCTCGTCGATGTCGGGCCAGTCGGCGCGCGCGCTGGCGATGCAGCGCCCGATCAGCGGCACGTCGGCCAGATCGGACAGGCTGAACAGCCCCGCCTGCACCCCGTCGTCCACGTCGTGGTTGTTATAGGCGATGTCGTCGGCGATGGCCGCGCACTGGGCCTCCAGCGAGGCGAAGGTGCCCAGACGCAAGTCCCAGTCGGCCGCCCCGCCCGGCGCATAGGCGGCGACCGCCTTCCACGCCGGGTCCGTCAGCTGATGCGCCACCGGGCCGTTGTGCTTGACCACGCCCTCGACCGTCTCCCAGCTCAGGTTCAGGCCGGGAAAGCTGGGATAGCGGGTCTCCAGTTCGGTGACGACGCGGAAACTCTGGACGTTGTGATCGAAGCCGCCGAACGCCTTCATCTGTTCATGCAGTTCGTCCTCGCCCGCGTGACTGAACGGCGGGTGGCCCAGATCGTGGGCCAGGGCCACCGTCTCGGCCAGATCGTCGTCCAGCCGCAGGGCGTGGGCCAGCGACCGAGCGATCTGCGCCACCTCCAGGCTGTGCGTCAGCCGGGTGCGGTAGTGGTCGCCCTCATGCGCCACGAAGACCTGGGTCTTCTCCTTCAGGCGGCGGAAGGCGGTGGCGTGGATGATGCGGTCGCGGTCGCGGGCGAAGGCGGTGCGGGTGCGGCTGGCGGGCTCGAAAACGCGGCGACCGCGGCTGGCGGCGGGGTTTTCGGCGTAGGGGGCGCGGGTCTGGCTCAAGACGGCGGGACTTCGTGATGGCGACAGGCCTTTGCGAACGCCTGTCGGACCCTCATATAGAGGGCCGTGAGCACCGTCCAATCCACAGAATCAGCCCGCGACCTGTCGCTGTCGGTCGCAACCCGGTCGCCCGAGGGGATCACCTTGGCCGAAAGCGGCGCGCGCCGTCTGGCCCGGCTGTCCGAGGCGGAAGGCAAACCCGTCCTGCTGCGCGTCGCCGTCGACGGCGGCGGCTGCTCGGGCTTCCAGTACCGCTTCGAGCTGGTGGACGGCCCCGAGGCCGACGACCTGGTGGTGCGCCGCGACGGCCAGGCCGTGGTCATCGACGCGGTCTCCGTCCCCTTCCTCAAGGATTCCGAGATCGCCTTCGTCGACGAACTGGCCGGCGCCCAGTTCGTGATCCGCAATCCCAACGCCGCCTCCAGCTGCGGCTGCGGCGTCAGCTTCTCGATCTGACGCGCTGACCTGACGGATTGGGCCTAGTGGGCTGACGGCAGCGTCTCGTCGGACGCCGCCTTGCGTCGGCTGCGGCGCGGCGGCTGGGCGAAGGCCTCGATCATCGCCGCGTTGAATGCGGGCAGGTCATCGGGACAGCGGCTGGTGATCAGGCCGTCGTCGACCACCACCTCCTTGTCCACCACCTCGGCGCCGGCGTTGCGCAGATCGGTGCGAATGGACTTGTAGGCCGTCAGGGTCCGCCCCTCGGCGACGCCCGCCTCGATCAGAATCCAGGGCGCGTGACAGATGGCGGCCACCGGCTTGCCCGCGTCGAAGAAGGCGCGGACGAACTTCAGCGCCGCCTCCTCCGTGCGCAACCGATCCGGGTTGGCCACCCCGCCCGGCAGGACCAGACCGTCATAGAGGGAGGCGTCCGTCGCCTTCAGCGTCCGGTCGACCGCGATCATCTCGTCGGGCGTCAGGTGGTCGAAACCCTGGATCCAGCCCGGTTCGAGCGAGATCACCTCGACCGTCGCGCCTTCCGCGCGCAGCGCCTTGACCGGCTCCTGAAGCTCGATCTGCTCGACGCCGTCGGCGGCCAGGACGGCGATGGTCTTTCCAGCCAGGGTCTTGTCGGCGTTGTCGGGCATGACGGGCTCCTTGAGATGAAGGGAATGGCGAGGGGCGGTCCGCCCTTAACCGCTCGTCCGACGAGAGGTTGCGGCCCCGCTTGGCGCGACGGGACGCAGCGCCCATCTTCATCCCATGCGCCGTGTCCCGCTCATCCTGTCGTTGATCGTCGCCCAGATCGTCGCCCAGTGGGGCGCGGCCGGTCTGGTCCAGGCGCAGACCTGGCCGGGCTGGCCCGGTCCGCCGCCGCCCGGCTACGACCCTCATGCGGCGGCCGCCGAACAGCATAGGCAAGCGATCGAGCAGTTGCGGCTGCAGGCCGACCAGCGCCAGGCCGACGCCGCGCGGCAGCGGCTTCAGACGGACCGCGCCC
>DGIZ01000035.1 GCA_002386585.1 Brevundimonas sp. UBA4609 | reverse complement strand
AGCCGCCGCCAGGGCGGCCGGAACCAGAGCGCCCGCGCCGCGCCGCGGCGCCACGCGCTTCAGGCCCGGAAGAGAGGGAAAGGCGACGGCCATCAGCGGGTCGGAACCGGCGTCTCGCCGGAATAGTCGTAGAAGCCGCGCCCGCTCTTCTTGCCCAGCCAGCCGGCCTCGACATATTTCACCAGCAGCGGACAGGGCCGGTACTTGCTGTCGGCCAGGCCTTCATACAGCACGTTCATGATGGCCAGGGCCACGTCCAGCCCCATGAAGTCGGCCAGCTCCAGCGGTCCCATCGGATGGTTGGCGCCCAGCTTCAGCGCCTTGTCGATCGAGACCACGTCGCCGACGCCTTCGTACAGGACATAGACCGCCTCGTTCATCATCGGCACCAGGATGCGATTGACGATGAAGGCGGGGAAGTCCTCGGACTCCGTGATGATCTTGCCCAGGCTCTCGGCGAAGGCGACCGCCGTCTCGAAGGTCGAGGCCGAGGTGGCGATGCCGCGCACCAGTTCGACCAGCTTCATCGTCGGCGCCGGCTTCATGAAGTGCAGACCGATGAAGCGCTCGGGCCGATCCGTGACCGAAGCCAGGCGGGTGATGGAGATCGAGGAGGTGTTGGACGCCAGCAGAACATCCGGCCCCAGCAGCGGCGTCAGTTCGGTGAAAACGCCCTTCTTGACCGCTTCGTCCTCGGACGCGGCCTCGATGACCAGATCGGCCCTAGCCGCCTCCGCCAGGGTTTTCACGGCGGTGACGCGCTGAAGCGCCGCCTGGGCCTCCGCCTCGGTCGACAGGCCGCGCGCCGCGCGCCGCGCCAGGCTGGCCGCGATCTCGCCCAGGGCCAGGGTCACCCGGTCCGGCGCGATGTCGTACAGCTTCACCTCATAGCCGCCGGCGGCCACCACCTGAGCGATGCCCGAACCCATTTGCCCGGCGCCGATGACGGCGACTGTCCTGATCGTGGTCATGAATTACGCGTAAAAGGCGGTCCGCCAGGGACCCATCGTCGGCACCTTAGGAGCCCGCTCGCGCCGCGCAAGGGCGGAAATGGGCGCCGGACGCCGAATCCCGCGCCGCCGTGACTTCGCTTCAACGAAGGCTCGCTGGCCTCAGCCCAGCGACATGATCAGCATGGGCGCGACCGACCGGTTGAACAGCACGCTCAGGAACTGCAGCGCCAGAAGGGCGATGATCGGGGTGATGTCGATCCCGCCCAGCGGCGGCACCACGCGCTGGATCGGACCCAGGATCGGCCGCGTCACCGTATCCAGCACATAGGCGATCTGGCCCACGAAGCGGTTGCGCGGATTGATCACGTCGAAGGCGAACAGCCAGCTCAGGATCGCCGAGGCGATGATGCACCAGATCATCAGGGTGACGACGGCGTTCACCAGCCAGACAAGGGCGAAACCCATGAGAAACTCCTGCTTCGTTCACGCCGCTTCTAGCGGCCCGGCCGCGGATCGCCAAGGATTCGTGCGCGGCCCGTTGACACGCCCCCCTGGACGCTTCTATGTCCCGCCCCTGCCTGTCGGTCGGGGCCGTAGCTCAGTTGGTAGAGCGCGTCGTTCGCAATGACGAGGTCAGGGGTTCGACTCCCCTCGGCTCCACCAGGGCATCTCCGCGAAATCGTTGAAGACCACCGTCGTTCGGCGCGGCGCTGACGCGCGCGTCAGTTCTCGCGATAGAAGTTGCAGTACCAGTCGACGAAGCGGGCCACGCCCTCCTCCACCGGGGTCGAGGGAGCGTAGTCGAGAGCGGCCATGGTCTCGGTGACGTCGGCCTCGGTGTCGGCCACGTCGCCGTCCTGCATGGGCATGAGGTTCAGCTTGGCCTTGCGGCCCAGCTTGGTCTCCAGCACCTCGATGTAGCGCATCAGCGGCACCGGACGGCCTGCACCCAGGTTCAGGATGCGCCAGGGGGCGACGCCGCTGGTGGCCGGATTGGGCGCGGCTGCGTCCCACGTCGGATCGATGGCGGCCGGGCGGTCGAGCGCGGCGATCACGCCGGTGACGATGTCGTCGACATAGGTGAAGTCGCGGCTCATCCGGCCCTCGCCGTAAACGTCGATCGGCTCGTCCTTCAGGATGGCGCGGGTGAATTTGAACAGGGCCATGTCCGGACGGCCCCACGGTCCATAGACGGTGAAGAAGCGCAGGCCCGTCGCCGGAAAGCCGAACAGGTGGGCGTAGGAATGGGCCATGGCTTCATTGGCCAGCTTGGTCGCCGCATAGACGGTCAGCGGATGGTTAGCGGGCTGGCGCACCGAGAACGGCAGGGCGCGGTTGGCGCCGAACACCGAACTGGTCGAGGCGAAGACCAGATTGCCCGCCCCGACCGCGCGGCAGCCCTCCAGGATGCTGAGGAAGCCGACGACGTTGGAATCGACGTAGGTCTCGGGCGCTTCCAGGCTGTAGCGGACGCCCGCCTGGGCGGCGAGGTGGACCACGCGGCGGGGCTGGCGCTCGGCGAACAACGCGGCGACGCCCGCGCGGTCGGCCAGGTCCAGCGTACGATGGCTGTAGTTCGGATGAGCCTGAAGCTGGGTCAGGCGCGCCTGCTTCAGCGCCGGATCGTAATAGGCGTTGAGGTTGTCCAGACCGATCACGCGCTCGCCCCGCTCCAGCAGACGCCGGGCGGTGTGGAAGCCGATGAAGCCGGCGGAGCCGGTGACCAGGACGGGATCGCTCATGATCGGCTGCGATAAACGGTCACGCGGCCGGACGCCAGCGTCGGCGTCCTAGGGCAGGGCCTCGGCGACGTCGGGCGACGGCGCCAGCAGCTGGGCCGACAGATTCAGCCCGACGCCCGCGATCAGGCAGGCCGCCGCCGCGAGCAGCATCAGACGCGTGGCGCCGGCCCCCGGCGCCAGCGGCCGGGCGAACAGCAGGACCAGCAGGGCGACGAGGGCCAACGCGCCCGGCAGATCCATCCCGACGCCCAGGAAGACGAAATGGCCGATCCCCAGCAACCAGGCCCCGCCCAGCAAGGTGGCGACCGCGCCAGGCAGAAGGCTGACCGGCCGCGTCAGGCCCGGGGCGATCAGGGCCGCCAGGGCCGCCGCCGTCGCCGCCAGAAGCA
>DGIZ01000038.1 GCA_002386585.1 Brevundimonas sp. UBA4609 | reverse complement strand
GAAGATTTCGGGAGCGCCTTATGTCGTCTCATAGCCTGACACTCATGACCGTAGCGGCCGCCGCCGTGCTGGCGGCCCTGCCCGCCGGTTCGGCCGTCGCACAGTCGACCGGCTCGGCCGGCGCAGGCCAGTTCCAGGCCGGCTACGGCGCCTCGCGCTACACCACGGCGCAGGCCAGCCGCGGCACCACCCGCGACGCCAACGGCAACCGCCTGGTCGTCGACGGCATCATCCAGCAGAACGGCAGCGCCTATTCGCGCAGCGACAGCAGCTCCTCGTCCAGCCATTTCAGCGGCGGCGTCGGCTCCGGCACGAACATCGGCGGCTCCACCGCCATCGGCAACAACCTGAATGTGGTCGTCCAGGGCAACCGCAACACGGTCGTCGTCAACTCCACCCAGACCAACACCGGCGACATCAACGCCGGCACCACCCTGAACGGGCCGCGTCCATGAAGATATCCGCCATCCGCCGTTCGCCCGTCCGAGCCCTGGGCTGCGTCGCCGCCGCCGCCGCCCTGCTGGGCGGTTGCGTCAGCACCACCGCCGGTCCGTCAGGCCAGTACGCCAAGCCGATCGGCAACGCGCCGGTGACGTCGAACCCGACGCCCTATTCGACCGCCCTGTACTGCCTGGCCGACTATGCGCGCCGCTACAACCTGCCCTCGCCGCGCATGGCCGTGGGTCGGATCAGCGACTACACCGGCTCCATCTCCTCGGACGGCGGTCGCCAGATCACCCAGGGCGCGTCCCTGATGGCCAACACCGCCCTGGCCAAGGCCGGCGCCCGCATCGTCGAGCGCTATGACACCTCAGTGTCCGAGCTTGAGCTGCGCTACGCCAACAACAAGCTGATCGGCGACGACGTGCCGAACGGCGCGCCCCAGGACGCCGCCTTCCGCCGCATCCTGGCCGGCCAGGTGCCGGGCTCCGACTTCTATGTGGTCGGCGGCATCACCGAGGTGAACTACAACATCCGCTCGGGCGGCTTCGACATCGCCGGCGGCGAGGTGGAGCAGAACGGCGGCTCGGGCCTGATCACCGGCAAGGTCTTCGTGATGAACGTCGCGATCGACCTGCGCCTGGTGCAGACCACCACCCTGGAGGTCGTGGACGTCGTCTCCTATCAGAAGCAGATCGTCGGCCGCGAAGTGTCGGCGGGCGTCTTCGACTTCCTGAACGGCAACGTCTTCGATATCTCGGCCGGGTCCAGCGGCCTAGAGCCGGTCCAGTTGGCGGTTCGCGCCCTGGTCGAACGCGCCACGGTCGAGTTCATGGCCAACCTCTACGGCGCCCCCGGCCCGGAAATCTGCCTCAACCCCGCCAACGACCCGCTGGCCGACAGCCCTGTGGGCCCGACCGGCGGCTATTATCCCGCTTACGCAAACACGGACACGAACAATGGCCAAACTCGCGCCGACCCGTCTCGCTGGCACGATCGCCGCGACAGCGCTGTGCGTCGCGGCGGCCGCTGAGGCCCCCTTCGCTCAGGCTCAAGCCCAGGATCGCGGTCTGGTCCTGAATGAACAGCTCAACCTGGGCGACGTCATCAGCGGTCAGCGCCTGAACGTCGTCAACGTCGGCGACAACGTCGCCGTGTCGAACGCCGCCATGGGCAACGCCCTTTCCGGCGGCGCCGAGGGCCGCGCCGCCGACATCCGCTCGACCCAGGACATGCAGGGCGCCGCCGTGGCGGACACTTCCCTGACGCTGCGCGGCGACACGGGCTATGTGAACAGCGTGACCCAGGCGCGCGGCAACTATCTGGCCGGAACCGCCGTCAACACCGGCATCGACGTCGACGCCGGCCAGAATCTGAACGGCGACGTCACGGCGCGCAGCCAGATCGTGGAGACCGGCGCGCGACTGAACTACGGCGGCCACGTCTCGGCCGACGCCATCGGCAACACCGTCGCCCTGGGCGCCGGCGGCACGGGCGAGCAGCGCGCCGCCGTCACCGGCCGCACGAACCAGAATTCGACCGGCGAGATCTACGCCGAGAACGAAGCCCGCTTCACCTACGCCCCGGCCCCTGCCGTCTTCAGCAGCCAGGCTTCGGCCAATGCGGTGCAGGCGACCTCGACGCCGAACTCGCACCAGGAGCTGGCGGTCAGCCAGAACGCCTCAGGCGCCGGCGTCACCGCCTGGACCGGCGTGTGGGCGGGCAACGCCTGGGACATCGCCGGACGCAGCCGCGCCGCCTCCAACCAGGCCGCCTTCTATAACCAGGGCGGTTCGCTGGTCGTGGACGTGGATCAGCAGAACTCGGCCGAGGTGCTGTCGCGAACCGAGCTCAGCTCCTATGACTTCGGCGCCGCCTATTCGACGGCCGAGGCCGTGGGCAACGAGGTCCATGCCGGCAACAACGACATCTACGTCAACATCAACAACACCCAGCTGAACACCGGCGGCGTCACCGCCAGCGCCGGCTTCACGGGTCAGAACGGTTATGACGCCTATGTCGGGGCCAATGCGGCGGGCAACGCCGTCACCGGCTTCGCCTGCTCGACCTGCGGCGGCGATCTGAACGCGCGCAACAGCCAGACCAACATGGGCGATGTGCGGGCCACAGCGACCACCACCATAAACGGCTGGGGCCGCAACGTCGTCGCCGGCGCCAACGCCGTCGGCAATACCGCGAGCTTCTACGTCACCCGCCCCTGAACGAAGGTCGCGGATTAACTTTCGGTAACTTGAGACAGTCAAGTTCGTTTGTCACCGTAAACAGGCGCGGAGCTGAAGAAGCTTCGCGTCTGTCATCACGTGCAGGGCCGCAATCAGTCCCGGGGGCCGCCCGCTCGCACGTCGCGGAGACTACCGAATGCGATCCCCTCGTCGCCTGCTTCTGCTTGCCGCGTCCAGCCTCGCCCTGATGGGCGGCGCGGCGCTTCCCGCCCTCGCCCTGACGCCGCCCTCGGCCGTCGCGGCGCAGGACGCGCAGCCCTCCAAACCCTGGGCCCAAGCGGCCAGCGACATTCCCGCCGACCCGGCCGTGCGCTTCGGCGTCCTGCCCAACGGGATGCGCTACGCCATCATGAGGAACGCCACCCCGCCGGGCCAGGCGTCGCTGCGCCTGCGGATCGCGGCCGGCTCTCTGATGGAGAACGAGGACCAGCTGGGTCTGGCCCACTTCATGGAGCACATGGCCTTCAACGGCACGACGAACGTGCCCGAGAATGAGCTGCTGCGGATTCTGGAGCGTCTGGGCCTGGCCTTCGGGGCCGACACCAACGCCTTCACCAGCTTCGACCAGACCGCCTATACGCTGGAGCTGCCGCGCACCAACGACGAGACGGTCGACACCTCGTTGCGGATCATGCGCGAACAGGTGTCCGAAGCCCTGATGAAGGCCGAGGACATCGACGCCGAGCGCGGCGTGATCGAGGGCGAAGAGCGGCTGCGCAACACCCCCGCCCTGCGCTCGCTGAAGGCGCAGATCGCCCTGCTGGCGCCGGGCCAACGGCTGTCGAACCGCCTGCCCATCGGCGACCTCAGCATCATCCGCAGCGCCCCGCGCGAGCGCTTCGTCGAGTTCTACGAAGCCTATTACCGCCCCGAACGCGCCACCATGGTGGCGGTCGGCGACTTCGACGTCGATCAGATGGAAGCCAAGATCAAGGCCGCCTTCTCGGACTGGACGCCCAAGGCCGCCGACGGTCCCGAGCCCGATCTGGGACAGGTGGCCCCGCGCCAGCCCGAGACCCGCATCCTGGTCGAGCCGGGCGTGCAGTCCTCGGTCCAGCTGAACTGGATCCGCAACCCGGACCTTGATCCCGACACGGCTTCGGAACGTCGCGACGCCCTGCTGCAGAACCTGGGCATGGCCGTGCTGAACCGCCGCCTGGGCGAACTGGCCCGGGCCGACAACCCGCCCTTCATCGGCGCCGGCGGCGGCCAGGCGACCCTGTTCAAGACCCTGGACCTCGGCAGCGTCTCGGCCGCCTTCAATCCTGGCGGCATCCAGCGCGCGCTGGAAACCATCGAGCAGGAACAGCGGCGCCTGGTTCAGTTCGGCGTCTCGCAGGTCGAACTGGATCGCGAGATCGCCAACACCCGCACGGCGCTGGAAAACGCCGTCCAGGCGGCCGCGACGCGCAGCACCCCGGCCCTGGCCAACGCCCTGCTGGGCGCTGTCAATGACGACCGCGTCTTCTCCTCGCCCGCCGCCAACCTCGCCCTGTTCGAAGCCGCAGTGAAGGATCTCAAGGCGGAACAGGTCAGCGCCGAGGTCAAGCGCGCCTTTGAAGGCCAAGGCCCCCTGGCCCTGGTCATCACGCCCGAGCCGATCGAGGGCGGCGAGGCCGGCGTCACCGCCCTGCTGGAGGCCAGCCGCGCCACGCCGGTGACCGCTCCGGCCGAACAGGCGGCGCTGGAATGGCCCTACGCCGACTTCGGCGCAGCCGCCACGCCCGCCTCGACCACCGAAGTCGCCGCCGTCGGCGCCACCGTCGTGACCTTCCCCAACGGCGTGCGCCTCACCGTCAAGCCGACGGCCTTCAAGGACCAGCAGATCCTGATCTCGGTCCGCACCGGCATCGGCGAGATGGGCCTGCCGACCGACCGCTTCACGTCGCAGTCCCTGGCGCCGATGGTCTTCACCGCAGGCGGTCTGGGCAAGCTGACTGCGGACGAGCTGAATCGCGTCCTGACCGGCAAGATCTACGGCGCCGGTTTCGCCATCGACGGCGACGCCTATCAGTTGTCGGGCGCCACCCGCCCGGCCGACCTTCAGCTGCAGATGCAGGTGCTGGCCGCCTATCTGACCGACCCGGGCCTGCGCCCCGCGCCGTTCGAGCAGATCAAGGCCGTCCTGCCGCAGTTCATGGCCCAGCAGATGGCCACCCCCAGCGGCGCCTTCAGCCTTCAGGCCAGCGGCCTGCTGGCCAGCGGCGACAAGCGCGAATCCATGCCCTCGCCGGAGGAGATCGCCGCCTTCACCCTGGACGATCTGAAACAGGGCGTGGTTCAGGGCCTGGCCTCCGGCCCGATCGACATCGTCATGGTCGGTGACGTCAAGGTAGAGGACGCGGTCGCCTCGGTCGCCTCGACCTTCGCCGCCCTGCCCGCGCGCG
>DGIZ01000260.1 GCA_002386585.1 Brevundimonas sp. UBA4609 | reverse complement strand
TTCGAACTTTTCCTTGGCCATTCTCTAGCTCCTGGAATCCCCAAAGCGGGGGTCCAAATGGGTTTGGGGATAGGTGGGGCGATTTGTGGTCAAACCGCCCCGTTTTCAAGTGGGTCCGTCGGAAAGACGGACTTAGGCGTACTTCTTGATCACTTCGTCGGCGACGTGTTGCGGCACCGCTTCATAGTGGTCGTACTGCATGGTGAACTGGGCGCGGCCCTGCGACATGCCGCGCAGCGTGTTCACATAGCCGAACATGTTGGCCAGCGGCACGAAGGCGTTCACGACGACGGCGTTGCCGCGCATGTCCTGACCCTGGATCATGCCGCGACGGCCGTTCAGGTCGCCGATGATCGAACCCAGGTACTCTTCCGGAGTCACGACCTCGACCGCCATGATCGGCTCGAGCAGCTTCGGTCCGCCCTTTTCCTTCAGCTCGCGGAACGCAGCGCGCGACGCGATTTCGAAGGCCAGAACCGAGGAGTCGACGTCGTGGAAGGCGCCGTCCACCAGGGTGGCCTTGACGTCGATGACCGGGAAGCCGGCCAGCAGGCCGTTGTCCTTGGCCGACTTCAGGCCCTTTTCCACGCCCGGGATGTATTCCTTGGGCACGGCGCCGCCGACGATGGCCGACTCGAAGACGAAGTCCGAACCCGGCTCGCCCGGCTCGAACACCAGCTTGACGCGGGCGAACTGGCCCGTACCGCCGGTCTGCTTCTTGTGGGTGTAGTCGATCTCGGCCTTGCGGCTGATGGACTCGCGATAGGCCACCTGCGGCGCGCCGATGGTCGCTTCGACCTTGTAGGTGCGCTTCAGGATGTCGATCTTGATGTCCAGGTGCAGCTCACCCATGCCCTTCAGGATCGTCTGGCCCGACTCGTGGTCGGTCGAAACGGTGAAGGACGGATCTTCCGAAGCCAGCTTGGCCAGGGCGACGCCCAGCTTCTCCTGGTCGGCCTTGGTCTTGGGCTCGACGGCGATCTCGATCACCGGCGCCGGGAATTCCATCTTCTCGAGGATGACCGGGGACTTCAGCGGGTCGCACAGGGTGTCGCCCGTGCGGGTTTCCTTCAGGCCGGCCAGGGCGACGATGTCGCCGGCATAGGCTTCCTTGATGTCCTCGCGGTTGTTGGAGTGCATCAGCAGCATGCGGCCGACGCGCTCGCGCTTGTCGCGCGACGAGTTCAGCAGCGACTGACCGGTCTCCATCTTGCCCGAGTACAGGCGGCAGAAGGTGATCGAACCGACGAAGGGATCGTCCATGATCTTGAACGCCAGAACCGACAGGGGCTCTTCGTCCGAAGCCTTGCGGGTGACCGGCTCTTCGGTCTTGAAGTCGATGCCCGGCGTCGGCGGGATGTCGACCGGCGACGGCAGGTAGTCGACGACGGCGTCGAGCAGCGGCTGGACGCCCTTGTTCTTGAAGGCCGAGCCGGCGAGGATCGGATAGAAGGCGCCGGTGATGACGGCCTTGCGGATGCAGCGCTTCAGCACTTCAACCGAGGGCTCGTTGCCTTCGAGGTAGGCTTCCATGGCCTCGTCGTCGATCTCGACGGCGTTGTCGACCAGGTACTGACGAGCGGCGGCCACGGCGTCAGCCATGTCGGCGGGGATGTCGCGCACGTCGGCCGAGGCGCCGACCTGGTCGGTTTCCCAGACCAGGGCCTTCATCTCGACCAGGTCGACCACGCCCTTCAGGTTCGATTCCGAACCGATCGGCAGTTGGATCGGCACAGCCTTGGCGCCCAGACGGTCGCGGATCGACTCGACCGACTTCTCGAAATCGGCGCCGATCTTGTCCATCTTGTTGACGAACACGATGCGCGGAACGTTGTACTTGTCGGCCTGGCGCCAGACGGTTTCCGTCTGCGGCTCGACGCCGGCGTTGCCGTCCAGCACGGTCACGGCGCCGTCGAGGACGCGCAGCGAACGCTCAACTTCAATGGTGAAGTCCACGTGGCCGGGGGTGTCGATGATGTTCAGACGCTTTTCACGCCAGAAGGCGGTCGTGGCGGCCGACGTGATGGTGATGCCGCGTTCCTGCTCCTGGTCCATCCAGTCCATGGTGGACGCGCCGTCGTGCGTCTCGCCCATTTTGTGGTTCTTGCCGGTGTAGAACAGAATCCGCTCGGTCGTCGTCGTCTTGCCCGCGTCAATGTGGGCCATGATGCCGAAGTTGCGGTAGTCTTCGATTTTATGTGTGCGGGGCATTGAAGTTGCCTTCCGGGAGCTTCGCGGACGCGGCGAGCGCCCTGGGGTGTCGGATATGACGGCGCGGGCGGTTCAGTCTGAACGCCCGCGCCGGATCGTCTGATTAGCGACCGCCCCATTATCCGAAGAAGAGGGACGGTTTTAAGACGTTTACCAGCGGTAGTGGCTGAAGGCGCGGTTGGCTTCGGCCATCTTGTGGGTGTCTTCGCGCTTCTTGACCGCGGTGCCGCGATTGTTGGCGGCGTCCAGCAGCTCGGCGGCCAGCTTTTCCGTCATGGTGTTTTCGCCGCGGTTGCGCGCGGCGTTGACCAGCCAGCGGATGGCCAGGGCGCGACGACGGTCCGGACGGACTTCGACCGGCACCTGATAGGTGGCGCCGCCGACGCGACGCGAACGGACTTCAACCGCCGGGGCGACGTTTTCCAGGGCGATGTGGAAGGTCTCGACCGCAGTCTGCTCCTTCTTCTTCTCGGCCAGGATGTCGAAGGCGCCGTAGACGATGTTCTCGGCGACGGCCTTCTTACCTTCGTACATGACGTAGTTCATGAACTTGGTGACGATCAGGTCCCCGAACTTGGGATCCGGCAGGACTTCACGCTTCTGAGCGCGGTGACGACGGGACATGGATGTATCCTCTTAAATCTGTAGAGCGCTAGGAGCGGATTACTTCGGACGCTTGGCGCCGTAGTGCGAACGACGCTGCTTGCGGTCCTTGACGCCCTGGGTGTCGAGCACGCCGCGCAGGATGTGGTAGCGAACGCCGGGCAAGTCCTTCACGCGGCCGCCGCGGATCAGCACGACCGAGTGCTCCTGCAGGTTGTGGCCTTCGCCGGGGATGTAGCACACGGCTTCGACGCCGTTCTTGGCCAGACGGACCTTGGCGACCTTACGCAGAGCCGAGTTCGGCTTCTTCGGGGTCGTGGTGTAGACGCGGGTGCAGACGCCGCGACGCTGGGGCGAACCCTCCAGGGCCGGGACCTTGTTGCGGACCGGCTTCGGCTTGCGGGGCTTGCGGATCAGCTGGTTGATCGTGGGCATTCGAATTCGTCTCTTTTCGATGTGGAGGCGTGTGTCTTTCGACCGGAGCGCCTCATGAGCCTTCTTTTGAACGGGACCGAAACCCCGCCCGGGTGTTATCGAGCCGAGGTCAGGACGCCCAAACAGAAAAACCGGAACGCGCGCTTCGGGCGTTCCGGCGGGACACAGCCCGTCCGTTCGATTGTCACGATCTCAGCGGACGGCGAACCGCCCACGTCTCGAAAGTGCGCGGCTTCTACGCGCGATCCGTTAACAGGTCAAGAGAGACGCGCGGGCCGACGTTCAGAGCGTCGTGTTCGTATCCTGTTCAGGGATCGATGATACTGCGCCTAGATATCGCCATGCTTGCCTAGGCATCATTCGTTCGGACGATGGGGGAGCCTTCATGAGCATCGCCGTTCTGCCCGAAGGCCCGACGAAGCGAACCCGTCCGGGCCTCAAGCGAGCCCTGACGGCGGGGACCTCGGTGCTGATGCACGCGATCGTCCTGGGCGGCATGGCCCATTACGCGGCGGGCGACCGTCGCGAATCCCTCCCTACGCCGCCGCCGCCGATCATCCACGTGGAACTGGAGCGCCCGTTCGTTCCGCCGCAACCGCGGCCGCCCCTTCCTGCGCCGACGCCTGTCCCGACGCCGGCGCCGGCGCCCATGGAATCGCCGCTGCCTCAGAGACCCAGCGCCGAGCCATCCCCTACGCCTGCGCCGGCCCCCGCCCCTGCTCAGGC
>DGIZ01000266.1 GCA_002386585.1 Brevundimonas sp. UBA4609 | reverse complement strand
GCTGCGGCGGGGCGGTCGTCGGATCGGCGGCCAGGGCGAGGGCCGCCAGCGCCTCGGGCGCGGGAGCGGACAGGGGATGAAGGGCGGCGCTCGCCAGTTCAGGGAAGGCATCGGCCAGAACCTCGGCCCCGCTGCCGACCAGGACCGGCCGCGCGTCCCCGGTTTCAGCCTGAATGCGGTCGCGCGCCGCCTCGAGGGACAGCGCCTCCGCTTCGCCGAGCGCCACGCCGTCGCGGAACAGGCGCTCATAGACCTGGCCTCGGCGGGCGTCGATGACGGCGGCGACCAGACCCTCGGACGGGACCGAGGCCGCCAGAGCGTCTAGGGTGGAGATTCCGACCACCGGCCGATCCAGCGCCGCGCCCAACCCCAGGGCGAAGGCCAGGCCGACACGCAGGCCGGTGAAGGAGCCCGGCCCCACCGTCACCCCGATGCGCGCCATCCCGTCGAAACCGCCCGCCTCAGCCGCGGCATCGCGCGCCAGTCCGCCCAGTCGCTCCTGATGGCCCTTGGTCATCAGCTCGGCGCGCAGGCCCAGGGGCTGGGGCTGGGCGTCGCCCGCTTCGCCCTCGAACACTCCGACGGCGCAGGCGCCCAGCGCCGTGTCGATGACCATGATCTTCATGGCCCTGTCCCTAATGCGAAACCGGCGCGGATGCGACCGCTTCAACGCCTAAGACCGTCAGGCCGCCGCCATGGCCTGGGCGACGCGGGTCAGGGCGCGACGCGCGCCGGCGTCGGGAATCCGCGCGAAGGCCTCGGCCAGACCTCGCCCTTCGGCGCTGGTCAGAACCGGGTGCAGCAGCTCCGCCTCGCCCTCGATCTCAGGTCGCGCTGGGAAGAAGTCGCCCACCGAACAGCCCAGGGCCATCGCCGCCTGATGCAGACGCGAGGCGGAGACGCGATTGACGCCCGTCTCATACTTCTGGACCTGCTGAAAGCTGACTCCCAGTTCTCGCGCCAGGACGGACTGGGACCAGCCGAGGGCGGAGCGCCGGGCGGCGATGCGCAGGCCGACGGCCTGATCGATATGATGGCTGCGACGCGACATGATCCCTCCGTTTTCAACCAGAGAGTTTCATGAACGACCGCATCATGCAACTATTTTGTTTCATTCATCGTCAAAGCGGCCGGTCACAGCCGACATCGACTGGATGCGCGAACGCGCGATCCGCTCCGTCCGGTCCAGACCGCCTGCGCCGAGAACCACGACTTCGGCGTCGTCGGCGCGATCATAGAGGCGAACCCTCTGGGCGCCGTCGTCGATCTGGATGACGCAGCCCTGGCCTCGCCGGGGCCAACGCCCCGGCACATACTCCAGCACCGTTCCGGCCGACGCCCAGGGCGCCAGTTCGTCCGTCTCCAGCCGCAGCCGACGGGTCTGAACGCGCGCGCCGTCGAAGACGCGGCCGCGGGCTGAAAGTCCAGTGGCGGGAAGGGCTTCAGGCGAAGCCGGCTCGCCGCCCATCTGCAGGACCAGCGCCTCGGGCGTCGCGTCCAGGGCGCCGGTCAGGCGGCGCTGGACGTCGGGGCGGAACAGGCTGGATCGTTTGCCCGCCTCATACAGGCCCCAGCCCTGGCTGGTCATGCCGATCCTTGCGCCCGCCTCGGCCTGGCTCAACCCACGTTCACGCCGCAGCGCCGCCAGGGCTTCGCCCAGGGCGCGAGCCTGGGATGTCTCGTCCGAACCGCTCATGACGCCATCATGCCCGAGGGCGCGCCGTCCGACGAGTGTTTCATGTGAAACAGGGCGGCGCTTACAGCACCTGTTCGACGCTGGTCACTTCGGGGACGTAATGGCGCATCATCTGCTCGACCCCGGCCTTCAGGGTCGCGGAGGAGGAGGGGCAGCCCGCGCAGGCGCCGCGCATCCGCAGACGCAGCACGCCGGTTTCCTCGTCGAAATGGTCGAACAGGATGTCGCCGCCGTCCTGGGCCACCGCCGGACGGATGCGGCTGTCGAGCAGGCCCTTGATCTCGGCGACGATCTCCGTGTCCTCGCCAGCGTCCTCGCTCACGGCTTCACCGGCTCGAACCAAGGGCGCGCCAGAGACGAAATGATCCATGATGACCGACAGGATCGGCGCCTTCATCTCGCTCCAGTCGGGTCCCTGCGCCGCGCGGGTGACCGAGACGTAGTCGGCGCCGAAGAAGACCCCCTCGACCCCTTCCAGTTCGAAAAGGGCCTCGGCCAGGGGCGAGGCGGCCGCCTCGTCGATGGTGCGATACTCCAACACGGCCTGCGGGGCGACGTCGCGGCCCGGCAGGAATTTGAGCGCGTTGGGGTTAGGCGTGGCTTCGGTCTGGATGAACATGAGCCTCAGATGCGCCCTGCCGCGGCCCGGTTCAAGTGGGCGCTCAAGCAGCGAGCCGCCGCGCGGCCAGCGATAGCGCCCCTTGGATCAAGCCAGATCCAGAATCTCGTCCTCGGTCAGTTCGCCGGGAACGATGGTGACGGGCAGCTTGCGGCCGGTCAGGGCGGCCCCCTGCTTCAACACCGCCGACACCAGGGGGCCTGGGCCGCGTCCGTTGGCCCCGGCCGCCAGGATCAGGATCTTGATGTCGGGATCGTCGCCCACCGCCTTGCGGATGGCGGCCTGGGGGTCGCCTTCCTCGATCAGATAGACGGGCGGCGCGCCCGAGGTCTCGGCGACCTTCTCGCCCAGCCGGGCCAGCAGGCCTTCCGCCTCCTCACGCTGCTGGCGGCGGATTTCGTCGCGGACGCCAGACCAGTGCTCGTCCGATCCGCCGGGCAGGGCGCGCAACAGGACCACATGGCCCCCGGTCGAACGGGCGCGGCGCGAGGCGTAGGCCAGGGCGGCGCCCAGCTCGGGACTGTCGTCGACGACGACGAGGAACTTCCTGGGCATGGGCCCTCCGGTTCGCTGAACAGCAGGCGCCACCTAAACCGACCCCGCCCCAAACGCCAAGGCCCGCCCGCCTCGCCAGACGACGAAACGGACGGGCCCTGATTGCGACGCCGACGCGAACCGCACCTGTTCGAGCGCCTCATGCGCTCAAGCAGCGAGCCGCCGCACGGCGAGCGTTAGCGCTCTTACCAGGAATGGCTTCAGCTTGCTGAAGCCAACACCTCGCGGATCGCGCCGTTGGCGATGGTCAGCTTGGCGAAGGTCCAGCCGGAGCCCGAGGTCTCGATCTCGTCGACCGAGCCGCGCAAGGCCTCCACCTGATCCATGCGGGCGCCGATCCAGGCGTCGACCGCCTGTTCCGCGCTGTCCTCGCCGGCGCCGGCCGCCTCGGCCGAGGCCTTGGCCACGGCGCGGGTCAGCTGCTGCTGCTCGGTCATCAGGTCCTGGATCAGGCGACGCACGGCCAGGCGATCAAAGTGATCGCCCGACGGCACCGACCCGGCCGCCACGCGCAGGCGGTCGAAGTCGAAGGCGGCGCCGACCTGGTGATAGACCCGGGCCATGGCCGGAGCGTCCCAGCCCAGTTCGCCGGCCAGGTCGCCGATGTCGGCCGTGGCCACCATCGGACGCAGCATGGCGATGTCGCGCGCCAATTCTTCCGGCGCGCCCAGACCGATGAAGGTCTGGACCCGGCCTTCGTAGCGGGCGTGCTCATAACGCGACAGCACCTGCGGACCGGCGGCGCGCAGGGCGTCGGCGGCGGGCTGGTAGGCGGCGATCATGCCGCCGACCGTCGTCTCGGTGCGCGACGCGCGACGCGCCAGCCAGAAGGTCTGGCGACGCAGGACCAGGGCGATCTCCTGATACAGGGCCGTCTGGGCCTCGGCCGGGATCTTCAGGTCCAGGGCCGACACCGCCTTCCAGGCCTCGTCGAGGCGGAAGACGTGACGCGCCGTCTCGAAGGCCGTGACCATGGCGGCGGTGTCGCACTCGGCCGCCGCGCGCAGGCGGTCGGCGAAGGTTGGTCCGGCCATGTTGACGATCTCGTTCGACAGCACGGTGGCGATGATGTCGCGACGCAGGCGGTGGCCCTTCATGTCGCTCTCGAACTGGGCGAGCGGCGTCGGGAAGTAGTCGACCAGCATCCGCTCGAAGAAGGCGTCGTCCGGCGCGGCCGAGGCGACGATCTCGTCGAACAGTTCGAGCTTGGAATAGGCGGTCAGCACCGCCAGCTCCGGCCGCGACAGGGCCTGGCCCTGCAGCTTCATCTCGGCCATGCGGGCGTCGTCGGGCAGGTATTCGACCGCCCGGTTCAGCTTACCGATCGAAACCAGGTGCTGCATGAAGGCCTGCTGGGCGTCCAGGGCGTTCGCCCCTTCGGCCTGTTGCAGGGTCAGGGCCAGCGTCTGGTCGTAGTTGTGACGCAGGACGTTATGCGCCACCTCGTCCGTCATCGACTTCAGCAGGGCGTTGCGATCCTCGGCCTTCAGATGGCCCGAGGCGATGGCGCCGCCCAGCAGGATCTTGATGTTCACCTCCTGGTCGGAGGAGTCCACGCCGGCCGAGTTGTCGATGGCGTCGGTGTTCAGCCGCACGCCGACGCGCGCCGCCTCGATGCGGCCCAGCTGGGTCATGCCCAGGTTGGCGCCTTCGCCGATGATCTGGGCGCGAACCTCGCCGCCGTTGATGCGGATGGCGTCGTTCGCCTTGTCGCCGACCTGCAGGTTGGTCTCGCCGGAGCCCTTGATGTAGGTGCCGATGCCGCCGAAGTAGAGCAGTTCGGCGCGGGCCTTGAGGATGGCCTGCACCAGGGTGACCGGGTCGACGGTGTCGGCCTCGATGTCCAGCAGTTCCTTGATCTGGGGCGTCAGGGCGATCGACTTGGCCGAGCGCGAGAAGACGCCGCCGCCTTCCGAGATCAGGCTCTTGTCATAGTCCTGCCAGCTGGTGCGCGGCGTCTCGAACAGGCGCTTGCGCTCGGCCCACGACTTCGCCACGTCCGGGTTCGGGTCGATGAAGATGTCGCGGTGATCGAAGGCGGCCACCACCTTGGTCGCCTGCGACAGCAGCATGCCGTTGCCGAAGACGTCGCCGGACATGTCGCCGACGCCGACCACGGTGAAGGGCTCCGTCTGGATGTCCTTGCCGACTTCGCGGAAGTGGCGCTTGACCGCCTCCCAGGCGCCGCGCGCGGTGATGCCCATCTTCTTGTGGTCGTAACCGGCCGAGCCGCCCGAGGCGAAGGCGTCGTCCAGCCAGAAGCCGTAGGACTGGCTCACCCCGTTGGCGATGTCCGAGAAGGTCGCCGTGCCCTTGTCGGCGGCCACGACCAGATAGGGGTCGTCGCCTTCCCAGGCCACGACATTCGCCGGACGCACCGGCGCGCCGTCGCCGACGATGTTGTCGGTGATGTCCAGCATCCCGGACAGGAAGGTCTTGTAGGCGCGGATGGCTTCGGCCTGCGTCTCCTCGCGCGTGCCGCCGACCGGCAGTTGCTTGGGATAGAAGCCGCCCTTGGAGCCGACCGGCACGATGACCGAGTTCTTGACCTGCTGGGCCTTCACCAGACCCAGGACCTCGGTGCGGAAATCGTCACGACGGTCCGACCAGCGCAGACCGCCGCGCGCCACCGGGCCGAAGCGCAGGTGCGTGCCTTCGACGTACGGCGCCCAGACGAAGATTTCGCGGAAGGGCTTGGGCAGGGGCAGGTCGGCCAGTTCCTGGGCCGCGATCTTGATCGAGATGTGGGCCTTCGGATTCCCCTCGGCGTCGACCTGATAGAAGTTGGTGCGCTTGATCCCGTCGATCAGGGCTGAGATCCGGCGCAGGGCGCGGTCGTGATCCAGGCTCTTCACGTCCTGCAGCAGGGTCTCGATCTTCGCGTCCAGTTCAGCCACGGCCGCTTCGCGCTCGGCGACCGAACCGCCATGGGCCGGGTCGAACTTGGCCTTGAACAGGGCCAGAATGGCGCGCGCTGCGTCGGGGTATTCGCGCAGGGCCGCTTCCTGAACCGACTGGGAGGGGTCCAGACCCGTCTGCTGGCGGTAACGCGCCAGGGTGCGGATCAGGGCCGCCTCGCGCCAGTCGACGCCCAGCTCCAGCACCAGGCGGTTGAAGCCGTCGCTCTCGGTGCGGCCATTCCACACGGCCTTGAAAGCCTCCTCGAACGGGGTCTTGAGGTCGGCGAAGACCAGGTCGGCGCCGCGCGGGTCTTCCAGCAGGAAGTCGTGGATGTAGATCGGCTCCTGGCCGATCGTCCGCACGACGTGGTCGGATTCCTCGAGCGTCTTCAGACCCATGTCGGCCAGGATCGGCAGCACGTCGGACAGCGGCACGGCCGACCCGCGGCGATACAGCTTGAAGCGGAACTGCAGATTGGTCTCGTCGGCCGTGCGGAAGGCGCGCACCGCCACCGGCTCGGCATGGACGCCGTCGGCCGCCGAGCCGTCGTTCAGGCGATCAAACTGCTCCAGGTCGGCCACGGCCTCAGCGGCGTCGTAACGGTCGCGGAAGGCGACGCCGAAACCCTCGGCCCAGCGGGCGCTGGTCGGGCCGACGGCGGCTTCGTCCACCCCGGCCAGGCGCAAGGCGCGCTCGAAGCGGTCGATCCAGCTGCGTCCGGCCTCGGCCACCTCGGCCTCCAGGGCCTTCAGGTCGGGCACGGGGTGCTCGCCCGGCGTCACGCCGATGATGTAGTGGACGCGCGTCAGCGGCTGGTCGCTCAGTTGCGGATACCAGGCCGAGACGCGGCCGCCCCAGGCCTTGGCCAGAATGCCGCCGATGCGCTGGCGCAGGCCCGCGTCGAAACGCTCGCGGGGGATGAAGCACAGCACAGAGACGAAGCGGTCGAACGGATCGCGGCGCGTGAACAGGCGGATGCGCGGACGATCATACAGGTGCAGGACGCCCAGCGCCGTATCCAGCAGCTCGTCCTCGCCGATCTGGAACAGCTCGTCGCGAGGGTAGTTCTCGAGGATGTTCTTCAGGCGCTTGTGATTATGGCTGCCCGGAGTCTTGCCGGCGCGTTCCAGCGCATTGGCCACCTTGCGCCGGATCAGCGGCACCTCCTTGGCCATCTTGTCATAGGCCTCGGCGGTGAACAGGCCGACAAAGCGCGTCTCTCCGGTCGGCTTGCCGTCGGCGTCGTAGCGTTTGACCCCGACATAATCCATGTAGGCCCGCCGGTGGACCCGCGAGCGCATATTGGCCTTGGCCACGGTGACCGGATCGCTTTCGCCCAGCTGGCGCTGCATGGCGGCGGTCAGGACGGCCGGTTCGGAGGCGCGGCGCAGCACGCGGCGCTCGGGATCGCTGAGAACGCCCAGACCGTCGCTGGACTGGTTCAGCGGCGCCTCGGCCTCATACGAACCGGACGCGTCGCGCGGATAGTCGTAGTCGCGGGCGCCCAGGAAGACGAAATGGTCGCTCTTGGCCCAGCGCAGGAACTCGAGATTCTCCTTCAGCACCTCGGGGTCCACGCCCTTCGGCGGCGCGGCCTCCAGACGCTGGACGGCCTCGCGCATGGCCTGAACCATGGCGCCGTGATCGCGCACGGCGGCGCGGACATCGGCCATGGCGGTCGCCAGACCCTCGCCCAGGGCGTCACGACGCTCCTGCGGCAGGGGATCGATGACGACGATGATCAGGGAGTCGCGACGGCCCGCCTCGATCTCGACGATCGGGTGGAACAGGGCCCGCACGGTGACCCCCGCCTCGGCCAGGGCGACCAGGACGCTGTCGACCAGGAACGGCCCGTCGTCCTGCAGGATCAGGATCTGGTCATAGCCGGTGTTGACGCCGGCGGCGTCGGCCAGCGGGCCGACGGTGATGCGGGCGGGCTCGCCCGCCTTGCGGGCCTGGGCGCCGCGCCAGGCGCCGGCCAGCAGGACCGCCAGATCGTCGCCGCCCAGTTCGGGCGTCTC
>DGIZ01000268.1:8862-9278 GCA_002386585.1 Brevundimonas sp. UBA4609 | reverse complement strand
GCCGCCCTGGCCCTGCTGATGCTGGCGGTGGCGCTGAATCTGTCGGGCGTCTTCCACGTCGGCGCAGGCCTGCAAGGCGCCGGACACGGCCCGCTGGCGCGCCTGCCCGGCGCGGCGGGCGCCTTCTTCACCGGCGTGCTGGCCGTGGTCGTCGCCGCGCCGTGCACCGCCCCCTTCATGGCCTTTGCGCTCGGCGCGGCCCTGTTCATGCCCTGGCCCATGGCCCTGGCGGTCTTCCTGATGCTGGGGCTGGGCCTGGCCCTGCCCTATGTGCTGATCAGCCTCAATCCGCGTCTGCTGTCCCGTCTGCCGAAACCCGGCCCGTGGATGGAGACGCTGCGCAATCTGCTGGCCTTCCCCATGTACGGCGCCGCCCTGTGGCTGGCCTGGGTCTATGGCCGCCAGACCGCCGACGC
>DGIZ01000268.1:8317-8631 GCA_002386585.1 Brevundimonas sp. UBA4609 | reverse complement strand
TGGCCGCCAGACCGCCGACGCCCTGGCTCTACTGTTCGGCGCCGGGCTGATGCTGGCCCTGGCGCTATGGCTCTACGGCCGCTTCCAGGCCGCCGCGCCGGGCAAGGGTCGGGCTGCGGGGATCGCCGCCGTCCTGGCCCTGATCGCGGCCCTGGGCCTCGGCGTCCTGACCGGAAAGGCCGCGCCTGCCGCGTCGGACGGCGACAGCGCCTCGACCCGCCTGCCCTCCCAGCCCTGGTCCGAACAGGCGGTGAAGGCCGCCCTGGCAGAGGGGCGGCCCGTCCTGGTCAACTTCACCGCCGACTGGTGCGTGA
>DGIZ01000268.1:0-8109 GCA_002386585.1 Brevundimonas sp. UBA4609 | reverse complement strand
CGCCGACTGGTGCGTGACCTGCAAGCTCAATGAGGGCGCCGCCCTGTCCTCGACCCGCACGACTGAAGCGCTGGAGCAGGCGAACGCCGTCTATCTGGTCGGCGACTGGACGCGCCGCGACGACGCCATCACCGCCGAGCTGCAACGCCACGGCCGCTCGGGCGTGCCCCTCTACCTCGTCTATGCGCCGGGCCGGGCCGAGCCGCGCATCCTGCCGCAGTTGCTGACCGAGGGCGTCGTCGTCGACGCCCTGAAGGACGCCGCCGACCGCTGACTTTTCATCCCAAGGAGACCGCCATGTTCCGCCTGCTGACCGCCGCCTCCGCCTCCCTCCTGCTGCTCGCCGCCTGCCAGCAGCAACCCGCCGCATCGCCGGAGCGGTCCGAGACCGCCGCTGTCGCCCCCGAGGCGATCGAAGCGCCAGCCCCCGGCGAAACGGCCCCCGCCTTCACCCTGGTCGACGCCGAGGGCCATCAGCGGTCGCTGGCCGACTTCCGCGGCAAGACGGTCGTTCTGGAATGGACCAACGAAGGCTGTCCCTTCGTGAAGAAACACTACAGCGGGGCCATGCAGGCCCTGCAGCGCGAGGCGACCGCCGACGGCGTGGTCTGGCTGACCATCATCTCCTCGTCGCCGGGAACCCAGGGCTTCGTCGAGGGGGAGGAGGCGCAAGCCTGGAAGGCCAAGCACCAGGCCGCCTTCACCCATCTGTTGCTGGATCCGACCGGCGAGGTGGGCAAGCGCTACGACGCCAAGACCACGCCCGACATGCGGATCATCGACCCCGAGGGGCGGCTGATCTACGTCGGCGGCATCGACGATCGGCCGACCAACAAGGTGGAAGATCTGGACGGGGCCAACAACTTCGTTCGCGCCGCCCTGGCCGACGCCAAGGCCGGCCGCGCGGTCCAGACCGCCTACGCCGCGCCCTACGGCTGCGCCATCAAATACCCCGAGACCGTGGAGGGCTGAGGATTCCTCGCGGAAACCAACCTCCCCCTAATCGAGCCTCAAGTCGCGCAAAGCGCGGCAGGATCAAGCCTCAGCCGGCGGCTACGCCGCGGGCTGAGGCGGCGAGGTGATGACCTCGACGTTATCGTTCAGCAGATAGGACAGCTCGTCGAGCGCCAACTTGCGCGCAGCCGCGTCGGGCGCCGTCTCCACCGCCGCGACCTTGACCGGGATGTCTTCAGAAATGCCGCGCAGGATGCACTTCAGGTCGTTATCCGTGCCTCGTTCCTTGAGGATCAGATGCCCCTGCATGTCGCGCTGGGCCAGATCCGTCGCCTGGGTCTTGAACGCCGCATAGGCTGCGCCGGTGAAGAAGCCGGCCTGGTCCGCCTCGCCCGAGGCCATCCAGCCGTCGACGATCGACTTCAGGGCGCCCGACCGGGCGACCAGATCGGCGAACAGGGGCTCCTGGGCCACCGAGACCGGCGCGGCGGGCGCCACCGGCGGCAGGGCCGCCGCTTCGGCGACGGCGGGATCGGCCAGCATCAGGGCGACAGCGAGGGCTATTCCGCAGGACATGGCGTGCCTTTCACAAGGGAGCGGGCCGCGGCGCTTCCGAAGGAAACCCTTGTTGACCCGATCCTGGATTGAACTCTTCTCGGCCTGAGCCGTACACCAGAGCCTGCAAGCGTCGGGCCAACCGCACCGAACCGCCATGGGGAGACGATGATGCCGCACGCCGCCGCCTGGGCCGAACTCGAAGCCGCCGCCCGCCGGGACGCCGGCGCCCGCATCCAGGATCAGTTCGCCGCCGACCCGGATCGTCTGGCGCGGCTGACGCTGGAGGCGGCCGACCTGCTTATCGACCTGTCGAAGCAGAGCTGGACCCGCGCCGGCCTGGACGCGGCCCTGGCCCTGGCGCGCGCCTGCGACGTGGGGGGCCGTCGCGCGGCCCTGTTCAACGGCGAGGCCGTCAATCTGACCGAGGGCCGTGCAGTGCTGCACCCGGCCCTGCGCGCGGCGAACGGCGCGGACTTCCACGCCTTGGGCGAGCCGGTCTCGGCCGAGGTCGAGGCCGTTCGCGCCGAAATGAAGACCTATGCCGAAGCGGTGCGGTCCGGAAATGAGACAGGCGCGACCGGGCGCACCATCCGGACGGTGCTCCATATCGGCATCGGCGGCTCTGATCTGGGTCCTCGACTGATCTGGGACGCCCTGCGCCCGCTTGATCCGGCCATCGACCTGCGCTTCGTCGCCAACATCGATCCGCGCGACATGGCCGAGGCCCTGATCGGACTGGAGCCCGAGACCACCCTGGTCGTCGTCGTCTCCAAGACCTTCACCACCCAGGAAACCCTGACCAACGCCGAGGCCGCCAAGGCGTGGCTGGCCGCCGCCCTGCCCGCCGAGGGGATGGCCAGACACTTCATCGGCGTGACCGCCGCGCCGGACAAGGCGACGGCCTTCGGATGCGGCCGCACCTTCGCCTTCAGGGACTGGGTCGGCGGCCGCTATTCCCTGTGGTCGGCGGTCAGCCTGTCCTGCGTCATCGGCCTGGGCTGGGAGGCGTTCCAGGAATTCCTCGACGGCGCCGCCGCACTGGACCGGCATTTCCTCGAGGCGCCGCTGGAGAGGAACGGGCCGGTGCTCATGGCGCTGGCCGACATCTACAATGTGGACGGCCTGAACCGCCCGGCGCGCAGCGTCGCGCCCTACGCCCACGCCCTGCGTCGCCTGCCCGCCTTCCTGCAGCAGTTGGAGATGGAGTCGAACGGCAAGCGGGTGCGCCGCGACGGCTCGCCCGTCGGTCGCCAGACCTGTCCCGTCGTTTTCGGCGAACCCGGCTCCAACGGCCAGCACGCCTTCTTCCAGCAGTTGCATCAGGGACCGCAGGTCGTTCCCCTCGACTTCGTCATCGTCGGCCGCACCTGCGAGGACGCGTCTTCGACGCCCCTTTGGGCCAACGCCCTGGCCCAGGCCCAGGCCCTGATGCAGGGCAAGACCGAGGGCCAGGCTCGCGCCGAACTGCTCGCCTCGGGCGCATCCGAGGCCGAGGCCGACCGTCTGGCTCCGCACAAGACCTTCCCCGGCGACCGCCCGTCGACAGCCATCCTGATGGAAGCGCTGACGCCCCGTTCCCTCGGCGCCCTGATCGCCCTTTATGAGCACAAGACCTTCGTCGAAGGCGTCCTGTGGGACATCAACAGTTTCGATCAATGGGGAGTGGAGCTCGGCAAGGCCCTGGCCAAGACCGTGCTCAAGGACGTCGAAGCCGGCGCGCCGTCCTCTGGCCTCGACCCTTCGACAGCCGACCTGCTGCGACGATTGACGGCGTGACCGTCGTCGCCCCCGCCTGGCAGAGGCTCGAGGGTCTGGCTCTGCTCGTCCTCGCCGTCCTGGCCTATGGGCGTTTCGGCCAGGAGGGCGGAGGTTGGGGGTTGTTCGCCATTCTCTTCCTGGCGCCGGACCTATCCTTCGCTGGCTATCTGGCCGGGCCGCGCGTCGGGGCCTGGAGCTATAATCTGGCGCACAGCCTGATCGGTCCGCTGCTGCTGGCCGGCGCGGGCCTGCTGATCTCCGCGCCGTCGGCGATCGCGCTCAGCCTGATCTGGCTGGCGCATATCGGCTTCGATCGTGCGCTCGGCTATGGCCTGAAGTCTCCGCAAGCCTTCGAGGTCACTCACCTGGGCTTGATCGGCAAGGCGCGCAAAGCTCAATTCGACTGAATCCTCCATGAAAAAGGCCCGATCGCGAAACCGGGCCTTTCTTCATCTCGCCGCTCGCCTACCAGCGGCGGTCATAGCGGTAGTCGCGGTCGCGGCGGTTCTGATAGCTGCGCCACTCGCCGTGGTTCCGCCAGTAACGACCGTCGCGGTAATAGCGGCCGTTGTTGCGCTCGTAACGGCCGTTGTAATAGCCGTCGCGGCTGTTGATGCCATGTTCGCGCTCCCAGTGGCCCTGGTTCCGGTAGCAGCGACCGCCGCGGTAATAGCTGCAGTCGTCGTTGCTCGAGGACGAGGCCGCGCCGAGGGCCGCACCCGCCAAGGCGCCGCCCGCGACATAACGTCCGTCGCCTTGGCCGATCAGGGCGCCGGCCACGCCGCCGACGACAGCGCCAAGGACGGCGTCACGGCCGGTATTGTCGCGATCGCGGTCGCGATAGTTCTGGGCCGCGGCCGGAGTCGTGGCCAGCATCGTCACAACCAGAGCAGGGGCGATAGCGCCGGCGCCGATCTTGAACAGGGTCTTCATGGCGGGCTCCTTTCGAAAGCCGGTTGATCCGTTGTCCCCCTTTTAGCGAAGCCTGTCTGAACGACCCCGGGGGCGCCCGTTCATTTTCGCTTCATCAAGGCGCCGAATTTCGGTCCGCCTCGCCCTTGACGCCCCCCGCCCCCCTGCCTAACTCCCCGGTCGTTAGCACTCGGGGAGGGCGACTGCCAAAGTCGTGGGCTCCGAGGGCTGGAACCAACATCCTAACGGGAGTTACTCAGATGGCGTTTCGTCCGCTCGGCGACCGCGTGCTGGTCAAGCGCGTTGAAGAAGAATCCAAGACCAAGGGCGGGATCATCATCCCCGACACGGCCAAGGAAAAGCCCCAGGAAGGCGAAGTCGTCGCCGTGGGCCCCGGCGTCCGTGACGAAGACGGCAAGTTCGTCGCCCTGGAGCTGAAGGCCGGCGACCGCGTCCTGTTCGGCAAGTGGTCGGGCAGCGAAGTGAAGATCGACGGTGAAGACCTGATCATCATGAAGGAATCCGACGTCCTGGGCGTGCTGTCGTAAGACGCGTCCTGGGTTTCCGGAATTCTAACGTAAAATCTTATAGATAGGAGCAGCCCGCATGGCCGCTAAAATCGTAAAGTTCAACACCGACGCTCGCGACAAGATGCTGAAGGGCGTCAACGTCCTGGCTGACGCCGTCAAGGTGACCCTGGGTCCGAAGGGCCGCAACGTCGTGATCCAGAAGTCCTTCGGCGCCCCGCGCTCGACCAAGGACGGCGTCTCGGTGGCCAAGGAAATCGAGCTGGAAGACGCCTTCGAGAACATGGGCGCCCAGATGATCCGCGAAGTCGCTTCCAAGGCGAACGACAAGGCGGGCGACGGCACCACCACCGCCACCGTCCTGGCCCAGGCCATCGTTCAGGAAGGCCTGAAGGCCGTGGCCGCCGGCATGAACCCGATGGACCTGAAGCGCGGCATCGACAAGGCTGTCGAAGCGGTGCTGGAAGAGATCAAGTCGAACTCCAAGCCGGTTTCCAACAACTCGGAAATCGCCCAGGTCGGCACCATCTCGGCCAACGGCGACGCTGAAATCGGCGACCTGATCGCCCAGGCCATGGCCAAGGTCGGCAACGAAGGCGTCATCACCGTCGAAGAAGCCAAGACCGCCGAAACCACCGTCGACATCGTCGAAGGGATGCAGTTCGACCGCGGCTACCTGTCGCCCTACTTCATCACCAACCCGGACAAGATGGAGGTCTCCCTCGAAGAGCCGCTCATCCTGCTCCACGAGAAGAAGCTGACCTCGTTGCAGCCGATGCTGCCGGTGCTGGAAGCCGTGGTTCAGTCGGGCCGTCCCCTGCTGATCATCGCCGAAGACATCGAAGGCGAAGCCCTGGCGACCCTGGTCGTCAACAAACTACGCGGTGGTCTGCGTGTGGCGGCCGTGAAAGCCCCTGGCTTCGGCGATCGCCGCAAGGCCATGCTGGAAGACATCGCCATCCTGACGGGCGGCCAGGTCATCTCTGAAGACCTCGGCATCAAGCTGGAAACGGTCACGCTCGACATGCTGGGCAAGGCCAAGAAGGTCCAGATCACCAAGGACGACACCACGATAGTCGAAGGTTCGGGCGAGAAGGACGGCATCGAGGCCCGCGTCGGCCAGATCAAGCGCCAGATCGAGGACACCACCTCGGACTACGACCGCGAGAAGCTGCAGGAACGTCTGGCCAAGCTGGCCGGCGGCGTCGCCGTCCTGCGCGTCGGCGGCTCGACCGAAGTCGAAGTGAAGGAAAAGAAGGATCGCGTCGACGACGCCCTGAACGCGACCCGCGCCGCTGCCGATGAAGGCATCGTCCCGGGCGGCGGCGTGGCCCTGCTGAAGGCCTCCAAGGTGCTGGACGGTCTGAAGGGCGACAACGCCGATCAGAACGCCGGCGTCAACATCGTCCGCCGCGCCCTGCAGGCTCCGATCCGTCAGATCTCGGAAAACTCGGGCGTCGAAGGCTCGATCGTGGTCGGCAAGGTGCTGGAATCGGCCAAGGCCGAGTTCGGCTTCAACGCCCAGACGGAACAGTATGGCGACCTGGTGGAAATGGGCGTCATCGACCCGGCCAAGGTCGTCCGTTCGGCTCTGGCCTCGGCCGGTTCGGTCGCGGGCATCATGATCACGACCGAAGCCGCCATCGCCGATGCGCCGAAGAAGGCCTCGGCCGGCGGCGCCCCCGACATGGGCGGCATGGGCGGTATGGGCGGCATGGACTTCTAAGGAAGTCCGGCAACTCAAAGCTCAGACGACGGAAGGGCGGGATCGAAAGGTCCCGCCCTTTCTTGTTTCCTTCTCCCCTTGTGGGAGAAGGTGGGCGCCGGAGGCGCTCGGATGAGGGGCGTGAGCGCTGCCTTCTCGCGTATGGTCGCGGCGTCTGATGGGATGAGTTCAGAGGTTGCGTCGCAAGACCCCTCATCCGTCAGGCTTCGCCTGCCACCTTCTCCCACAAGGGGAGAAGGGCTTACGCGCCTTCTTCGCCCACCTCGCGTCCCGCCAGCCGCGCGCCTTCGACCACCGCCGGGTCGGCGCGGGCAGTGTCCAGAATCCAGTCACGGAAGCGGGCGATCTTGGGGACCAGGCGTCGGCCCGACGGGTAACAGAGCCAATAACCCTCGGCCAGGGCAACGGTCTGATGGAACGGCCGGACCAGCAGGCCGCGCTCCAGTTCGCGGCCGTAAAGGATGGGCGAGCCCAGGGCCACGCCCTGATCGCCCAGAGCCGCCGCCACCTCCATCGCCTGATTGTCGGCGGTCAGCCTGGGCGGCGCTCCGGCGTCGGCGGGCGCCACGCCGGCGGCGGCGAACCATGCGGCCCATTCGCGGGGCTCTCCGATCAGATGGGCGCGCTTCAGATCGGCAGGCGACTTCAGCTCCAGCCGGTCGCGCAGGGCCGGAGTGCAGACCGGCGCGAAGACGGCCGGCATCAGAAAGCGGCTTTCCAGTCCCGGCCACCGACCCGAGCCGAAGCGCAAGGCCACGTCCAGCCCGTCCGCGCCCAGATTGGACAGTATGGAACTGGTGTCGACCCGCACGGCCAGGTCGGGATTGGCCAACTGGAACGCGCCCAGCCGCGTCGCCAGCCATTGGGTCGCCATGGTCTGCAGCGTCGTGACGGCCAATACGCCCTGGTCCGCCTCAACCACCTCGGCCACCGCCCGTCTCAGCAAGGTCATCGCCTCGGTCGCGGCCGTGGCCAGTCGCTCCCCCTCGGGCGTCAGGGCCACCTGCCGCGTGCCGCGCGTGAACAGGGGCCGCTCGAGCCGTTGCTCCAGGTCGCGGATGCGCCAGCTGACCGCCGCCTGGCTCATGCCGAGAGCCTCGGCCGCGCGGGTGAAGCTGAGCAGGCGCGCCGCCGCCTCGAACACGCGAAGGGCGTCGACCGGAATACGGGAAAGAGGATCAGACATAAGTCAGCCTTATGAATCGGCGTCATCGTCCCGTTTGTGACCATGCGCACCATGCGCCATCCTGGCCTTCTCAGAAAGGAGGACGAAGTCATGGACCACATCTACCGCACTCATAAGGAACCCGCGTGGGGCTGGATCGGCGCCCTGCTCGACGCGCGCCGCCTTTCACGCCGAGAGACCGGCGAAGTCCGCCTCAGGGCCCGACCCTGCCCGGCGCCCCCGCGTCGGGCGGCCTGCTGACGGCCGCCGTTCCGCCGGGCGCGACCCCAAGAGCGCGACAAGGCGTCGCGCCCGGTTCCCTTCAGCCGGCGGAACAGTTGCCCCGGCGCGATACGACCGCCCATAAAGGCGCCTTCATCGTCACAGAGGGGGCCCTGATCGATGCGCCGCACCACCCGTATTCCGTCCTTCGCCGCCGCCGCGCTGATCGCCGCCGCCGGTCTGAGCGTCGCCGTTCCGGCTGAGGCCCAGGCGCGCCGCGCGGCGCC
>DGIZ01000265.1:1124-11661 GCA_002386585.1 Brevundimonas sp. UBA4609 | reverse complement strand
GCGCCATGCTGGGCGCCGTGGCTGGAGACATCGCCCTGACCACCGGCGCGCGCGGCGGGGTCTATATCGCCGGCGGCATCGTCCCGCGCATCCTGCCCTTCATCCAGGCCAGCCCCTTCCGCCGACGGTTCGAGCGCAAGGGCCGTTTCCAGGACTATATGGCCGCCATCCCCACCAAGGTGATCCTGCATGAACACGCCGCCCTTTTGGGCGCGGCGCGCGTGGCCTTCGCCGAAGCAGGCTGAAAAACGTGATCACAGAGGCGTGAACCGATTGTGAGCCCGCGAGTTTCCAAGGCTCAACCATCTGGAGCACAACCATGCGCAAACTCGTTCTCGCCGCTGTTTCCGTCGCCGCCATGACCGGCCTGGCCGCCTGCCAGAACCCGGCCGAGAAGGAAGCGGACGCTCGCGCCGACGCCGTGGAAGCAGAAGCCGACGTCACCGCCACGCAGCTTGAGAACCAGGCCGACGTCGCCCCGACCGACGCACAGGCCGACGCCCTCAACGCCCAGGCCGACGCCGTGCAGAAGAGGGCCGACGAGAAGGCTGACGCCATCAAGGCCGAGGCCGGCAACCTCGACGGCGGCATGACCACCTCGAACACCCCGCCGAAGTCCTAAACCGGACCTCGCACAGAACAGGGGCCCCGTCGTGATCGCGACGGGGCCCTTTTCATGACGTCAGTCGATGCAGAGCGTCGGCTTGGCCTGGCCGTGCTCGATCACGGTGCGACAGCCGAAACGATTGCTGTCTGCGGCGCAGAAGCCGCTCGCGGCCGCGCCGGCCGCAGGGCGGGCGTCAGCGGACGCCAGGCAGTCCCCCTGACACTGGGCGCCGTCGGTGCAGGGCTTCCCCGCATCGGCGTAGCGAATGACGCACTGGACGCTCTGCAGCCGTCCCACGGGACGCATCTCTCCGCCCCGAGCGGCGCAGGCCGCGGCCTCGGCGGACTGATCGGTCGCCTTCTCGGCGGACGGCGCGCATCCGGCCAGCGCCAGCAGAGCCGAAAGCCCCGCCGCCACGATGATCGATTTCCCCCTCACGCCGTGCGGCCTTTCTGGAACCCGGTCCAGCAGTCGTCGTAGTCGAGCTGCATCAGCGGCGTCTGCTCGGCCCAGGCCGTGGTGCGGATCGGCATGCGCGTCTCGAACATGAAGGCCAGGGTGTTCTCGATCTTGTGCGGCTTGAGGTCCGCCCCGGTCGCCCCGTCCCAGCTGGCCTGATCGGGTCCGTGGCCGCTCATCCGGTTGTGCAGGGAGGCGCCGCCCGGCGCAAAGCCCCCCGCCTTGGCGTCATACTCGCCGAAGATCAGCCCCATGAACTCGCTCATGACGTTGCGATGGAACCATGGTGGACGGAAGGTGTCCTCGGCCACCATCCAGCGCGGCGGGAAGATGACGAAGTCGCAGTTGGCCGTACCCAGCGTGTCGCTGGGCGAGGTCAGGACGGTGAAGATCGACGGGTCCGGGTGGTCGAAGCTGACCGTGCCGATGGTGTTGAACCGCGCCGTATCATAGCGATAGGGGGCGTAGTTGCCGTGCCAAGCGACCACGTCCAGCGGGCTGTGATCGAAGGTCACAGCCCACAGCTTGCCGCCGTATTTCTGAACGCACTCGGTCAGGCGATCCACGTCCTCGAAGGCGGCGACCGGCGTCTCGAAATCGCGCGGATTGGCCAGGCCGTTGGAGCCGATGGGGCCGAGATCCGGCAGGCGGAAGGGCGCGCCGTAGTTCTCGCAGACATAGCCGCGAACCTCGCCATCGACCTCGACGCGGAAGCGCACGCCGCGCGGGATGACGACCACGTGGCCCGGCGCCGCCTCAATCACCCCCATCTCGGTGACGAAGCGCTGCGTCCCCTGCTGCGGCACGATCAGCAGCTCGCCGTCGGCGCAATAGAAGACCCGATCGACCATCGAGCGGTTGGCGACGTAGAGGTGGACGCCCACCCCCGTCCCGGAATCGGCGTCGCCGTTGCCGCCATAGGTCGTCAGCCCCTCGACCCAGTCGGTCGGCTGGTCCGGCATGGGCAGCGGGTCCCAGCGCATCCGGTTAGGATTGGGCGGCGTCTCGGTGAAGGGACCGGAGCGCACCCTCCCTTGCGCGAACGGCTGATACGGCCCGTGCTGGGCCGAGGGCCGCAGGCGATAGAGCCAGCTTCTCAGATTATGATCGCGCGGGGCGGTGAAGGCCGTGCCCGACAGCTGTTCGGCATAGAGGCCCAGCGCCGGACGCTGCGGCGAGTTGCGGCCCACCGGCAGGGCGCCGTCCACCGCCTCGGTGGCGAAGTGGTTGGCGAAACCGCTCTGATAGGCGGGCGCGTTGGATCGCGTCATGTCGTTTCTCCCTTGCCGGAGGTGTAGCGAGTGAATCCCGCCCCGTCATCCTGAGCCGCACGGCTTTGCCCTGGATCAAACGGGAAGCGGCACCATCCTTCTCCCCTTGTGGGAGAAGGTGGCTCGCGCAGCGAGACGGATGAGGGGTGTCGGCGCAGTCCTTCGACGTGCCCGCGCACCGCCTCGAACACGAGGTTCGGATTGTGCAGTATCGCGGCGTTGTCGAAGCGCAGAACCGCATAGCCAGCCTCGGCCAGCCAGGCGTCCCGGTCGGCGTCGCGCGCTTCGGTCAGGCGATGAATCCCGCCGTCAGCCTCAATGACCAGCTTGAGAGCGTGGCTTCGGCGTCAGTCGGCGCGCTACGAGCCCGGCGGGCGAATGTGGGCTTCTGTCGGAGGGTGTCTCCATATCGCGAAGCCTAACCGGATCAGGACGCGTCGACACCCCTCATCCGGCCTGCTTCGCAGGCCACCTTCTCCCTCAAGGGGAGAAGGGGTTAGAAGCCCTGGGCGCGAGCTAGGCGTTCAGCGTGGAAATGGGCGTCGCCGAGAAGTTCGTTCAGCACCCGCACCCGCTTCATGAACAGGCCGACGTCGAACTCGTCCGTCATGCCGACGCCTCCGTGCATCTGGACCGCCTCCTGCACCGCCAGTTCGGCGACGCGGCCCGCCTTGGCCTTGGCGATACCGGCGGCCTGTTCGGCGTCGGAGCGGCCCGCGTCGATGGCCTGAAGCGCGGCCAAAGTCGCGGCCTTGGCCAGTTCCAGCTCGGTGAACAGGTAGGCGGCGCGGTGCTGCAGGGCCTGGAACTCGCCGATCAGCCTGCCGAACTGCTTGCGGGTCTTCAGATAGTCCAGCGTCGCCTTGAACGCCTGATCCCCCGCCCCGACCAGCGACGAAGCGGCGCAGGCGCGGCCCAGCGTCAGGGCGGCGTCCAGCGGCCCCCGTCCCTCGCCTACAGCGCCGATCACGGCGTCGGCGTCGACCTGAACCTCGCTCAAGGTCGCGCGGGCGGCGTTGTGGGCGTCGACCATGACGGTGCGCTCGACCGAGAGGCCCGGCGTCGCCGGATCGAGCAGGAACAAGGTCAGGCCCTCATCCGTTTGCGCGGCGACGATCAGGGCGTCGGCGACATGGCCGTCCAGCACGAAGCCCTTGGCGCCGTTCAGCTTGAAGCCGTTGCCCGAGCGTTCGGCGCGCGCAGCGATCTTCGCGGGCGCGTGTTTGGGTCCTTCGTCGACGGCCAGGCTGAGGATGGCCTCGCCCGCCGCGATCCGGCCCAGCCATGGCTTCTGCGTCTGCGATCCCGCCGCCTTCAACACCGTCGCCGCCAGCACGGACGAGCCCATGAAGGGCGACGGCGTCAGGGTGCGGCCCAGGCTTTCGGCGATGACGCCCGCCTCGACGGCGCCGAGGCCCGAGCCGCCGTCTTGCTCGGGAATGACGACGCCGGAAAAGCCCATCTCGCCGAACCCCCGCCACAGGTCGCGCGAGACGCCGTCGGGGTCGCGGCTGTCGCGCAGCCGGCGCAGGTGGGCGATGGGCGCGTTTTCTTTCAGGAAGCCGTCGGCGGCGTCCTGAAGCATAATCTGCTCTTCGGTCAGGATCAGGGGCATCAATCCTACTTTCTCTTCGTCATGCCCGGACTTGATCCGGGCATCGGGCGTGGTGGCGAGCGGGCGGCGTCCAGTCCGGCGCAGCCCTCGATCCTCGGGTCAGGCCCGAGGATGACGGCGGGCGTGGCGTCACGCCCCCGGTAGTTGCAGCAGATGTTTGGCGATGATGTTCAACTGGACTTCGCTGGTCCCGCCTTCGATCGAGTTGGCCTTGGTGCGCAGCCAGTCGCGGGCGGCCTGGCCATCGTTCGAGCGCTCGCCCTCCCATTCCAGCGCGTCCGATCCGCCCGCCGCCATGGCCAGTTCGTGGCGGCGCTTGTTCAGTTCCGAGCCATAATATTTCAACATGGAGGCGATGGCCGGATGGGCCTGTTTCGCCTTCATCTGATCGCCCGCCCGCTCCATCGCCAGACGGAAGGCGGCGGCGTCGATGTCGTAGTCGGCGATGCGGGCGCGCAGCAGCGGCTCATCCAGCCGCCCGGCCTCGTCCAGCCCCAGATGATCAGCCGCGACCTGACCCAGCGGTCGGCCGACCCCGGTATCGCCCATGGCACCGATCATGGTCCGCTCATGCGCCAGCAGGGCCTTGGCCACGTCCCAGCCGCGATTCAGCGTGCCGATCAGGTTCTCCTTTTCCACGCGCACGTCGTCGAAGAAGGTCTCGCAGAAGGGCGACTTCCCGCTGATCAGGGTGATGGGCCGCGTCGTCACGCCCGGCGTCGCCATGTCGAACAGGACGAAGCTGATGCCCAGATGCTTGGGCGCCTCGGGATCGGTTCGGACCAGGCAGAAGATCCAGTCGGCCTTGTCGGCGTAGGAGGTCCAGATCTTCTGACCGTTGACGATCCAGTGGTCGCCCTGATTCACGGCGCGGGTCTGGACGGAGGCGAGGTCGGAGCCTGCGCCCGGCTCGGAATAGCCCTGACACCAGCGGATTTCGCCGCGCACGATGGGCGGCAGGAAGCGCTGCTTCTGCTCTTCCGTGCCGAAGGCCAGAAGCGCCGGACCCAGCATCCAGACGCCGAAGCTGTAGAGCGGCGGCCGCGCCTTGATGCGGCGCATCTCCGACGCCAGCACCTTGGCCTCCTCGCGGTTCAGCCCGCCGCCGCCGTATTCGCGCGGCCATTCCGGCGCGGTCCAGCCGCGCTCGGCCATGCGGTCCAGCCAGACCTTGTGTGCAGGAGTCGGGAAGACGGCGTTGCGGCCGCCCCAGACCATCTCGGCCTCGCCCGGCGCGGCGCCGCGACATTCAGGGGGGCAGTTTGCCTCCAGCCAGTCGCGCGTCTCGGCGCGGAACGTCTCCAGATCGGCCATGGCCGCCCTCCCTCGCGTTCTTGCTTGGAGAGGACGCTAGCCGGTCCTTTTTGGAAACGGAACCTACTTCTTGGTGGGCATGAAGGGCGAGAAGGTGATGACGGTGAAGGTGTCGCGGATGTGCGGACGCGTCTGCACCTGCTTGGTGACGAAGGCGCCGATGTCGGCGTCCTTGGGCAGCTGGAACTTGGCCAGCAGGTCGTGCTGGCCCGAGGTCGAATAGACCTCGCTCACATTCTCGACATTGTCGACCAGATCGGCCGCAACATCGTGGGCATGGCCCAACTCGCATTTGATGAAGACGAAAATGGCGGTCATCATGGCCTTCAAGCCTCCCGTTCAAGTGGAGGTCTCTAGCGGATGGAGACGACATGGGTAAGGCTTTGTCGCCCGAGGCGACGCTGACGATGGAACGGGCCGCGGCCTATGAGGCGGCCTATAACAACCGCGCCCGCGTGCCGGGGCACCCCGCTATCCTGGACCGCTGGCGCAAGGACTCGCTGCGGGTGATCGACGCCCGCCGACCCGAGACGATCGAATACGGCCCGTCCGAGCGGCAGAAGATGGAGTGGTTCGACGCCGGGTCCGGCGCGCCGGTCGCCGTCTTCATGCACGGCGGCTATTGGCAGTCGCTGGATCGGGGCTGGTTCGCCTGGGTCGCGCCCGCCCTGCTGGAGCATGGAATCAGCGTCGCCGTGCCGGGATACGATCTCGCGCCCGGCGTCTCGGTCGGCAAGATCATCAGCCAGATGCGCGAGGCGACGGAAGCGGTCCGCGCCCGCACCGGCAAGCGGCCGCTGGTCTTCGGCCATTCGGTCGGCGGCCATATGGCGGCGGGCATGCTGTCCGAGGGCCGAGCGCGGGCGGCGCTGGCGATCTCGGGCGTGTTCGATCTGGAGCCGCTGGTCCACACCTCGCTGAACGAAGCCCTGGGACTGGACGCGCCGATCGCGCGCGCGCTGTCGCCCATTCACTGGCCCGCGCCGAACGGCTCGACGCCAGGCGGCACGGCGCTGGACTGCTGGGTCGGCGGCGACGAGAGCAATGAGTTCGTGCGCCAGAGCCGCGAGATGGCCGCCGCCTGGGGCGGCAAGGGCGCCGATACCCGCGTCGAGATCGTAGAGGGCGCCGACCACTTCACCGTCCTGGACCCGCTGGCCGATCCCGACAGCGCCATGGTGAAGCGGCTGGTGGAGCTGGCGACCGCCGAATAGCGGCGCTTACCAGGATTGATCCCGGTTACCCTTGACGTCAGGGGCGTCGCGCGCCGATCTGCGAGCCTCGGATCTTGAAGGAGACCTCCATGCGCCACGACCGCCTCAGCGTGCTGACCGCCCTTGAAACCCAGGGCGTGGTGCCGGTCTTCTATCACCCCGACCAGGAGGTCTGCGCCGAGGTGATCCGGGCCTGCGCCCGCGGCGGCGCCAAGGCGATCGAGTTCACCAACCGCGGCGACTTCGCCTGGGAGACCTTCACCGCCCTGTCCAAGGAATTCAGCCGCACGGATCCCGACATCATCATGGGCGTGGGCTCGATCCTGGATGCGCCGACGGCGGCCCTCTACCTGGCCTCGGGCGCGCGCTTCGTCATCAGCCCCTGCCTGGTTCCCGACGTCGCCAGGGTCTGCAATCGGCGACAGGTGGCCTATTCGCCCGGCTGCGGCTCGGTGCGCGACATCTCCGAGGCGCAGGAGCTGGGCTGCGAGATCGTCAAACTCTTCCCCGGCGCCTCCGTCGGCGGGCCGGACTTCGTCAAGGCGGTTCTGGGCCCCATGCCCTGGAGCAAGATCATGCCGACGGGCGGCGTCGACCCGGACGAAGCCTCCATCGCCAAATGGTTCGGGGCCGGCATCGTAGCGACCGGCATGGGCTCCAAGCTGATTACCGAGGCCGCCATTCAGGCGCGCGACTGGGCCGGCATCGAGGCCAAGGTGCGCCAGACCGTCGAGGCGATCGCGGCGTTCAGAAACAAGCGCTGACCCTCTCCCTCCCCTTCATGGGAGGGTAGCTGAGGCCGTCAGGCCGAGGTCGGGTGGGGCAAGACGGCTCAAGCGCCGAGGCCAGGATCGCCTGGCCCTCCCCACCCGGTCTCCGCTTCGCTGCGACCACCCTCCCCATGAAGGGGAGGGAGAAACAATGCGCAGGCAGCGAGCGACAGCGCCCCAAAAAAGAAGGCCCCGTCGGTCGATCCGGCGGGGCCTTCAGCATTCAAAACTTCATCTCGCCTCAGGCGGCGGCATCGGCCTTGGCGGCCAGCTTGGCCTGGTGAGCCTTCATGCCCGCCGCGATCAGTTCGGCGGCTTCGCCGGCGTCGCCCCAGCCGTTGACCTTGACCGACTTGCCCTTCTCCAGATCCTTGTAGCGGGTGAAGAAATGCTCGATCTGCTCGATCAGGATGGCGGGCAGCTGACGGTAGCTGGAGACCTCGGTGTAATAAGGGTTCAGCTTGTCGACCGGCACGGCCAGGATCTTTTCGTCGCCGCCGGCTTCATCGACCATCTTCAGCACGCCGATCGGGCGCGAACGGATGACGCAGCCGGGCACCACCGGCGTCGGGTTCAGCACGATCACGTCGCAGGGATCGCCGTCGTCCGACAGGGTGTGCGGCACGAAGCCGTAGTTGCCCGGATAGTACATGGCGGTGTGCAGGAAGCGGTCGACGAACAGGGCGCCCGACTCCTTGTCCATCTCATACTTCACCGGCAGTCCGCCCTGCGGAATTTCGATGATGACGTTGATGTCCCACGGCGCGTTAGGGCCGACCGGGATGGCGTCGATGTTCATGGTACGCTCTTATTGCAGGTGCGAACGGGGAGAATTGACGCGCGTGATAAGCTTTGCGCGGCTTTACGGCAAGCGTCGCGGCGATCACGCTTGCCTTGCGACGGCTGACGTGGCGTCAATCCAGACATGAGTCTGTTCGATTGGATCGCCCTGTTCGTCTTCGTCGTCGCCTGGCTGGGCTATGGCCCGCTGATCCGCCTGGTGGCGCGGCGCAGCGGCTCGCTCAACATGGACATGCTGTCGGTGCGCGACGCCTGGATGCGCGCCATGACCCATCGCGAAATGCGGCTAATCGACAGTCAGTTGATGGGCCATTCGATCAACTCGGCCTCCTTCTTCGCCTCGACCAATCTGCTGCTGATCGCCGCCGTGGCCGGGGTGCTGTTCGGGGGCGAGGCGGCGATGCGCGGTTTCGCCGCCGTCGGGGCCGAGCCCGTCGCACCGCGCCTGATGGAGGCCAAGCTGGCCCTGGTTCTGGTCTGCCTGGCGCGCGGTTTCCTCGACTTCATCTGGGCCTTGCGCCAGCTGAACTACACCCTGGCCCTGATCGGCGCAGCGCCGGAAATCCACGAAGAGGCCGATCGCGTCGCCTATGGCCGCGCCGTGGGGCGGTTGCTGAACCCCGCACTGACCAATTTCAACCAGGGCGTTCGCGGCTATTATTTCGCCCTGGCCGCCGCCGCCTGGTTGTTCGGGCCGTTGTGGCTGATGCTGGGCGCGGTGTCGGTCTTCGCCCTTCTGGCCTGGCGTCAGCTGGCCTCGCCCGCCGCCAGCGCCATTCGCCAGGCCCGCCGTCTGCTTGAGCGCGGATGATTATCTCGCATATGCGAAATCGTCATCGCCGCCCCGCGCCGCCGAGAGGCGACGTCAGACTTCGTAACACCCCGTGATGGTATAAGATTGACTCGGCGCTTGTATTTTTGTGCGCTGCAAACTAACTTGTTTTTCGACGCTTTCGAGCGTCTTGCCCTTCCTGGGCGTTTCCTCCCTATAGACTTTCCAAAGCCGCGCCGTTTGGCGCGGCTCTTTTTTTGCCTCGTTCGCGGTCGTCAGGCGCTCTGGTCCGCGCACAGGCCGGCGATGACCCGCCGCAGGGCCGAGCGACATCGCGTCCAGCCCGGCGAGGGCCCCCAGGCCGCCTCATCCCAGTACAGGCCCCGGCTCAGCTCCACCTGGATCGCCTGAAAACCCTCGTCCGGCCGCCCCCAGCGCTGGGTCGCATAGCCGCCCGCATAGGGCCGGTTCAGGCCGACCGTCAGCCCCTGCGCCTCGAACAGCCGCCGCAGCCGCCGCGTCAGCAGCGCCTCGCAACTGGTCCCGTGCCGATCGCCCAGCACCACGTCCACCGCCCCGTTCGTCGCCCGCGCCGGCATGGAGTGCCAGTCGATCAGCACTGCTCGCCCGAACCGCGCCCGCGCCGCCTCCATCATCTCCCGCAAGGCCGCATGATAGGGCGCATGGACCCGCGCCACCCTCGCCTCGGCCTCGCGCCACGTCAGCTGTCGATCGTAGAGCGGCGTGCCGTCCCCCGCCAATCGCGCCACCACGCCGTACCCCGCCTGGGCCTTGGCGCTGGCGCGCGGCGCGACGGCGTCCGTGATCAGCGCCGGATCCCACTCGTCCGGCGCCCGGTTCAGATCGACGTAGGCTCGACCGATCCGCGCCGCGATCAGAGCCGCGCCTTCTGCCGGCCCTCCGTCGATCAACTGATCGACGGCCGCGTCCTCGGCGCTGCGGACCGCGCGCATCGAGGCCGCCGCCTGCATGTCCTCGGGATAGAAGCCGCCCGAGTGCGGCGAGGCGAACACCAGAGGCGTCGCCCGCCCGGCCTCGGCCGGAACGATCCAGAAGGGCGGCTGATGCGCATCCATGCCTTGGCCATAGCCTGCTTTGTCGCGAAAGGCGCGCCCGAAGCCGTTGCGCCCGCCGTCGTCTTCACCGCCGGTTTACTCCGCAGGGCCTAGGCTGGCCGCCAATTTCCCAACGGTTTCGATTCGATCATGGCGCGCATTCTTCTGGCCGAAGACGACAATTCTCTTCGCGGCTTCCTGACCCGCGCCCTGGAGCGGGCCGACCACGAGGTCGTGGCCTGCGAAAACGGCGACGACGCCATCGACGCCCTGGACCAGGGCCCCTACGACCTGCTGCTGACCGACATCGTCATGCCGGGCGCCGACGGCATCGAGGTCGCCCGCGTCGCCGCCGCCCGCCAGCCGGGTCTGCGCATCATGTTCATCACCGGCTTCGCGGCGGTCGCCCTCAGCGCCGCCCAGGCCTCGCCCCAGGCCAAGGTCCTGTCCAAACCCGTCCACCTGCGCGACCTGGTGAACGAGGTCGAACGCATGATCGCGGCCTAACCGAAAGAAAAGTCGAACAAAGGCGTCAAAGCCCCTTGCAGCCCCCGCAAACGGCGGGTTATAGACGCCGCCTTCCCGCCCACCGGCGCACACGCCGAGGGGCCGCAGAACAGGCGGACGCGTAGCTCAGC
>DGIZ01000265.1:0-837 GCA_002386585.1 Brevundimonas sp. UBA4609 | reverse complement strand
AATCCCTGTCGCGTCCACCATCTCTTTCAAAGACTTAGAACTACTGCGCAGTTGGCGCTGACCAGAAACTGACCAGATTCCTTGGTTGGCCGCCCTTTCGCGTCCGTCTTACGATCACCCCCGTGGCGTCATGAGGCTCACCCAACTGGGGGTTCGATTCTTGTCCGCCGTAGCCGTTCAAGATCAATCACTTGCTGGAAGCCAATCTGAGGTTGGAGCGCAGACTGCCTCATACCGCCTCAAACTGCCTCAGAAGAGTCCGATCATTTTAAACGGCGGCGCCTCCGGAACCTGAGGTTCCGCATCAAAGAGGATCATCGTCTGCCGTCTCGCTTGACTCCCTCCTGGGGTCAGGGCGCATATAAGAACATATGAAGAACATTTGTTCACAGCCTGACGCTCTGGCGGCGCTGAAGACTCGTCTGGAGGCTCTGGATCGGGCCGGCGACCGTCGCGTCGGAGCGGGCGTGCGCGCGGGAAGCGATGACGCCTTCGCGCCGTTGGCCACGGGCGTTCTGCATGATCTTTATGCCGCCGCCCCTGCCGACGCGGTGGCGGTCAACGCCTTCGGGCTGGGGATGGCGCTGCGGGCGGCGGCGGGGCGACCCATCGTCTGGGGCCTGCATGAGATGATGGCCCAGGAGGCGGGACGGCCGCACGGTCCGGGCCTGCATGAGATGGGCTTGTCGCCGCGCGACCTGTTGCTGGTGCGGACGCGCGACGTGCAGACCCTGTTAGCTGTCGGCGAAGAAGCTCTGCGCAGTCCCGCCGTGAGCGCCGTGCTGTTGAGCGCCTGGGGCGAGACCAAGGCCTTCAGCCTGACGGCCAGCCGGCGAC
>DGIZ01000131.1 GCA_002386585.1 Brevundimonas sp. UBA4609 | reverse complement strand
CCGGCGCCCAGGGCCAGCATGTTCAGGAAAAGGCCGTCACCCTGGCCGCCGCTCGGGATCTCAAGGCGGCGCTGGAGCGCACAGGCCGCTATCGCGTGCGCCTGACCCGCGACGGCGACGTCTATGTGATCCACGGCCGTCGGGTGCAGATCGCCCGCGACGCCGGAGCGGATCTGTTCATCTCCCTGCACGCCGACGCGGGGTCGGACCCGGCGCTGCGCGGCGCCAGCGTCTACACCCTGTCCGAACAGGGCGCGGGTCGCGCCGTGCGCGAGTTCACCAAGGGCGACGACTGGCAACGCGACCTGCGCCTGCCGGGTCGCGACGCCTCGGTCGACCGCATCCTGCTGGACATGACCCAGCGCGCCACCCAGAACCGCTCGGCCCAGTTCGCGCGGGTGCTGCTGACCCATATCGAGGGGGACAACCACCCCCTGCTGCGCCGCAGCCACCGCGATGCGGGCCTGGCCGTGCTGCTGGCGCCTGACGTTCCGGCCGTCCTGTTGGAGATGGGCTTCATCACCAACCCGGAAGACGAGCGCGTCCTGAGCGACGAACGCGCCCGCCGTCGCCTGATGCGCTCGGTCGCCGAGGGCATCGACCGCTACTTCCGCGAACCGGCCGCCCCGGTGATGGTCGCCGGAGACATCGCCGGGGGCTGAAGCCTCAGGCCTCCAGCGCGGCCTTTGCGCGTCTGAAGACATCCTCGAACATCTCGGCTGTCAGTCGGCCGGTGTTCGTGTTCAGCCGCGAGCAGTGATAGCTGTTGATCAGGGTGTAGGGACCGACCTTGCCCTCGACCCCGTGCCCGGCGGGAATGGCCGAGCCGGGATAGCCCAGGGTGCGCAGGATGCTGCGCCGGGACACGTCGCCCAGGGTCACGATCACCTTCAGCCGGGGCAGGGCGGCCAGCCGATCCACCAGGAAGGGACGGCACGTATTCTCCTCCGTCGCCGTCGGCTTGTTCTGAGGCGGGGCGCAGCGCACGGCGTTGGTGATCATGCAGTCGACCAGCGTCAGGTCGTCGTCGCCGTTCGGGTCATAGCGGCCCTGGGCGAAACCGGTCTTCTTCAGCGTGTCGTACAGCAGCCAGCCCGCATGGTCCCCGGTGAAGGGACGGCCCGTCCGGTTGGCGCCGGTGCGGCCCGGCGCCAGTCCCGCGATCAGCAGCCGTGCGTTCGGATCGCCGAAGGAGGGCGCCGGACCGTTCCACCAGTCCGGGTTCTGGCGCGCGTTCTCGGCCCGGTAGGCGACCAGACGCGGGCACAGGGGACAGTCGCGGGGCGGCTCGGGATTCAACTCGGCGCTCAGTCGGGGGCTCACGCGCGGTCGCTCCGGTCCAGGGTGCGGGCCACGCCTTGATTCATCGGAGCCTTGGGCTTGCCGACCTGGTTCATGATGTCGGCCAGATCGATGAAGGCGTCAGCCTGGCGGCGCAGGTCGTCGGAGATCTGGGGCGGCTGGCTCTTGACCGTCGAGACGACGGTGACGCGCACGCCCTTGGCCTGCATCGCCTGGACCAGACGACGGAAGTCGCCGTCGCCCGAGAACAGCACCGCCTGATCCAGACGCGGCGCCAACTCGAGCATGTCGACGGCGATCTCGATGTCCATATTGCCCTTGGTGCGGCTATGGCCCTGGGCGTCGGTGAAGCGCTTCACCGGTTTGGTCACGACGGTGAAGCCGTTGTAGTCGAGCCAGTCGACGAGGGGGCGGACAGGCGAGAATTCTTCGCCCTCGACCACGGCCGTGTAATAATAGGCGCGCACCAGCCGGCCTTCGCCGACGAACCAGGTGGAGAGCTTCTTGAAGTCGAGGTCGCAGTTCAGGGCGCGCGCGGCCGAATAGAGGTTGGCGCCGTCGATGAACAGGGCGATGCGGTCGTCGGGGTGGTCGGTCATGAACGAAAATGAGTCCGTCGATATGGTCGAGAAAATGAAGGCCCCGACCGACGCCGCCGGGGAATCCCGGCCCGACATCGATCTGGACGCGGCAGTCATCGTCGCACTGGGCTGCAATGACAAGGGCGATTGGTCGTCCTGCGTCGAGGCGCTGGAGGCGGCGCTGGCCCGGTTCCGCGCCGAGGGCGTGGATGTTCTGGCCCGTTCGTCCTGGTGGTCGTCGCAGGCCTGGCCCGATCCGACGGATCCGCCGTTCCTGAACGGCGTGGCCGTGGTCAGCACCGCCCATGACGCCCCGACTCTGATGCGGACCCTGGGGCGGATCGAGGATCTGTTCGGCCGGGTGCGGACGGCGCGCAATGCGCCGCGGACTCTGGATCTGGACCTGATCGCCTATGGGCGTCTGAGCGGGGATCTGAACGGGCTGATCCTGCCGCACCCGCGCGCGGCGGACCGGCTGTTCGTCATGGGGCCGCTGGCGGAGATCGCGCCGGGGTGGGTTCATCCGGTCTGCGGCGGCCTGGCGAAGGACCTGGCGGAGCGCGCCGGCGTGGGGCGCGACGCGCGGCCTTTGCCGCATTGATGTCGACGCGTCGCCGGGGCAGGGTGGGGCGATGACACCGGGAGACATCACATGAACCTCGCCCTGTTGATGACGATGGCCGCCCTTCTGGCCGCCCAGGACGGGGCGACGCCCGCTTCGCCGCCTGCGGGCGTCGGACGGGTCGTACGGGAGGCGGACGTCCGCGTGATGCAGCCGCCGCCGCATAACGGGACGGGCATGAGCACGGCCTATCGCATCAGCGACGGCGTGCCGAACCGGGCGATGGAGTTCCGCAAGCGGGTCCTGCACCCGGGGGCCTCGATCGGCCTGCATCCCATCGCTCATGACGAGGTCTATTATGTCGTCAGCGGCGCCGGCGTGGTCAGCAGCGACGGGGAAGATGTCGTTGTCGGACCCGGCGACGCGGCCTATCTTTACGACGGCAATGTCGTCGGCATTCGCCAGACGGGGGACGAGGATCTGGTTCTGATTATCTCCTATCCGCTGTCGAAGCGGCGGGATTGACCGGAAAACCGCCTCAATGCCGCCTTCGCGGCGTTGCACAATTGGCTTTCACCCTATATTTTGTGCGGTTCTCCCTGCCGCCAGAGGAAATTCATGGCCCGCGTCACTGTCGAAGACTGCATCGAAAAGGTGCCGAACCGCTTTGGTCTGGTTCTGCTGGCCGGTCACCGCGCCCGCAACATCGCCAACGGCGCCCCGCTGACGCTGGACCGCGACAACGACAAGAACCCGGTCGTCGCCCTGCGCGAACTGGCCGAGGACACCGTCACCCCGGACGAACTGCGCGAGAACATCATCACCACCCTGCAACGGGTCGATGAGCGCACCGAGGCCGAGGACGAAGCCGAGGTCGTGGCCCTGCTGGCCGAGCCGCAGCACATGAACATGGCTGAGGCCGAGTTGATCCGCGCGCTGCAAAGCGACCGCGACGGGGGCCAGGAGGAGCGCTACTGACGGCCGACCCGGTCACCAAGGTAGCAAGACGGGCGGCGCGACCTCAGACGGACACGCCGATGGACCCCGCAGCGAATCTGCAGGACAAGACATCGGCGTCGTCTCTTTCCGAGGCGGCGCCGAAGTCGTCTGAAGGCCCTGCATTGTCTGATACCAAGCGCGCACCGATCATGCGCCAGTTCGAACTGATCGAGGCGGTCAAGGCCTATGACCCGACCGCCGACGAGGCGCTGCTGAACCGCGCCTATGTCTATGCGATGAAGATGCACGGCTCGCAGCTGCGGGCCTCCGGCGATCCCTATTTCGCCCACCCGATCCAGGTCGCGGGCATTCTGACGGATTACCGCCTGGACACGGCGACCATCGTCACCGCCCTGCTGCACGACGTGGTCGAGGACACCTCCGCCACCCGCGACGACATCGCCGAGATGTTTGGCGAGGAGATCGCCGTCCTGGTCGAAGGCGTCACCAAGCTGTCGCGGCTGGAGCTGCAGGCCGAGCATACGCGTCAGGCCGAGAACCTGCGCAAATTCATCCTGGCCATCAGCCGGGACGTGCGGGTGCTGCTGGTCAAGCTGGCCGACCGGCTGCACAACATGCGCACCCTCCACTTCGTGAAGCCGGAGAAGCGCGAGCGCATCAGCCGCGAAACGCTGGAAGTCTATGCGCCGCTGGGTCGGTCGATCGGCATCCACTCCATCGCCGCCGAGTTGGAAGAACTGGCGTTCGAGCATCTGAACGCCACGGCGCGCGTCGCCATCCAGCGCCGTCTGGAAGCCCTGAAGCTCGAGAACGGCAGCGCCATCGAGGCCGTTTCGCCCGAGATCGAGCGCGTCCTGTCCGAGGCCGGCGTCCAGGCGCGGGTCAAGGGGCGCGAGAAGACGCCCTATTCCATCTGGCGCAAGCTGCAGCGCAAGACGGTCGGCTTTTCGTCCCTGTCGGACATCTACGGCTTCCGCGTCATCGTCGAGAGCGAGGACGACTGTTACCGCGCCCTGGGCGTCATTCACCGCGCCTGGCCGATGGTGCCGGAGCGGTTCAAGGACTTCATCTCGACGCCGAAGTCGAACAACTACCGGTCCCTGCACACCACGGTGGTCGGGCCCGGCGGCCTGCGCATCGAGATGCAGATACGCACCGAGGCCATGGACCGCGTGGCCGAGGACGGGGTGGCGGCGCACTGGCGCTACAAGAACCAGTCCTATGGTTTCGACCGCGAGGCGATGGAGGCCGACGGCGGCCGCGACCCCCTGCTGAACCTGCGCCATCTGGTTCAGGTGATCGAACACGGGGAGGGGGGCGAGGACTGGGTCGAGCACGCCAAGCTCGAAATGTATCTGGACCAGGTCTTTGTCTTCACGCCCAAGGGGACGCTGATCACCCTGCCGCGCGGCGGGATGCCGCTGGATTTCGCCTATGCCGTCCACACCGAGGTCGGCGACACGGCCGTGGGGGTCAAGATCAACGGCGAGCTGAAGCCCATGCGCACGGCGCTTCAGAACGGCGACGTGGTCGAGATCATCCGCGGGACCAAGCGCGAGGCGCCCACCGACTGGCGCAGCCTGACCGTCACGGGCCGGGCCCGCTCGGCCATCCGCCGCTTCATCCGTTCGTCCGAGCGCGAGGAGTTCGTGCGTCTGGGCAAGACGACGCTGGAGCAGACGCTGGAGCGGGCGGGCAAGTCGCTGGCCGACGTCAAGTTGACGGAGGTGCTGAAGACCTTCGCCATGCCGTCTGAAGAAGACATGTTCGACGCCATCGGTCGCGGCCGCCTGACCGCGACGCGCGTGGCCGAGACCCTGTTCCCGGCGCTGAAGGGGCAACTGAAGGCTGGACCGGAGCGCAAGCGCATCGGCGAGGAATCGCCGCGTCTGTTCGTGCGCGGCGGCGGTCTGACGCCCGGCGTCAGCATCCATTTCGGCCAGTGTTGTTCGCCCGTGCCGGGCGACCGCATCGTCGGCATTCTTGAGCCGGACAAGGGGCTGACGGTCCACACCATCGACTGCCAGACTCTGGCCGATTTCGCCGATGACGATTCCGTCTGGCAGGATCTGCAATGGACGCCGCAGGCCGAGCGCAGCGCCGTCGGCTCGGTCAAGCTGCACGCCACCCTCACCAATGCGCGCGGCGTGCTGGGGCAGGTGGCCTCCATCATCGGCGAGGCCGGCGGCAATATCCTGAACCTGTCGATGGCCCACCGTCAGCACGACTTCTATGACGTCAACATCGACGTGGAGGTCGAGGACGCCCGCCACGCCACCATGATCATTGCGGCGCTGAGGGCCAATCCCTACGTCGATACGGTCGATCGCGCGCGCGGTTGAGCCGACGCTGACGCCATCAGTTTTCTCAAAGGTCGTAATGTCTCCCGAACAACAGAAGCTCGCCAATGAGGCCCAGATGGCCTCGCCCTCCTATCGTCTGGCCGCCCTGGATCAGGACTTCCTGCTGGGCGAGTCGATGCGCGGCGTGCGCTTCCTGATGGAGTATGAGAAGGCCGAGCAGGCGTTGAAGGCGTGGGGCGTGCGCTCGACCATCGTCGTCTTCGGCAGCGCCCGCGTGGGCGTGAACGGCGACGGCCGCCACGCCTATTGGTACGAGCAGGCGCGCGAGTTCGGCCGTATCGCCTCCGAACGCGGCGGCGCCTTCCGCGGCGAGCCCGGCGAGGTGCGCGACAACGTCATCGCCACGGGCGGCGGTCCGGGCATCATGCAGGCCGCCAACCAGGGCGCGCACGAGGCCGGGGCGCCGTCCATCGGCTTCAACGTCACCCTGCCGCACGAGCAGTTCCCGAACCCGTGGTCGACGCCGGAACTGACCTTCCAGTTCCACTACTTCGCCATGCGCAAGATGCACCTGGCCATGCGGGCCAATGCGCTGGTGGTCTTCCCCGGCGGTTTCGGCACGTTGGACGAACTGTTCGAGATCCTGACCCTGCGCCAGACCGACAAGGCGCCGCCCATCCCCATCGTGCTGTTCGACGAGGCCTACTGGCGCTCGGTCATCAACTTCGACGCCCTGATCGAGCACGGCATGGTAAAGGCGTCGGACATGGAGCTGTTCGCCTTCGCCGACGACGCCGAGACAGTGTGGACCCGGTTGCTGGAAGGCGGGTTGAAGCCCAACTGCGACATCAAATAGGGCGCGGGTTGAGGGCTGCCGTCACACGGTCTAAGGACGGCTTTCATGAACACTGAAGACGTCCTCAACGAATTCCGCGACGCCGGCGCCCTGCGCGAAGGCCATTTCGTCCTCTCGTCCGGCCTGCACAGCCCGGTCTTCCTGCAGAAGAACCTGGTCTTCATGGACGGCGCCCGCTGCGAGCGTCTGTGCAAGGCGCTGGCGGAAAACATCGTCGCCACGGTCGGCCCGGTCGATGCGGCGATCTCGCCCGCCGTGGGCGGCATCATCCCCGGCTATGAGACGGCCAAGCACCTGAACGTCCGCTCCATGTACGTCGAGCGCGAGGGCGGCGAGTTCAAGCTGCGTCGCGGCTTCTCGGTCGAGCCGGGCGAGAAGATCGTCATGGTCGAGGACATCGTCACCACGGGCTTGTCGTCGCGCGAATGCATCGCTGCGATCCAGAAGGCGGGTGGCGAAGTCGTCGCCGCCGCCTGCATCGTCGACCGTTCGGGCGGCAAGGTCGATGTGGGCGTGCCCCTGATCGCCCTGGCCTCGATGGAAGTGCCGGCCTATCCGGCCGACGCCCTGCCGCCGGAACTGGCCGCCCTGCCGGTCGAGGATCCGGGCAGCCGCCGCCTGTCGAAGTAGAGAAGAGAGAACGGGATGAAGCGTCAGCGGGTTCGTCTGGGCGTCAATATCGACCACGTCGCCACGGTTCGTAACGCTCGCGGCGGCGCTCATCCCGATCCGGCCCGCGCGGCCGAGGTGGCGCTGGCGGCCGGCGCCGACGGCATCACCGCTCACCTACGCGAGGACCGCCGTCACATCACCGACGCCGACATCGACGTGCTGACGGCCCTGTGCCGCCGCGCGGACAAGCCGCTGAACTTCGAGATGGCGGTGACGGAGGAGATGCTGGCCATCGCCCTGCGCCACCGTCCGCACGCCGCCTGTCTGGTGCCGGAGCGCCGCGAAGAGGTGACGACCGAGGGCGGTCTGGCCGTCGCCGGTCATGAGGCCCGCATCGCCCCGGTGGTGAAGGCCCTGTCCGACGCGGGAATCCGCGTCAGCCTGTTCATCGAACCTTCCGAGGATCAGGTCGAGGCCGCCGCCGCCGTCGGCGCCCAGGTGGTCGAGTTCCACACCGGCCGCTATTGCCACCTGACCGACCCGGCCGAGCGCGCGGTCGAGTTCGACCGTCTGGCCGCCGCCGCCGCACAGGCCGACATTCTGGGGCTGGAGGTCCATGCGGGGCACGGCCTCGACTTCGCGACGGCGAGCGAGGTTCTGGCCGTCCGCGAGATCGTCGAACTGAATATCGGCCACTTCCTGATCGGCGAGGCGGTCTTCGTCGGCCTCGACGCCGCCATCCGTCGGATGCGCGCGGCCATGGACGAGGCCGTGTCATGATCATCGGCGTCGGCGCCGACCTGTCGGACATCCGGCGCATCCAGGCGTCGCTGGACCGCTTCGGCGACCGTTTCAAGCAGCGCGTCTTCACCGAACTGGAGCGCACCCGCTCGGACCGCAAGGCCGATCCGGCGTGGAGCTACGCCAAGCGGTTCGCCGCCAAGGAGGCCTGCGCCAAGGCTCTGGGCACGGGGATGCGCTCCGACGTCTACTGGCGCGACATGGGGGTGGTGAACCTGCCGTCCGGCCAGCCGACCCTGGCCCTGACCGGCCACGCGGCCGAGCATCTGGCCCGCCTGACCCCGCCGGGTCATGAGGCGCGCATTTATCTGACCCTGAGCGACGAACATCCCTATGCGCTCGCCTTCGTGGTGATCGAGGCCCTGCCCAAGGCCTGACGCCGCCGCGAAGGTTGCGGTTCCTTCATCATCCAGAGTCTTGCTCGCAGCGGTTTCAGCGACTACGCCTCGACCTTCAAACCCCGCGTTCGGCGGGGGATTCGAGCAGACGATGAGCGACGACCCCAAGGCGAACGGCGGAGCGGCCAATCCAGCCCTCGAACCGGCTGACCAACGGCCGATCTGGAGCGACGACGGCGACGCGCCCTTCGACATGGGGGACGACCCCGAAGCCCTCGACAGCGAGACCCCGATCTATGCGCCCCGGCGCTCCAGGAAGGCCAAGCGAGTGAAGAAAGAAAAGTCCGCGAGCAACGAAACGGTCGAGATCATCAAGACCGTCGTTTTCGCCCTGCTGATCGCGCTGGTGCTGCGTGTGCTGCTGTTCCAGCCCTTCACCATCCCGTCGGCCTCGATGGAGCCGAACCTGTACGAAGGCGACTACATCGTCGTGTCGAAGTGGTCGTACGGCTATTCCAAGCACTCGATCCCGTTCAGCCCGCCGGTGTTCAACGGCCGCATCCTGGGCAAGGCGCCGGAACGCGGCGACATCGCCGTGTTCAAGCTGCCGCGCGACAACAAGACGGACTACATCAAGCGCGTGATCGGCCTGCCGGGCGACAAGGTGCAGATGATCGCCAACAAGCTCTACATCAATGGCGCGCCGGTTCAGGACGTGGTGGTCAGCCGCGCCCAGATGGCGGACATGTTCGGCCCGCGTTCGGTGACGCAGGTGCGCGAGACCCTGCCGGGCGGCAAGAGCTTCATGACGCAGGACTTCGGTCCCGGCGGCGATCTGGACGACACGCCGCTGTATGAGGTGCCGGCCGGCCACTACTTCATGATGGGCGACAACCGCGACAACTCGATCGACAGCCGCGTCGAGATGTCGGCGGGCGTGGGCATGGTCCCGGCCGAGAACCTGGTCGGCAAGGCCGAGATCATCATGTTCTCGTGGACGCCGGGCGCCTCGCTGTTCAACCCGGTCAGCTGGTTCGCCAACGTGCGCTTCAGCCGGTTCTTCAAGATCCTCGACTGATGGCCGGCGGACGCACGAACGTGCGCGCCGAGGCCGTGGCGGCCCTGCGTCGTCGTCTGGGACATGATTTCGCCGAGCCCGAGCTGCTGGAACGCGCCCTGACCCATTCCAGCGTGGGCGAAGGCGCAGGCCCGCAGGTTCCGGCCGACAACGAGCGGCTGGAGTTCCTGGGCGACCGGGTGCTGGGTCTTCTGGTGGCCGACCGCCTGGTGCGCGACTTTCCCGCAGCGGACGAGGGGCAGTTGTCGGCCCGCCTGCACGCCCTGGTGGACAAGACCGCCTGCGCCCGCGTGGGCGAGCGGCTGGGCGTCGGCGACGCCCTGCGCCTGTCTCCGGGCGAGACCAAGACCGGCGGCCGCAGAAAGGCCGGAGTCATCGCCGATGCTGTTGAGGCGATCCTGGCGGCCGTCTATCGCGACGGCGGGCTGATCGTGGCTCAGGCCGTGTTCGAGCGCGCCTGGGCCGAGGAACTGGCGGCGCCTCCCGCGCCGGCCATCACCAATCCCAAGTCCGCCCTGCAGGAATGGGCGCAGGGCCAGGGCCGTCCGCTGCCGACCTATGAGGTGGTCCAGCGCACCGGCTCGGACCACGCGCCGACCTTCACGGTCGAGGCGACGGTGACCGGATATGAACCCGCCCGAGCCCAAGGGCGTTCGCGACAGGAGGCGGAAAAGGCCGCCGCCGTCGCTCTTTTGAAACGTGAAGGCGTGATTTGACCGAAACTCCCGAAACCACCGAGATCAGCAACCAGCACGCGGGCTTCGCCGCCATCATCGGCGCGCCCAATGCGGGCAAGTCGACGCTGGTGAACCGGTTGACGGGCTCCAAGGTCTCCATCGTCACCCAGAAGGTGCAGACGACGCGCTTTCCCGTGCGCGGCATCGCCATCGAGGGCGACGCCCAGATCGTGCTGGTGGACACGCCCGGCGTCTTCACCCCGCGCCGCCGTCTGGACCGCGCCATGGTCGCCTCGGCCTGGGCCGGGGCTCAGGACGCCGACGTGGTCGTCCACCTGGTCGACGCCCAGTCGCACATCGACGCGGAAGGCCGCGAAGGCACGCCCGCCGACCGCCGCTCGGCCGAGGACACCGAGACCATCATCGCCAATCTGAAGGCGACCGACACCAAGGTCATCCTGGCGTTGAACAAGATCGACGGGATGCGTCGCGACACCCTGCTGGCCCTGTCGCAGCGCCTGTTCGAAACGGGCGTCTATTCAGAGGTCTTCATGATCTCGGCGCTCAGCGGCGACGGCGTGGACGATCTGAAGGCGCGTCTGGCCAAGGCCATGCCCAAGGGGCCGTGGCTCTATCCCGAAGACCAGTCGGCGGACGTGCCGCTGCGCGTTCTGGCCGCCGAGATCACGCGCGAGAAGGTCTATCTGCGGGTCCACGAGGAACTGCCCTATTCGGCGGCGGTCGAGACGACCAGCTTCGAGGACCGCGCCGACGGCTCGGCGCGCATCGAACAGACCATCTATGTCGAGCGTGAAAGCCAGCGCCCGATCGTGCTGGGCAAGGGCGGCCAGACCCTGAAATGGATCGGCCAGAAGGCGCGCGAGGAGCTGATCGAGATACTGGATCGCCCCGTTCACCTGTTTTTGACCGTCAAAGTCGATCCGAAGTGGCAAGACTCGAAGGCATTGTACGCCCAGTTCGGCCTGGAGTTTGACGTCTAGTACCGTGTTCATCGTTCCCAAGACTGCGGGCGGCAGGCCCTGGTTCCTCGGCTCTCTCGTCGCCGCCGGCCTGATTTCGGCCGGGGCGGGGGCCTGGTTCCTGAACGCCGTCGCGCCGGAGACCCAGGCGGCTGTCGTCTATCAGTCGGACCTGCCCAAGCGACCGCCCGTCGAGGTGGTCGAGGCTCTGCCGCAGTTGAAGGAGCGGTTGGATCATCTGGCCGCGACCAAGCAGTTCACCGGCGCTGTCCTGGTCGCCAAGGGGGATCAGGTCCTGTTCCGCCAGGTCTACGGTAAGGCGAACTATGAGCAGGACACGCCCTTCGCCCTGGACACCCGTTTCCGCCTGGCGTCGGTGTCCAAGCAGTTCACCGCCGTCGCTGTCCTGAAGCTTCAGGACGAGGGCAAGCTGTCGGTCGACGATCCCGTCTGCAAATGGATCGAGCCGTGCCCGGACGCCTGGCGGCCGCTGCGCATCCATCATCTGCTGTCGCACACTTCGGGTATCCCGGACCTGATGGCCCAGGCCGAGTGGGGCCGTATTCGGGTCACCCATCGTACGCCGCAGGAGCTGACCGAGACCTCGGCCCGCTATGGCCTGCAGTTCGAACCGGGAACAAAGGTTCGCTACAACAACGCCGCCTTCAATCTGGCGGCCGAGATCGTGTCGAGGGCCAGCGGCCAGCCGTTCGAGACCTATCTGGAGCAGGCCATCCTCAAGCCCCAGGGCCTGAAGGACACCGGCTCCGACGTGAATGACGACGCCCAGGGGCTGGCCATGGGCTACGGCCTGTTCCCTGCGGGTCTGACGCCGCAGCCCATCGCCAACGTCAGCGTGGTGGCCGGCGCAGGGGCCCTGTATTCGACGCTGGACGACATGCTGGCCTGGAACCGCGCCCTGCATCAGGGTCATATCCTGAGCGACAAGGCCTATGCCGACCTGATCGCCGACCATGCGCCGGACGATATGCCGGAGCGGCGCGGCCCGCACCGGGCCTATGGCTACGGCCTCTACGTCAGCGCTTTGGGCGAGCGGACCTCTTCGCCGTTCAGCGACCGCCAGATTTACCACACCGGCAGCTGGGCGGGCTTCCGTAACCTGGTATCCTATCAGCCGGATCAGGAGGTGACGGTGGTGGTGCTGTCCAACAATTACCACCTGCGCGACCTGGTGCTGCTGATCAATCAGCAGGCCATGGCCGAGGCTCTCGGCCGCCCGTTCCCCGCTGCGCTCAGCCGCTGAGGCCTAGGCGCAGGAAGCTCATCAGGCGCGGGTCGTCGCAGTGGGTCACATTGACCCGCATGAAGCGGCTGGCCGTCTGTGAGGGGCTGAATACGTCGCCGGGCGCCAGGACGATGTCCTCTTTCAGCGCGGCGCGCGCCAATTCGGCGGAATCGATCTCGCCGGGCAGTCGACACCAAAGATTGAAGCCGCCGCGCGGCTCGATCCAGGGTTCGACGCCGAGGGATCTCAGGCGGGCGATCACCTCGCGGCGCTTTCGCGCCAGGCGTCGATGAACTTCGTCCAGGTGCTTGCGATAGCCGCCCCCGGCCAGGACGTGGGCGATGGCCTCGGCCGCCACCGGACTGGCGCCGACAAAGCCCGTCGCCACCTGAAGATCGGCCAGGTCCGAAATCCGGTCGACGCGCGCCGCGATGTAGCCGCAGCGCAGGGAGGCCGACAGCGTCTTGGAGAAGCTGCCGATGCGGATGACCCGGTTAAGCCCGTCCAGCGCCGCCAGTCGGGTGGTGGGCTCGGGCTCCAGATCGGCGAAAAGATCGTCCTCGATGATGGTGAGGTCATGCGCGGCGGCCAGATTCAGCAGGCGGTGCGCCGTCTGGGGCGCGATGCCCGCGCCGGTCGGATTCTGAAGCCCGGCGTTGGTCAGATAGAGCCGGGGGGAGGCCTGCTTCAGTATGGCCTCGAACCGTTCGACGTCAGGGCCTGTCGGTGTGTAGGGGACGCTGACGACCTGGACCTGATGCGCGCGCAGCAGGGCGCGGAAGTTGAAGTAGCAGGGATCGTCCACCACCACCGTATCGCCGGGCCGCAGCAGATAACGGCACGTCAGATCGACGGCATGGGTGCCGGAGCCGGTCAGCAGCACCTGATCCTGGCCGAGTTGCAGCCCCTCGGTCGCCAGACGACCCAGAAGGATGCGGCGCAGCGCCCTCGAGCCGAGCACGCCGCCATAGTCGGTCAGGAGGGCGTCGTCCGCCCGCGCTACGGCGCGCAGGGCCTTGCGCAGCGCCTCGGTCGGCATCCAGTCGGCAGGCAGCCAGCCGCAGCCGGGCTTTAGGGCCTCCGGCGGCGCCTCCAGCGACTGGCGCGACACCCAGAAGGGATCGACGGCGCGGTCGTGCAGGCCGGGATCGACCGCAAAACTGAGCGGAGGCAGGGCGGCGCCCGAAACGTAGAAGCCTGATCCCGGCCGAGCGCGGATCAACCCCTCGGCCGCCAGCCGGTCATACGCCTCGACGACGGTCGAAGGCGAAACCGCCATGGTCTCGGCGAAACGCCGGATCGACGGCAGGCGGTCGCCGGGGGCCAGGCTGCGCCCGGCGATACGGGTGCGAATGGCCTCCATGACCTCGGTGGTGCGTGTGCTGCGGGACAACCGTGTCGGCTCCATAACCCATACAGTTTGGCAGAAGCGTATCGATCTGTGGCTGCCTTCGCCAGCGCCGGGAGTCCAATCAGGCGGCGAAGAGGAAGACGGAATGGACACGGCGAAACAGAAACGCATCGACGGCCTGATCTGCGGGCTTCTGGGGGTGGTGATCTTCAGCGGCTCGCTGCCCGCGACGCGGGTGGCGGTGGCGGACCTGTCGCCGCTGTTCCTGACGGGCGCGCGGGCGGTCATCGCGGCGGCGCTGGC
>DGIZ01000082.1:2503-2684 GCA_002386585.1 Brevundimonas sp. UBA4609 | reverse complement strand
CCGGTGATGAGAACGATCTGATCGCGGATTTCCATGAGAACAACTCGCAGCTTCTGAACCGACCTCAGCCATAGGCCGCGCCTGCCGTGAACGCCAGCGCGCCTCGCCGAACACGGGTTGTATTTAGGATATTTCCTAAGTACGCTTTTTCCATGAACAGCCTGTTCAAGGCCCTGTCCCA
>DGIZ01000082.1:843-2291 GCA_002386585.1 Brevundimonas sp. UBA4609 | reverse complement strand
CGGCGCATCATCGCCATGCTGCGCAAGGGACCGCTGGCGTCCGGCGACATCGCCGCCGCCTTCGACATGAGCTGGCCGACCATCACCGGCCACCTCAACGCGCTCAAGGAGGCCGGTCTGGTCAGCCCCGAGCGCGAGGGGCAGTCGATCCGTTATCGGCTGGAGATTTCGGCGGTCGAGGAGGCTCTGGCCTTCCTGATGGACCTGAGCGGGACGGGCGCAGCAAAGGAGGAGGACCGTCATGACTAGACTGAAACCGGACGCCCTGGATCTGGCCTCGATCGTTCTGATCGTCGCCGTGGCCTCCCTGGCGATCTGGGTCGGAACCGCAGGCCCGACGACGCCGATCCCCGTCCATTTCAACCTGGCGGGAGAAGCCGACGGCTGGGCCCCGCGCGGCCAGGTCGCGTGGATGATCGGCGGCCTCGGCGTCGTCGCCGCCGCGACCGTCGGCGGATGCAGCCTTTACGCGCGGCGAGCGCAGACCGATCCCGCGCGCCGACGCAGCCTCAAGAGCGCCCAGCTGGTCAGCCTGCTGGCCTTCGCCGGCTGCATCGGCCTGATCGCCTTTCCCCTGTTCAGCGCCGCCCCGCCCAGCCAGGGCGCGCACATGGCCGTGACCGCCCTGCTGCTTCTGGCGGTCGGGGCCTTTCTCGGCCGCGTCGGGCCCAACGTCGCCGTCGGGGTGCGCACGCCGTGGAACTACAAGAGCAAGCTGGCGTGGGAACGCTCCAACCGCCTGGCCGGACGGCTGATGTTCGGCCTGGGACTGGTCGGGCTGGTCGCCGCGCCGATCGCGCCCCAACCTCTGGGGTTCAGCGCCCTGATCATCGGCGTCCTGATCGCGACCGCCTGGTCGGTGTTCGAGAGCTGGCGCGTGTGGCGCGCCGATCCGGACCGACAACCCTTCTGATCCCTGCTCATCTGACGACGGAGACAAGCATGCTGACCCTCGCCGCCGCCCTGCTCCTCTCACCGGTTTCGACGCCGGTCGAGTCGCCGTCCAGCCCTGCGCCCTTGCACGGAACCCTGCTGACGCCCGAAGGCGAGACGCGCGCCGCCGCCGTCATCATTCCCGGCTCGGGACCGACGGATCGCGACGGGAACAGCCCGCAGTTCGGCATTCAGGCCGCGACCTATCGCCTGCTGGCCGAAGGCTTGGCCGAGCGCGGCGTCGCCACTGTCCGCATCGACAAGCGCGGCATCGGCGAGAGCGCCGCCGCCGGTCCCTCCGAAGCCGACCTGCGCTTTTCAGCCTATACCGAGGACGCCCGCGCCTGGGCGGCCGAGACGGCGACGAAAACGGGCCGCCCCTGCGCCTGGCTGATCGGCCATAGCGAGGGCGCGCTGGTCGCCCTGGCCGCTGTCGCCGCCAAACCCGAAGGAGAGGGCGACGACAAGATCTGCGGTCTGGTGCTGCTGTCCGGCGCCGGGCGTCCGGCGGGCGT
>DGIZ01000082.1:357-620 GCA_002386585.1 Brevundimonas sp. UBA4609 | reverse complement strand
CGCCCTGCCCGAACCGCTGAAGACCGAAGCCTATGCCGCCGTCGACGAACTGGAAGCGGGCCGCACGGTCGCCGATCCGCCCGCGTCGCTGGCGGCGTTGTTCCGGCCCTCGGTCCAGCCCTACCTCATCTCCTGGCTGACCCTGGACCCGGCCAAGCTGGCGGCCGCCTATGACGGCCCGGTCTTCATCGGTCAGGGGACGACGGACATTCAGGTGACGATCGCCGACGCCGAGGCGCTGAAGATCGCCCAGCCGCGCGCCG
>DGIZ01000082.1:0-172 GCA_002386585.1 Brevundimonas sp. UBA4609 | reverse complement strand
AGCCGCGCGCCGAACTGGCGATCTGGGACGGAGTGAACCACGTCCTAAAGGTCACGCCCGCCGAACGCGCCGCCAATGTCGCGACCTATATGGACCCCGCCCAACCGCTGGCGCCCGGCGTGGTCGAGGCGGTGGCGGATTTCATGCTGAGGTAAGCCCTTCTCCCCTTGTG
>DGIZ01000162.1:2598-3185 GCA_002386585.1 Brevundimonas sp. UBA4609 | reverse complement strand
TCGCTGACGCCTCGGGCGCCGTTTCAGCCGCCGACGTGCGCGCCGCCGCCCACGATTCCATCCGCGCCCTGATGCTGATCCGCGCCTATCGCGTGCGCGGCCACCTGCAGGCCAACCTCGACCCGCTGGGCATCGAGCCGCCGATCCAGAACCCGGAGCTGACGCCGGAGTTCTATGGCTTCACCGCCGCCGACATGGATCGCCCGATCTTCCTCGACGGCGTCCTGGGCCTGGAGACGGGCTCGGTCCGCCAGGTGCTGGAGATCCTCAAGCGCACCTACTGCGGCAACATCGGCGTGCAGTTCATGCATATCGCCGAGCCTGAAGAGAAGGCCTGGCTGCAGCAGCGTTTCGAAGGTCCGGACAAGTTCGAGCAGAACGCCTTCACCAAGGAAGGCAAGCTGGCCATCTTCAAGAAGCTGGCCGAAGCGGAAGGCTTCGAGCGCTTCCTGCACAAGCGCTTCCCCGGCACCAAGCGCTTCGGCCTGGACGGCGGCGAGGCCATGGTTCCTGCGCTGGAGCAGGTCATCAAGCGCGGCGGCGCCCTGGGCGTCGACGAAATCGTTCTGGGCATGGCGCACCGCGGC
>DGIZ01000162.1:0-2429 GCA_002386585.1 Brevundimonas sp. UBA4609 | reverse complement strand
CTGGGCATGGCGCACCGCGGCCGCCTGAACGTCCTCGCGGCCGTCATGGGCAAGCCCTACAAGGCCATCTTCCACGAGTTCCAGGGCGGATCTTCCGTCCCTTCGGACATCGAGGGCTCGGGCGACGTCAAATACCACATGGGCGCCTCGTCGGACCGTGAGTTCGACGGCCACAGCGTCCACCTGTCGCTGACCGCCAACCCGTCGCACCTCGAGATCGTCAACCCGGTCGTCCTGGGCAAGTCGCGCGCCAAACAGGCCTTCGACATCCGCGAGGCCGAGGTCAACGTCGGCAAGCCGGACGTCGAATGGGTGCTGGACCGCTCCAAGGTCGCCCCCCTGCTGATCCACGGCGACGCGGCCTTCGCCGGCCAGGGCGTCGTGGCCGAATGCTTCGCCCTGATGGGGCTGAAGGGCTACCGCACGGGCGGCACCCTGCACTTCGTCATCAACAACCAGATCGGCTTCACCACCAGCCCGCGCAACTCGCGTTCGTCGCCCTATCCGTCGGATGTGGCCCTGATGGTCCAGGCGCCGATCTTCCACGTCAACGGCGACGATCCCGAAGCGGTCGTCTTCGCCGCCAAGGTGGCCACCGAATACCGCCAGAAGTTCCACAAGGACGTGGTGGTGGACATGTTCTGCTACCGCCGCTTCGGCCACAACGAAGGCGACGACCCGACCTTCACCCAGCCGCTGATGTACGCGAAGATCAAGAGCCAGCCTTCGACGCTGGAGATCTACGCCAAGCGCCTGATCGGCGAAGGCGTCATCACCCAGGCCGAGGTCGACGCCGAGATCGCCCGCTTCGAGGCCTATCTCGACGCCGAGTTCGAGGCCGGAAAGACCTTTGAAGCCAAGAAGGCCGACTGGCTGGACGGCGAGTGGAAGGGCCTGGGCGCCGAGAACACCGATGACGCCGCACAGCGCGGCGACACCGCCGTCCCGGCCGACAAGCTCAAGGACTTCGGCCACCGCCTGACGACCATCCCGAACAGCGTCGACGTCCACAAGACGCTGAAGCGCGTCATCGACGGCCGTCGCGAGGCGGTGTCGAGCGGCCAGAACATCGACTGGGCCACGGCTGAGAGCCTGGCCTTCGCCAGCCTGCTGGACGAAGGCTACAACGTCCGTCTGTCGGGGCAGGACTCGGTGCGCGGCACCTTCTCGCAGCGTCACTCGGGCGTCACCGATCAGACGACCGAACAGCGCTACTTCCCGCTGAACAACCTGCGTGAAGGCCAGGCCCATTTCGAGGTCATCGACTCGGCCCTGTCGGAAGAGGCGGTGCTGGGCTTCGAGTACGGCTATTCGCTGGCCGACCCGAACACCCTGACCATGTGGGAAGGCCAGTTCGGCGACTTCGTGAACGGCGCTCAGGTGGTGATCGACCAGTTCATCTCGTCGGGCGAGCGTAAGTGGCTGCGGATGAGCGGCCTGGTGATGCTTCTGCCGCACGGCTATGAAGGTCAGGGCCCCGAGCACTCCTCGGCGCGTCTTGAGCGCTTCCTGCAGCAGTGCGCCGAGAACAACATGCAGGTCGCCAACTGCACGACGCCGGCCAACTACTTCCACATCCTGCGTCGTCAGTTGCACCGCTCGTTCCGCAAGCCGCTGATCCTGATGACGCCCAAGTCGCTGCTGCGTCACAAGAAGGCCGTCTCGACCCTGGCCGACATGGCCGAGGGTTCGTCCTTCCACCGCGTGCTGCGCGACGACGCCCAGCTGCGTCCGGATGTGGCGGGCGTCACGCTCAAGGCCGACAAGGATATCCGCAAGGTCATCGTCTGCTCGGGCAAGGTCTATTACGACCTGCTGGACGCGCGCGAGAAGGCGGCCGTCAACGACATCTACATCCTGCGTCTGGAACAGTTCTATCCGTGGCCGATCAAGTCGATCTCGGCGGAGCTGGCGCGCTTCCCCAACGCCGACCTGGTCTGGTGTCAGGAAGAGCCCAAGAACATGGGCGGCTGGACCTTCGTCGATCCTTGGATCGAGCTGACGCTCGAGAAGATGGACGTGAAGGCCAAGCGCGCGCGCTACGTCGGTCGTCCGGCTTCGGCCTCGACCGCCGCGGGCCTGATGAGCCGACACCTGAAGGAACTCGAGACCTTCCTCGCCGAGGCCATGGCCTGACCGCCGCGCCTGACCTAAAAGACAAGCAAAGTTCAGACACGAAAAGACACTGAAGATGGCCGATATCCTGACCCCCGCCCTCGGTGAATCCGTCGCCGAAGCCTCCATCGCCAAGTGGACCAAGAAGGTCGGCGACGCCGTGAAGAAGGACGAAGTCCTGGTCGAGCTGGAAACCGACAAGGTCTCGCTGGAAGTCGTCGCCCCCGCCGACGGCGTGCTGTCGGCGATCAACGCCGGTGAAGGCGACACGGTCGTTCCCGGCACGGTGCTGGGCGCCGTGACCGAAGGCGGGG
>DGIZ01000251.1 GCA_002386585.1 Brevundimonas sp. UBA4609 | reverse complement strand
TGGACGGGCGCGACATCGGCACGGTGATCGCGCCGGACGCTCCGGCCAAGCTCTATATCGCCGCCAGCCCCGAAGTGCGCGCCGAGCGTCGCTGGAAGCAGTTGACCGCGCGCGGCGAGGTCATCGCCTTCGCGGACATGCTGGAGGATATCCGACGCCGCGACGCCCGCGACGCCGGCCGCGACGACGCCCCGATGGTCCAGGCGGACGACGCCGTCTTGCTGGATACGACCGATCTGGGTATAGAGGCCGCCTTCGATGCGGCCCGCCGTATCGTCGAGGCGGCGCGAGCCAGGGCCGGGATCTGATCCCGCCGGGCGAATCCAACGCTCCGATCTCCTCGACGGCCGCGGGCGTTCTGGCTTTTGTTTCGCGCTTTTCGAGCGTGTGTCGCCTCGCCTCGTGACGACCTGACTTTCCCTTTTACACCCCATTCGCGCATGTCCGCTCGGTCGTGCGCGTTTCGCCTTTCATCAACCTCAAGAGTTTCCATGACTGAAACCCTCAACCCCACCCGCGACGATTTCGCCGCGCTCCTCGACGAACAGCTGCAAGGCCGCGATCTCGGCGAAGGCCAGGTCGTTCACGGCCGCGTCGTCGGCATTGAAAAAGACATCGTCATCATCGACGTCGGTCTGAAGACCGAAGGCCGCATCGCCATGCGCGAGTTCGGCCAGGGCGAAGGCGCCGTCCTGCCCAAGGTCGGCGACAACGTCGAGGTCTACCTGGAGCGCGTCGAGAACGCGATGGGCGAGGCCGTCATCAGCCGCGACAAGGCTCGCCGCGAAGAAGCCTGGACCCGTCTGGAAGCCGTGTTCGCCGAAGGCCACCCGGTCAACGGCGCCATCGTCGGCCGCGTCAAGGGCGGCTTCACCGTCGATCTGGGCGGCGCCTCGGCCTTCCTGCCGGGCTCGCAGGTCGACATCCGTCCGGTCCGCGACGTCGGCCCGCTGATGGGCAAGGAACAGCCCTTCGCCATCCTGAAGATGGACCGTCCGCGCGGCAACATCGTCGTCTCGCGTCGCGCCATCCTGGAAGAAGCCCGCGCTGAACAGCGCACGGAGCTGGTCGGCCAGCTGCAAGAGGGCGAAGTCCGCGAAGGCGTGGTCAAGAACATCACCGACTACGGCGCGTTCGTCGACCTGGGCGGCATCGACGGCCTGCTGCACGTCACCGACATGTCGTGGAAGCGCGTGTCGCACCCGTCGCAGGTCCTGGCCGTCGGCGACACCGTCAAGGTCCAGATCGTCAAGATCAACCCGGACACCCAGCGCATCTCGCTCGGCATGAAGCAGCTGCAGTCGGATCCGTGGGACGGCGTCGAAGCCAAATACCCGGTCAACGCCAAATACACCGGCCGCGTCACCAACATCACCGACTACGGCGCCTTCGTGGAGCTGGAGCCGGGCGTTGAGGGCCTGGTCCACGTGTCGGAAATGTCCTGGACCAAGAAGAACGTCCACCCGGGCAAGATCGTCTCCACCTCGCAGGAAGTGGACGTCATCGTCCTGGACGTCGACAGCGCCAAGCGTCGTATCTCGCTGGGCCTGAAGCAGGCTCAGAACAACCCGTGGGAGGCCTTCCTGGAGGCTCACCCGGTCGGTTCGACCGTCGAGGGCGAAGTCAAGAACGCCACCGAGTTCGGCCTGTTCGTCGGCCTGGACAACGACATCGACGGCATGGTCCACCTGTCGGACCTGGACTGGAACGTGTCGGGCGAAGAAGCCATCCAGCGCTACCGCAAGGGCGAGGTCATCAAGGCCAAGGTCCTGGACGTCGACATCGAGAAGGAGCGCGTCTCCCTGGGCGTCAAGCAGCTCGGCGGCGACCCGATGGAAGGCGACGTCTACAAGCGCGGCCAGCAGATCACCGTCACCGTGACGGCGATCGAGACCGGCGGCATCGAGGTGAAGTTCGGTGAAGACGACGCGCCGGTCACGGCCTTCGTCCGCAAGTCGGACCTGTCGCGCGACCGCAACGAGCAGCGCACCGAGCGCTTCGCCGTGGGCGACCGCGTCGACGCCATGATCACCGCCGTCGACAAGGCCACGCGCCGCGTCTCGGTCTCGATCAAGGCCCTCGAGATGAAGGACGAACAGGAAGCCATCGAACAGTTCGGGTCGTCGGACTCGGGCGCCTCGCTGGGCGACATCCTGGGCGCCGCGCTCAAGAACGCGGGCAAGGAATAAGCTTCCTTCCCGACGGGAAAACGGGGCGGCCGGAGCGATCCGGCCGCCCTTTTTCTTGGAGCGTGGGCGCCGGCGGGCGGCGGCCGGGCTGAGCCGTTCTGGGAATCGCTCTCAGCGCAGATCGGCTTTTTCTCCCTTTCGGAGCCGCTGGCGGGACGAAAGCTGTCGGCCTCGAAAGCAAGAAACCTTCGCGACGATACGTTTTGTCTCTTTCTTCCTGTGGCGACAGACGGTTAGGGTGTCGTCCCGGACGGTGAAGCCAAGGCGGGGGCCTGAATGATCAAGTCTGAACTGATCGAGAAACTGGCGGCTGAGAACCTGCATCTCACCCATGCGGAGGTGGAGCGGGTCGTGAATGTGATCCTGGGCCGCATGACCGAGACCCTCTCGGACGGCGGCCGGGTCGAGCTTCGCGGCTTCGGCGCCTTCTCGGTGCGCAGTCGCCCGGCGCGGACGGGACGCAATCCCCGCACCGGCGAGACGGTCGAGGTGCCGGCCAAGGCCGTGCCCTTTTTCAAGAGCGGCAAGGAACTGCGCGAGCGCCTGAACGCTTCCGGCGACGCCTGATCCCTAATCGAAAGACTGAAGATCCCATGAGCCTGCTGACCGAGTTTCGGGAATTCGCCGCGCGCGGCAACGTCGTCGACCTGGCGGTCGGCGTCATCATCGGCGCTTCGTTCGGCAAGATCGTCACCAGCCTGGTGGATCAGGTGGTGATGCCGCCGATCGGCCTGCTGCTGGGCAAGGTCGACTTCTCCAAGCTGGAATGGGTCCTGGTGCCCGAGAACCCGGCGACCGAGGCGGTCGAGAAGGTGGCCATCCAGTACGGCGCCTTCATCAACACCCTGATCCAGTTCCTGATCGTGGCCTTCGTGGTCTTCCTGGCGGTCAAGGCGATCAACAAGATGCGCCGCGAACAGCCGGCCGAGCCGGAAGCGGCCGGCCCGACGCCGACCGAAGCCCTGCTGGCTGAAATCCGCGACGAACTGAAGGCGCGTCCCTAAGGGAGCGTCGCTGCGAGGGCCGTGTCAGGCCCTCGCTTCCACCGCTGAGCGGCGCCCGGGCGCCGGCGCCAGCCGCAG
>DGIZ01000173.1 GCA_002386585.1 Brevundimonas sp. UBA4609 | reverse complement strand
AGCGCGCCTCGACGGCGGCCAGGGCGCGGTCCACCTCGGCAGCGCCGAGATGGTGTTCAGCGTGTTCGTGATCGCAGGCCAGACCCATGGCCTACAGCTAGGAGGTCATGACCGCCGCTGCAACCGCATCCACGGTCGCACCCGCGCGCGACGCCGCCGGCCGCTGACGCAATGTGGCCAAACAGCGGCGTTTGCGGAGGCTCCGGCCATAGGCTAGAAGAACCGACCTTTCTGTTCAGAAGATCCTTTTTCATGACCGACGCGACCCAAGCGAACAGCCCCCTGTCGGGCAACGTCCTGTTCTATTCCCAGCCCGAGCCGCTGTCGGCCGAGGCCCACGGCAAGCTGGGCGTGACCCCGGCGGACAAGCCCTACGCCTTCGTCGCCCAGACCAATGTGGTGCCGCTGACGGTGACCGAGTTCGCCCCGGCCGCCCTGTCCTATCCGGTCATCTTCGTCGGCGACGCCAAGCAGCCGGTCGCCGCCATGGGCCTGAACGCCGCCGAGAACCTGTTCATCGAGGACGGCGACTTCCGCCCCGACGCCTACATCCCGGCCTACGTCCGCCGCTATCCCTTCGTCTTCGCCAATGACGACGAGCAGAAGCGTCTGGTGCTGTGCATCGACCGCGCCGCCCCCTTCGTCGTCGAAGGCGGCGAAACCCCCCTGTTCGAAAACGGCCAGCCCAGCGGCTACGTCAACTTCGGCATGGAGTTCTGCAACAACTTCGAGCAGGAGCGCGTGCGCAGCGAATCCTTCGTCGCCCTGCTGAAGGAACTGGACCTGTTCGAGGTGCGCGAGGCCAACTACACCCCGCGCAACGCCGACGGTTCGGCCGGAACGCCGCAGAAGATCGCCGAATATTTCGCCGTCTCGGAAGACAAGCTGAAGGCCCTGCCGGCCGAGAAGCTGGCCGAACTGCGCGACAACGGCGCCCTGGGCCAGATCTACGCCCACCTGGTGTCGCTGCTGGGCTGGGATCGCCTGATCGCCATGGCCCTGACCCGCGCCGCCAAGCAGCAGCCGGTCGCCGCGAACGCCTGATTTTGAGGGCCTAACGCGCGTTCGCGCTGCTTGAGGCCCTTGGAACACCAAACGGTAAACGCCCCGTCAGGAAACTGGCGGGGCGTTTTTCTTATCCTTCTCCCCTTGTGGGAGAAGGTGGCCCGCCAGGGCCGGATGAGGGGTCTCCCCGAAGTTTGACGCCGGCTGACGGTCAGGGGCACGAAACCCCTCATCCGTCCGGCTTCGCCGTCCACCTTCTCCCACAGGGGGAGAAGGATCCTAGCGGCGCGCGACCAGGGCGCGGGTCAGGCAGGAGAAGACCAACCGCCCCGCCTCGTCCAGCAGGTCCTGCTGGGCGATGACGACGCCCTTCTCGTCGCCTACCGGATCCTTGCCCATGATGGTCAGGCGACCGCGCAGCAGTTCGCCCGCCGGGGGGCTGCGCAGGAAGCGAAGGCCGTCGACCGCCAGGGTCTTGGCGCCCGCCCAGCCGCTGGTGCGGTCGACGGCCAGACGACTCCACAGGGCGTAGACCATGGCCTCGGGCGCGCCATAGGCCACGTCCCACCCCGGCAGGAAGCGTTCGGCGAACAGGTCCAGCGCCGCCGCATCCACCGCGCAGGCCCCCAGGGGGATGACCTGGCCGATCTCGAGATCCTCGAAATGGATGTGCAGCGGCTCGGTCATGCGCGGTCCTCCCTCGGTCAGGCGGCCGGTTCTTCCGACACCCGAACCATCAGCTTGCCGTCATGGTCGCCCGTGAACAAGCGGTTCAGCGAGCCGACCGCGCCTTCCAGGCCGTCGTCGACATGGACCTTCCAGTGGATCTTCCCGTCCGCCAGCCACGGCCCCATCTCGGCGACCATCTCCTTGGCCCGGTGGGCGTAGTCGAGGACCAGGAAGCCCTTCACGTCCAGACGGTGGGTGATGATGCGGGCGAAGTTGGGCGAGGGCGGCATCCGCGTGGCGTTATAGGCCGAGATCAGGCCGCAGACGGCCATGCGGCCGTGCACCTTCAGCCGGTTCCACACGGCGATCATGATGTCGCCGCCGACGTTCTCGAAATTGAGGTCGATCCCGTCGGGGGCCAGGCGGTCCAGGGCGTCGCCGACGTCCTCGTTCTTGTAGTCGACGGCGGCGTCGAAGCCGAGCTCCTCGGTCAGCCAGCGGCATTTCTCGGCGCCGCCGGCGATGCCGATGACGCGGCAGCCGCGCTGCTTGGCCACCTGGCCGGCGATGGAGCCGACCGCCCCCGCCGCCGCCGAGATGACCAGGGTCTCGCCCGGCTTGGCCTTCAGCACGTCGGTGACGCCGAAATAGGCGGTCATGCCGGTCATCCCCAGCACGGACAGGTTGGCGGTCAGCGGCAGGCCCGGCGCGCGATGGACCGGCCGCAGCCCGGCCTCGGGCACGACGGCGTAATCGGCCCAGGCGCCCGACAGGGGCATGACCAGATCGCCTTCCTTGTATCGCTCGCCGCGCGATTGCTCGACCACGCCCAGGGTCAGGCCGCGCATGACGTCGCCCAGGCCGACGGGCGGCAGATAGCCCTCGGAATCATTCATCCAGGTGCGGTTGGTCGGGTCGATCGACAGATAGATGGTGCGGACCAGAACCTCGCCGTCCTTCAACTCCGGCACGAGGCTTTCCACCAGTTCCAGGTCGCCGTCCTGGATCAGGCCGTGCGGCCGCTGACGCAGGATCCATTGTCTGTTGCGCAGGCTCATCATTCCGCCTCCCTGAGCGTTTTCTTTCAAGACCCATAGTGACGCCTCTTCCTCACAGAGCAAGCGGATCAGGCGCCCCGAGCCCGCTTGCCGACAAAAAAGAAGGCGGACCCGTTCAGGATCCGCCAGGAGTCGCATCATCGAGAATGAGGCGAGGGCGAAGACCGACGGTCAGGCCGGTCCGGGGGAATAGCCCTCGGCGATCGGATAACGACGGGCGCACAACTCGGTTCCCGACTCGGCCGACTTCCTGGCGTCCTTCCCGTCGAAGGAACGGCCGCGCGACGGCGACGTTCGCCATACAGGTTTTCTAACCGCGACAAGGAGGCGAGCCGATGACCCATCAAGACCCGCATTCCCATTCCGCCGACGCCGTGAATACGCACCATGCGGTCGAGGCGCAGTATGTCCGCCAGGGCCGCGGCGGGCGGCGAATCCTGATGATCCTGCTGCTCTCGGCCGGAGCCGCCGCCGTCCTGCTGATCGGCATGTGGGCGGTCAGCAACAGCGGCTTCGCGCGTCAAGACGGCGCCTCCGAACCCGCGCCGGTCGAGGCTTCGGCCGAAGCTCCGGCTGCGGCGCTGGCCGAACCCGCCACCTAGAGCGACATCGGTTCACATGCGATCGCCTGCGAACCCCCGGATGTTCGCTCCATGGTCCAGACACGGAAAAGGCCCCGAGACGGCGCTCGGGGCCCTTCGAAACGGTCTCGTCAGGTCGCCCTTACGCGGCCTGCTTCTGGCGCGAAGGGTGGAAGAAGAGCGCCTGGCTGATCGCCGCCTTCACCGTTTCCGGCTGGAAGGGCTTGGTGATCAGGAAGGTCGGCTCGGGGCGTTCGCCGGTCAGCAACCGCTCGGGGAAGGCGGTGATGAAGATGACCGGCACGTCGAAGCGCTTGAGGATGTCCTTGACCGCGTCGATGCCGGACGAGCCATCAGCCAGCTGGATGTCGGCCAGCACCAGACCCGGCTTGTGACGCGACACCGCGTCCACAGCCTCGTCATGGGTGGTGGCGGTGCCGGTGACGCGGTGGCCCAGCTCCTTCACCAGGCTTTCGATGTCGGCCGAGATGATGGCTTCGTCCTCGATGATCAGGACGTCGGTCGCCAGTTCGGCGTCGATGTCCGACTGCGCTTCGGCGATCAGGCGTTCGACCGTGCGCGGATCGACGGCCAGGATCTGGGCGGCCTCGGACGGGGTGAAGCCCTCCAGGGCGGTCAGCAGGAAGGCCTGACGCGAGCGCGGCGAAATCCGCATCAGACGGTGGGCCGCGTCGTCGCCTTCGGCCGCCGCGCCGTCCTCGAGCTGCGCCCCCGTGGCCGACCAGATGGCGTGAAACACATGATAGAGAGCGACACGCGGCGTCATGTCCGTGGGCAGCTGGCGCTCGCCCGCCGCGAGCGCCTCGAGGGCCACGCGCACATAGTTGTCGCCCGTGGCCTGGTCGCCGGTCAACGCGCGGGCGTAACGACGAACATAGGGCAGATGAGGCGCAAGTCTAGCCAGAAGGCTCATACGGTCTTTCCCCGACAATCTCAGCGCCGCGCACATGTCGGCGCACCAGCGGTCTCAACGTATCAAATGCGCCACGGTTCCCGGCTCCTTCGCCAGCTTGAGCATAAAAACGCAGAAGGCTAGGAACCGTATGCGAGAGGCGGCGTTTTCCGCTTCTACAGGCGTTTCAACTGGCTTGGGCGGCAGCCGTAAACTCGATGATCAACACCAAGGACACCCCCGCTCACCCCGACGGGACACCGTCGCGCGATCGAGGGCTTGAAGAGGTTCGCCTGCGTCAGCAGGCGATCGGCGTGAAGCTGCGCCACATGTTCGACGAGGTCGTGAACGAGCCCGTCCCCGACGAGTTCCTCGAGATTCTCAGACGCGCGGATCAGGCGTCGTCCTCCAAGGAGGGACAGTGACCAGCACTCCATCCCGGCCCCCGTCGGCCGACGACGGCGCCTTCAAGGCCGAACTGGTCACCCTGATCCCCCATCTGCGCGCTTTCGCCCGTACACTGACCGGCGATCCGACCTCGGCCGACGACCTGGCCCAGGAAGCCATGATGAAGGCCTGGGACGCGCGCGCCAGCTATCAGATGGGCACGAACATGAAGGCCTGGACCTTCATGATCCTGCGCAACCAGTTCTATTCGGAAAAGCGGCGCTCCTGGCGCCAGACCCAGCTGGACCAGGAAGCCGCCGAGCGCACCCTGATCGCCGTCGACGATCCCGAGGCGCCCGTCGCCCTGGACGAATTGCGCCAGGCGCTTCAGACCCTGCCCGAGGAGCAGAGGGAGGCGCTGATCCTCGTCGGCGCCGGGGGCTTCGCCTATGAGGAGGCGGCCGAAATCTGTCAGTGCGCCGTGGGCACGGTGAAGAGCCGGGTGTCCCGCGCCCGCAAGGCGCTGCAGGCCACGCTGGAGCGCGGCGGCTACACCCGCGACGGAAAGTCCGCCGGGGACGCGATGCGCTCCATCCTGGCCGACGCCGACAGGCTGAGCGGCTCCGGGCGGCGCTAGTCGTGCTGCGGGTCGGCCGGCTTCTGGGGCGAAAGCTCGGAAGACCCAGCGTGCAGGGAATCCGGTTCCGCCTCGGCGTCGCCATGGCCATCGCCCTGCTGCCGATCCTGCTGCTGGCCGCGATCCAGACCGAGGCCGGCTTTCGCCGCCAGGCGGCTGAACAGCGCATCGACCTGCAACTGGCCGCCGACCGCAGCGCCGCTCACGCCAAGAACAATATCGACAGCACCGTGGTGCTTTTGCAGGCTCTGGCTCCAGAGGGCGTCGGCTTCTACTGTGAGCCGCGCCTGACGGCCCTGGTCGATCGGATGGACAGCATCGTCGCCCTGGCCCGCTTCAGCCCCACGGGCGAGCCCGTCTGCGCCTCGCGCGACGCCCGCCCGCCCACGGCGGCCCAGGTGCGCGAACGGGCCTGGTATCAACGGCTGCGACGCGGCGAGAGCGTGGCCATGGAATGGACGTCCGGCCAGCCGAACGCCCTGCTGGTAGGGGTGCGTTCCGAACGTCCCATGGGCGCCTTCCAGGGCGCGATGGCCGCCATCCTGCCGTTGTCGGCGCTGCAGCCGGACATCCGCGACCCCGCCTTGCCGCTCGGAGCCCAGGCCGCAGTGATCGATACTTCCGGCCGGGTGCTGACCGCGACCGACCCCGCGGCCTTCCAACTCGATGATCCCCAGGCGATCGCCGCCTGGGCCGCCCAGGCCGAGCGTGGCGACACCGCCCTGTTCGAGGCGAAGGACGCGCGCGGCCGTCGTCACGTCTATGCCGGCGCGCCGTTGTCGGGGCGCGACGTCTTCGTCCTGCTGTCCGCGCCCGCGCCCGGCCTGCTGTCGTGGGCGCGGCTGAATCCGTTCGGCACCCTGCTTCTGCCGCTGGGCGCCTGGTTGGCGACCTTCGCCGCCGTGATGCTGCTGTCGGAACGGATCGTCGTGCGCTGGCTCGGCTATCTGGAGCGGGTCGCCGCCATCTATGCGCGAGGCCGCTTCTCGGTCCGCCCCGTGCAGGCCGAGCACGCCCCGGCCGAGATCCGCGTCCTGGCCCGCACCCTCGGCGTCCTGGGCGACAACATCACCCGGCGCGACAAGGCTCTGCTGGAAGCCCTCGACGAGAAGGACGCGCTGATGCGCGAGATCCATCACCGGGTGAAGAACAACCTGCAGATCATCTCCTCCCTGCTGTCGATGCAGCAGCGGGCCGTGGCGGACCCCAGCGCCCGCGCTGCCCTGGGGGACACGCGCCAGCGGATCGCCGCCCTGGCCCTGATCTATCGCATCCTCTACCAGAGCGAGCATGTCCGCGAGGCTGACTCCGAGACCTTCCTTCGCGAACTGGTCGGCCAGTTGATCGCCGGCGAGGCGGTGCGCGGCCCCCTGGTGACCACGACGATCGAAGCCGATCCCCTGGTCATCGACCCCGACAAGCTGGCGCCCCTGGCCCTGTGGGTGGTCGAGGCCGTCTCCAACGCCCAGAAGCACGCCTTCGCCGGGCGCGGCGGCGACCTTCAGGTGCGCTTCCGCGTCCGAGGCGACACCAGCGTCCTGGAGGTGCAGGACGACGGCCCCGGCGTGGCCGACGCCGCTGCGGCCGGGGTCGGCCGCACCCTGATGATCGCCTTCGCCAAACAGCTGCGCGGCGAGGCCGAGATCGTCCCGGCGCCCGAAGGAGGCCTGATCGCCAGACTGACCTTCGCCACGCCGGAGGCGCACGGCGGCGCCCAGGTGCGCGAGGTGGCCGCCTTCCGTCTCAGCGGAACCGCCCCTCAAGCGTAGCGTTGTTTCCGGGACGGGCGCCGAGCCCGAAACCTTCAGGAGCTTCCTATGCGCAAACTCATCATTCTGGCTGTCGCCGCCGCCGCCCTGACCACCGCCGCCTGTAACACCATCCAGGGCGTCGGCAGAGACACCCAGGCCGCCGGACAAGCCGTCGAAGGCGCGGCCAAGGACGCCAAGAACTGATCCTTCACGGAAGGAACAAGGCCCCGAAACCCCGCCGCGCGCTTCGCCTGGCGGGGTTTTATTTTTCACTGGCGCGACCCTGGCCGCTTGTTTAGCGTCCCCGCGCCCTATGCCAGGGTCAGGACTTTGAAAATAACATGCGCGTCGGCTGCCCCCGAGAAATCAAGACCAATGAACATCGCGTCGGCCTGACACCGGCCGCCGTGCGCGAGTACGTCGCCCATGGCCACGCCGTCGTCCTCGAGACCGGGGCGGGTTTAGGCGCGGGCTTTACCGACGCCGACTACGTCAAGGCGGGCGCCCGCATCGCGCCGGACGCCCGGACGGTCTTCGCCGGCAGCGACATGATCGTGAAGGTCAAGGAGCTGCAGCCGGCCGAGTTCGCCCTACTGAACGAAGACCACATCCTCTTCACCTATCTGCACCTGGCCCCCGACCCCGAGCAGACCAAGGCCCTGCTGGCTTCCGGCTGCGCCGCTGTGGCCTATGAGACGGTGACGGACCGAAACGGCGGCCTGCCGCTGCTGGCGCCGATGTCCGAGGTGGCCGGGCGCATCGCCGTCTTCTCGGCGGCCGAGACCCTGCTCAAGCACAAGGGCGGCTCGGGGCTGCTGTTCTGCGGCGTGCCGGGCGTGGCGCCGGCGCGCGTGCTGGTGCTGGGCGGCGGCGTCGTGGGACTGAACGCCGCACGCATGGCCATGGGCCTGGGCGCCGAGGTGGTGGTGCTGGAACGCTCCATCCCCCGCATGCGCCAGATCGACGAAGTGACCGGCGGCCGGGTCATCACCCGCTATTCCTCCCTGCACGCCATCGAGGAGGAACTGCCCAAGGCCGATGTGGTCATCGGCGCCGTCCTGACGCCGGGGGCCGAGGCCCCGACCCTGGTGCGCCGCGACCAGCTGGGGTCGATGAAGAAGGGCAGCGTCCTGATCGACGTGGCCATCGACCAGGGCGGTTGTTTCGAAACCTCGCGTCCGACCACCCACGACGATCCGACCTATGTGGTCGACGAGGTGATCCACTACTGCGTCGGCAACATGCCCGGCGCCGTGCCGCGCACCAGTTCGGAGGCCCTGAACAACGCCACCCTTCCCTTCGGACTGGCCCTGGCCGACCGGGGGCTGGACGCCCTGCGCGCCGACCCGCACCTAGCCAAGGGGCTGAACGTGCTGAAGGGCGAAATCACCCATCCGGCGGTGGGCCAGGCCCTGGGCATGGACTGGCGCGATCCCTTCGGCGTCTGGGCCGATACTCGGGCAAGGGGCTGAATCGCACCCACCTGTAATTCGCCGCGCTTCTGGGCCATAAGGCGCCCATGAAGTTCCTCGATCAGGCCAAGATCTATATTCGCTCCGGCAACGGCGGCGCGGGCTCCGTCTCGTTCCGTCGCGAAAAATTCATTCCCAACGGCGGCCCCGACGGCGGCGACGGCGGCAAGGGCGGCGACGTCTGGGTCGAGGCGGCCGATGGGCTGAACACCCTGATCGACTTCCGCTACCAGCAGCATTTCAAGGCCCAGACCGGCCACCACGGCCAGGGCCGCCAGATGCACGGCGCCAAGGGCGAGGACGTGGTCCTGCGCGTCCCCGTCGGCACCCAGGTGCTGGACGAGGACAAGGAGACGGTGCTCGTCGATCTGGACGAGCCGGGCATGAAGGTGAAGCTGCTGTCCGGCGGCAACGGCGGCTGGGGCAACACCCGCTTCAAGGGGCCGGTCAACCAGGCGCCGCGCCACGCCAACCCCGGTCAGGACGGCCAGGAGCGCTGGATCTGGCTGCGGCTGAAGCTGATCGCCGACATCGGCCTGGCGGGCCTGCCCAACGCCGGCAAGTCGACCTTCCTGTCGGCCGTTTCGGCGGCGCGGCCCAAGGTGGCGGACTATCCCTTCACCACCCTGACGCCCAACCTGGGCATGGTGGACCTGAGCCCGTCGGAACGCTTCGTCATCGCCGACATCCCCGGCCTGATCGAAGGCGCCAGCGAGGGCGCAGGCCTGGGCACCCGCTTCCTGGGCCACGTCGAGCGGTCGGCCAGCCTGATCCACCTGATCGACGGCACGCAGGACGACGTGGTCGAGGCCTATCGCATCATCCGCGGCGAGCTGGAGGCCTATGGCGAGGGTCTGGCCGACAAGACCGAGATCCTGGCGCTGAACAAGATCGACGCCCTGACGCCCGAGGCCCGCGAGGAGAAGGCGGCGGCGCTGGAAGCCGTCGCGGGTCGTCGCCCCATGCTGGTGTCCGGCGTCTCGGGCGAGGGGGTGACCGAACTGCTCCGCGCCGCCTGGGCCGAAGTGAAGAAGACCCGCGGCGAGGTCTCGGACGAAGGCGAGGACGTCATTCCCGAAACGCCGGGCGGCTGGCAGCCGTAATCCGTCACATGGCCGGATGACGGGGGCGTCGCCGCCCCCTATGTTCGCGCCATGACCGACGCGACCGCCGAAATCCCCGCCCGCTCCCTCACGCAAGACGGGCCGCCCTTGCGGCTGTGGATGATCGACGCCTCGGCCTACATCTTCCGCGCCTATCACGCCCTGCCGCCGCTGACCCGCAAGTCGGACGGCCTGCCCGTGGGGGCGGTGCAGGGCTACTGCAACATGCTGTGGAAGCTGCTGAAGGACATGAAGGGCGAGGACGGGCCGACACACCTGGTCGCCGTCTTCGACCATTCGGAGAAGACCTTCCGCAACGACCTCTACGACCAGTACAAGGCCCATCGTCCCCCGGCGCCCGAAGACCTGGTCCCGCAGTTCCCCCTGGTGCGCGAGGCAACCAAGGCCTTCGGCGTCCACTGCGTCGAAATGGCCGGATACGAAGCCGACGACCTGATCGCCACCTATGCCTGCAAGGCGCGCGATGCGGGCGGCGAGGCGGTGATCGTCAGTTCCGACAAGGACCTGATGCAGCTGATCGGCGACGGCGTGGTCATGTACGATCCGATGAAGGACCGCCGCCTAGAAGAAGAGGCCGTGTTCGAGAAGTTCGGCGTCACGCCCGACAAGGTGGTCGAGGTCCAGGCCCTGATCGGCGACAGCGTCGACAACGTCCCCGGCGCCCCCGGCATCGGCCCCAAGACGGCGGCCCAGCTGATCGGCGAGTACGGCGACCTGGATACGCTTCTGGCCCGCGCGGGCGAGATCAAACAGCCCAAGCGCCGCGAGACCCTGATCAACTTCGCCGACCAGATCCGCCTGTCGCGCGAACTGGTGACGCTGGACTGCGAGGCGCCGATTCCCGAGCCGATCGACGACTTCATCATCCGCGACCCGGATCCCGAGGCCCTGTCGGCCTTCCTGGAGACGATGGAGTTCCGTTCGCTGGCCCGCCGCGTCGGCGACGGCAAGGCGCCGCAGAAGGAAGGCTCGGCCTTCGCCCGCCCGCTCAGCGCGCCCGTCGCCACGCCGCGCTACGGCCAGACCGAGGTCGCCGCCCCCGCCGAGACCCAAGCGATCGACCTCGACCGCTATGAATGCGTGCAGACGCTGGAAGACCTCGACCGCTGGATCGCGCGGGCCAGGGCGGCGGGCGTGGTCGGCTTCGACACCGAGACCGACGCCCTGTCCTCGACCCACGCCGGGCTGTGCGGCGTATCGCTGGCGGTCGGGCCGAACGAGGCGTGCTACATCCCCCTGACGCATGAGCATGAACCGACCGGCGACGGCGGCCTGGACTTCGGCGACGGCGGCGACGCCCGTCCGCCCCTGCAGCAGATCGACAAGCCGACGGCCTTGGCCCGGCTGAAGGAGCTGCTGGAAGACCCCTCGGTGCTGAAGGTCGGCCAGAACATCAAATACGACCTCGCCGTCATGGCCCGGCGCGGCGTGCGCGTCGCCCCGATCGACGATGTGATGCTGATCTCCTACGTGCTGGAAGGCGGTCTGCACGGCCACGGCATGGACGAACTGGCGCGCCTGCACCTCGGCCACGAACCGATGACCTTCAAGAGCGTGGCGGGGACCGGCAAGAGCCAGAAGAGCTTCAAGCACGTCGAGCTGAAATCAGCCGTCTGCTACGCCGCCGAGGATGCGGACGTGACCCTGCGCCTGCATCGCCTGCTGAAGCCGCGTCTGGCGGCCGAGAGCCTGTCGAATGTCTATGAGACGCTGGAGCGCGGCATGCCCGCCGTCCTGGCCGACATGGAGCGGGCCGGGGTGCGGGTCGATCCGGACCGACTGCGCTCCCTGTCCTCGACCTTCGGCCAGCGCATGGCCGAGCTGGAGGAAGAGGCGCACAAGCTGGCCGGCCGCCCCTTCAACGTCGGCAGCCCGCGCCAGATCGGTGAAATCCTGTTCGGCGAGATGAACCTGCCCGGCGGCAAGAAGACCGCCAGCGGCCAGTGGGGCACCGACGCCAGCGTGCTGGAGGACCTGGCCCAGAATCATCCCCTGCCCCGCACCATCCTGGACTGGCGCCAACTGTCCAAGCTGAAGGGCACCTATACCGACGCCCTGGTGGCGGCGATGGACCCGCAGACGAACCGGGTCCACACCTCCTATCAGCTGGCGGCGGCGACGACGGGGCGTCTGGCCTCATCCGACCCCAACCTGCAAAACATCCCGATCCGCACCGAGACCGGCCGCCAGATCCGTCAGGCCTTCATCGCCTCGCCGGGCCATGTGCTGATCAGCGCCGACTACAGCCAGATCGAGCTGCGCCTGCTGGCCCACATCGGCGACATCCCCGAGCTGAAGCGCGCCTTCAAGAGCGGTCTGGACATCCACGCGGCGACCGCATCCGAGATGTTCGGCGTCCCGGTCGAGGGCATGCCCAGCGAGACGCGCCGCCGGGCCAAGGCCATCAACTTCGGCATCATCTACGGCATCAGCGCCTTCGGCCTGGCCGCCCAGCTGGGCATCGAACAGGGCGAGGCCGGGGCCTACATCAAGACCTATTTCGAGCGCTTCCCCGGCATCCGCGACTACATGGACAGGACCAAGGCGCTGGTGAAGGAGCAGGGCTTCGTCACCACCGTCTTCGGGCGGCGCATCCACATCCCGGCCATCCACTCCAAGTCCGGCGCCGAGCGCCAGTTCGGCGAGCGCGCGGCCATCAACGCCCCGATCCAGGGCGCCGCCGCCGACATCATCCGCCGCGCCATGATCCGCATGCCCGGCGCCCTGGCCGAGGCCGGTCTCCAGACCCGGATGCTGCTGCAGGTCCACGACGAACTGGTGTTCGAAGCCCCCGAGGCCGAGGCCGAACGCGCCGTCGCCGTGATCCGCCGCGTGATGGAAACCGCCGCCGAACCGGCCGTGGCCCTGAGCGTTCCGCTGGACGTCGAAGCCAAGGCCGCCGGCAACTGGGACGACGCGCACTAACTCCAACCAAGGATGACGACATGAGCCTGGACCCCGAAATCCGCGACAACGAAGAGGCCAAGCGCTACGAGTTGACGGTCGACGGCGAGACCGCCGTGGTCATCTACAACCCCGTCGCGGGCGGCCGGCTGATCACCGAGACCATCGTGCCGGTCCCGCTGGAAGGGCGCGGGATCGCCAGCCGCATGGCCAAGCACGTCCTGGCCGATCTGAAGGCGAAGGATCTGCTGATCCTGCCGACCTGCCCCTTCTTCTCCGGCTATCTGAAGAAGCACCCGGAATACGCCGATGAGGTGCATCCGACCTATCGGGCCATGCTGGGCCTGTAGGGCATCGCTTCACGCCCCGCCTCCTGCTAGGGCGGGGCGATGAAGTCTTCAGACATCGACGTCCTGATCGTCGGCGCCGGCGCAGCCGGCATGATGTGCGCCATCGAGGCGGGCAAGCGCGGCCGCCGCGTGCGCGTGATCGACCACGCCCGCGCGCCCGGCGAGAAGATCCGCATCTCGGGCGGCGGGCGCTGCAACTTCACCAATCTGGGGACGAGCGGCGCCAACTTCCTGGGCGAGAATCCGCGCTTCGCCCTGTCGGCCCTGCGCCGCTTCACCCAGCACGACTTCATCAAGATGGTCGATCGCCATGGCGTCGCCTGGCACGAGAAAACGCTGGGCCAGTTGTTCTGCGACGACAGCGCCAAGCAGATCATCCGTATGCTGACGGATGAGATGAAGGCGGCGGGCGTCAGCCTGTCGCTGGGCGTGGCCGTCAAGGCGGTGGAGCGCGCGGGCGAGCGATATCAGATCGATCTGGACGACGGATCGCAGGTGACGGCGGCGTCTCTGGTCGTGGCGAGCGGCGGCAAGTCCATTCCCAAGATGGGCGCCACCGGCTGGGGCTATGAGGTGGCGCGGCGCTTCGGCCTGCGCGTCACCGACACTCGGCCAGCCCTCGTGCCCCTGACGTTCGAGCCGGGGCTGCTGGAGCAGCTCAAGCCTCTGGCGGGCGTGTCAGTCGACGCCGTGGTGCGGCACAAAGCGCCCAAGGATGCGAGCGCGAGCCGCCCGGCCAGGGAAACCGTCTTCCGCGAGGGGCTGCTGTTCACCCATCGCGGCCTCTCCGGCCCTTCGATCCTGCAGATCAGCTCCTACTGGCGCGAGGGCGAGGCGATCACCGTCGATCTGGCCCCCGACCGCGACGCCGCCGCCGAAATTCTGGCCGCCAAGACCGAGAACGGAAAGCAGGCGGTCCACACGGCCGTCGGCCACGTCGTGCCGCGCCGTCTGGCCGAGGCCCTGTGTGCGCGCGAGAACCTGTCGGGCAAGCTGGCCGAGGTCGGCGACAAGAAGCTGCGCGCCCTGGCCGAGGCGGTCAACGCCTGGACGGTCAAGCCGGTCGGCTCGGAGGGTTATCGCACCGCCGAGGTGACGCTGGGCGGGGTCGACACCGCCGCCCTGGATCAGCAGACGATGGAGGCGAAGACCGTCCCCGGCCTGTTCTTCATCGGCGAGGTCGCGGACGTCACCGGCTGGCTGGGCGGCTACAACTTCCAGTGGGCCTGGTCGTCGGGCTGGGCGGCGGGCCAGCACTGCTGACGGCGTGAAAACAGAGCCTGCGGCGACGCGGCGCGTTGTCGCGCGGGCGGGCGCTCCCTACGTCTTTTCCTCTAGCGGGACGGGCCCCTCTGGCGGCGCTTAGGCGGCGTGATGTCGGACCGCTTCAACGACGAAAGAGGATGAAGATGCCCCTGCTGATGTGCCCGAACGACAATGCGCCCATGCAGACGCTGGACCGCCACGGCGTCCAGTTCGACATGTGCCCGACCTGCCGCGGCGTCTGGCTGGATCGCGGCGAGCTGGAAAAGCTGATGGCCGCCGCCGCCGATGAAGGCCGCGCCGCCCCGCCTGCCGCGCCCGCCTACGCCCCGCCGCAGCAACCGCCCCAGCAGCCCTGGGGAAGCCAGCCGACCTATCGCGAACCGCCGCGTCATCGCGACGACCGCTATGACCACGACCGCCGCCGCGACGATGACTATCATCATCGCAAGAAGAAGAAGCGGCTGGATATCTTCGACATCTTCGACTGACGCGGACGAGCGATCAGGCCGCCAGGCCGACCGCCTGCATCAGGGGTCGCAGGGCCTGAGCCGCCTGCGGTTCGGCCCCCAGGGCCGCGCGGGTGTCGGGCGCGCG
>DGIZ01000170.1 GCA_002386585.1 Brevundimonas sp. UBA4609 | reverse complement strand
CTCCCTGGGTCTGCGAATGGAATATTGAGCGAAGACACTGTGAGAATCTATGCCTTGGGGTAGTGCCAGGGCATTCCATCTTGGTTTGACGCTGTCATTCCTTCAGCTTCGCCGGCTGAAGGATCGCGGTCCGACAGGATCTTTGCGCAGAAGAGGGGGTCGTGATCCTGCCAGGACGACTTCCTGCCGAAGTCATTCCTCGCATGGCGCGCCTATGCGAGGAGCGTAAACACATTATTTAATCGCAGTTTCGAGACACGGCGGCATTATCATTCGGTCAGCGGCGCCGGCTTCCGACAAAACGAAACAACAAACCACCCGACCCAGCCTAAGTTTCACATAAATGAGGGATCGGGGAATCCCTTGCGCCCATGTCGGGAGGGACTGGATCGTGAATAAATTATCGAAACGGGCGCTGATGGCCTCGACCGTGGTCGGGGCGGCTCTGTCGGCGCTGCTGCCTGGTGTCGGGCTTCCTCGACCCGCAGCGCCGCCTGACGCAAATCCAGGTTGGCGGCCCGCGCCTCGTCGACCAGGCGATCCAGCATGGGATCGTGGAACGTCCGCCACCAGGCAGGGGCGGGCTGGCCGGGAGGCTCGCCGTGCGAGAAGGCCGCAGGCGTCGCCATGGTGGTGGGGGGGCGGTAGTTCGGGCCAGCCATGCAGGCCGCCAACAACACGGGGAGCATGACCGGCGCAGCGAGACGAGCGGCGAGGGTCTCCGACCCTATGCGCGGCGCTGTCTTCGTCATCTTCGGCCCCTCAGCATCATGTCGACGCCTGATCCAAGCTGTACGGCTACGGAGCCATAACGTCGCTTCCGGCGCAACGGTCGCATCGCGCCCGCGAAAGGTTGTTATGCGGCTCATCTGGCAGGTCGACGTCCGGCGGGCGAGGGAGCTATGTCTACGCTTTACAACACAACAAGACAGGAGAAGCTGGATTGTCGAATTCAACCGCACTTCGCTCGCTTTATCTTCGACTCCAGCAAGGCTGGAATGACCGTGATGCAAATGGCATGGCTGAATGCTTCTCGATTGATGGGATATTGATCGGCTTCGACGGCTCTCTTGCAGATAGCCGAGAGGCGATCCAGGAACATCTTTCACCTATCTTTGCTGATCATCCCACCGCCGCCTTCGTCGCCATCATTCGGACGACGCGACGAATTGGGAGCGCCGGCATTCTTCTCGCCGATGTCGGCATGGTTCCGCCCGGCGCCGAAGAGATCAACCCAGCGGCCAATGCCCGTCAGACCATGGTAGCCAACAAGGATGGCGATGGGTGGCGGGTCAGCCTTTTTCAAAACACACCCGCTTCGCTGCACTGGGACGAAAAAGGCCGTGAGGCGCTGTCCGCTGAGTTGAATGCATCATTCAAACGGCGAGGCCTGCTTCCCGATTGAACGTTGCTCGCAGATTTTTCTTCTACATAGATATTAAGTTTGCAAGGTATCTAACGAATAAATTTCGAGAATTTTCCCTTGGCGCCCTCAAATGGGGACGCAGGCAGCCTAAAGCGGAGAGGGAGGGCCGTTCTGTCAGCACCTCAGACGGCTGCGCCGAGCCGATGGAGTTCGGTCGTCAGCGCTGTTCCCTGTTCGTCAGCAAGGGCGGCCCTGCGAAGCGCGGCGATATCGTCAGCACTCGCTCCTCCCAAGCGCACGAAGGCTAGTATCTTGGCGTAACTCGACAGGCCGCGATCGAAGGTCTCGCCATAGCCCTTGATCAGGTTCTGGCATCGCGCGATTTCGAGTGCGACGTCTGGTTGCGACGGAGTCACGGCCTGAATTTGCGCGAGCCATTCCTCAACGCGCTGCTGTTCCTCCTGGTAGCGCAGGGAACTGCGGCGCCATGGACGCAGGGCGGCCAGCAGACTCAGCATCAGGAACCAGCGCAGCCGCGTCGTCTCCACATGGCGGCCCTTTGTGAAGAAGCGGCCTAGGAGGCTCTCGGCGGCGGCGCTGTGCAGGAGGCGCCGCCCGATAGGGGCGGGTAAGGTCTCGCAGATCTCGCGCAGGCGCGGGTGCATGAACTCGGTGACGCTAAGGAGCTGGTCGTTCTTGACGCGTACTTCACCCCTGACGCGGGCGGCGCGGGACGCGCGGGTCTTCAAGTCCGCCACCCGGATGGTGTCGTCGTAGGCCATCCAGAGCGCCAGGGCGGCGGCCGTCTCTGTGGTCAGGGCGTGCGGGGGCTGGTCCAGCGCCGCGATCCACTCCAGCCGTTCGAGATAGAGCGCGGCGTAGGCCCGGTCCTGATAGTCCATCAGGCGCTGAACCCCGAGCAGAGCGTTCCTGTGCGCGGCGGTGGGCAGCCGGGCGCGAATCCTAGCCGCCAGCGCCTGGCCGAAGGGCGTGGTCGGCGCGGGCGTCGGCGCTGTAGGTTCTTCAGGCGCCGCAACGGGCTGGCGGGCGGCGTCGAACCCCTCGGCAAAGCCCTTCAGGTTGCTGTCGACCGCGACGCCGCTGGCGCGGATCGCGTCTTCGAAGGCTTCGCGCGGGAAGGGCAGGGCGCCGCTGCCGGCCAGGGCGCCGAACATGATCGAGCTGATGACGCTGCCGGACCGAGCGGAGGCGGCGTCCATGTCGAAGCCGACGAAGCGGCGCGCCCGCTTGGCGGCAGCCTCGAGAATCTTGCTGCTGTCGGCGCGTCCGTCGCCCATCGCCGACTTCTCGGAGATGGCGTAGATGCGATGGGTCGAGCCGATCAGCGTCGTGCGTTCGGTGCTGACGAAGCCGCGCACCATCGCGCGACCGACCTCCATCAACTCCGAGGCGATGACGACATCGACGTCGCCGGGCGTCGGCATCTGCGCCAGGACAGGCGCGCGACCGTCGGCCGGTAGGGGCGCCAGTTCGACATAGTAGACGGTTGAGCCTGTGCGCTGGGCCACGCCGGGGACGGAGGTACCCTGAGCCAGTTGGCCCTGGCTGCGGGCGACGCTCTGAATCCAGTCGGCCAGCACGCCGCCGCCCTGTCCTCCGAGCGCCAGAATGGCGATGCAGAGACGATCTCTTTGCTGTGTCATGGTTCTTAGAAAGCTCGTGCCGCCAGGCGGCGCTCGGCGCCGCGCTGGAGGGTCGTGATGATCCGTTGGCGCAGTCCGTTGACCAAGCGCTCCCAGCGTCCAGGGTTGGTCACCACCCGCGCCCGATAGAAGCTGGGGCACAGAATGGCGGCGTGGCTGACTTCCCCGCACAACCCGCAGCCGACGCAGGAGTTGTCGACATGGGCCACCGGATCGCGCCGCAGCGGATCGGGATTGGGCTTGATCGACAGGGACGGACAGCCGGACAGCCGGATGCAGCTGTGGTCGCCGGTGCAGGTGTCGGGATCCACGCCGAAGCGGTCCTGAGAGACGCGCCGTCCCGCCTGGGCGGCCTTGCGCAGCAGGGGCTTCTCGCGGCGCTGCTTGTTCAGCATGCATTCGGACTGGGCGATGATGACCTTCGGGCCCTTCTCAGGGCTGGTCAGCGCCTCCTTCAGCGCGCTTTTCATGCGTTTCAGGTCATAGGTGCGGTCGATGGAGCGCACCCATTCCACGCCGACGCCGCGCGCCGCCTTCTCGATCGGGTTGCGGGTGCTGCGCGCGCTGTTGTCGGCGCGCGAGGACAGCACGTCCTGGCCGCCGGTCGCGGCCGAATAGCCGTTGTCGACGACCAGGGTGACGGTGTCGTTCTTGTTGAACACGGCGTTGCCGACGCCTGAGGTCAGGCCGTTATGCCAGAAGCCTCCATCGCCCATGATGGCGATCGCACGCTTGTCCTTCGGCTTGAAGGCCGAAGCCCCGGCGGCGCCCAGGCCGTAGCCCATCGTCGTATTGCCGATGTTGAAGGGCGGCAGGATGGAGAACAGGTGGCAGCCGATGTCCGCCGACACGTGCGACGGGCCCAGTTCGCGCTCGACCATCTTCATGGCGGTGAAGATCGGGCGTTCCGGGCAGCCGGTGCAGAAACCGGCGGGGCGTGCGGGAACCTCGGCGGCCAGGCTGACCACAGCGGCGGGCGGCGCAGCCTTCGAGGCGGGCGCGGCCGTCGGCAGGCAGCCGGGGCTCCATTCCTCAAGGAAGCTCTTCAGCCCCTTCTGGATGATGTGGGCGGCGTATTCGCCGGCGCGCGGCAGCGGACCCTTGCCGACGATGCGGGTCTCAAGGCCTGCGCGCCGGATCAGGGTGTTCAGCTCATGCTCGATGAACTCGGGCTGACCCTCCTCGATGATCAGGACCGCCTTCTTGCCGCGACAGAAGTCCGTCACCTCTTCGGGGATCAGCGGATAGGTGACGTTGAGGCAGTAGATCGGCAGGGCGCTGTCGCCGAAGGCGTCGGCCAGGCCTAGCAACTCCATCGCCCGGTTCAGGTTGTTGTAAAGGCCGCCCTGAACGATCAGGCCGATCTCGCCCTCGTCCGGGCCGAAGGTCTCGTTGAGTTTGTTGTCGCGCACGAAGGCGATGCCTGCGGGCCAGCGCTTCTCGACCTTCTCGACCTCATGCAGGAAGTTGGCGGGCGGCAGGACGATCCGCTCCACATCGCGCACGGGCGCGGCGGCCGCCTGGGCCACGGTCAGGGGCGGGCGGCGATTGTCGCGGGCGACGAAGCTTCCCGTCATGTGGCAGGAGCGCACGCGCAGCTCCAGCATGACGGGCGTGTGCGAGGCCTCGGAAAGCTCGAAGCCCTTTTCGACCATGTCGACGATGCTGGTCAGGTTGGGGCGCGGGTCGAGCAGCCACATCTGCGACTTCATGGCGAAGGCGTGGGTGCGCTCCTGCATGATGGAGGAGCCTTCGCCGTAGTCCTCGCCGACGATGATCATGGCGCCGCCCGTCACCCCGCCAGAGGCGACGTTGGACAGGGCGTCGGAGGCCACATTCGTGCCCACGACCGACTTCCAGGCCACAGCGCCGCGCAGCGGATAGTTGACGGAGGCGGCCAGCATGGCCGCCGCCGTGGCTTCCGAGGCGCTGGCCTCGAAATGAACGTCCAGGCTTTCAAGCAGGTCGTTGGCATCGGCGAAGACGTCCATCAGGTGGCTGATGGGCGAGCCCTGATAACCGCCGACATAGGCGACCCCGGATTGCAGCAGCGCCTTGGTCACGGCGAGGATGCCCTCGCCGTGAAAGACATCGCCTTCCGCCGCGGTGAGCTTGCGGACTTCCGACTTGAACGAACGCTCGGCCATCCTGGATCAGCCCGCGACCAGAGCCAGAACGCGCAGCGGGCTGCCCGATCCATCACGGATCTTCAGCGGCGGCGCGATCACCACGGCGCCCGTCGGCGGCAGGGCGTCCAGGTTCTGCAGACATTGCAGACCATAGCGGCCGGCGCCGTGGAACAGGGCGTGGGCGGGGTAGGGCGGCTCCAGCAGGTGCGCCTGACCGGCGTCCGTGCCGATGGTTTCGACGCCGAATCCCAGAGCGTCGCGCTCTTCGACCAGAAGGCGGACAGCCGCGACCGACGGTCCGGGGGTGTGGGCGCCGTCTTCGCGGCGGTTCACATAGGCCTCCGGGTCACGCTTGGACCAGTCCGTGCGGAACAGGACCCAACTGCGCGGCGGGATGCGGCCGTGAACAGCCTCCCACGCCTCGATATGCGAAGGTTCAAGCAGGAAGTCGGGATCGGCGGCGGCCTCGGCTGAGCAGTCGATGACGACGGCAGGCGCGATCAGGTCCGATGCCGGCACCACGTCCACGGTGCCGGCTGGCCGGTCCTTGCCCGTGATCCAGTGGGCGGGCGCGTCGAAGTGGGTGCCCGTGTGCTCGCCGACGGTGAAATTGCTCCAGTACCAGGCGACGCCGCGCTCGTCGTAGCGGGATATTTCCTCGCGGCTGAACGGCGCGCACTGGCCGAACGGCGGCGGCAACACCAGCGTCGGCGTGTCTTCCGAAAGCGTTTGCGTCAGGTCGACGACCTTCACATCACCGCTGGCGATGCCTGTCGCGATTTGCGACAGAGCTTGTGCAGATACGGACATTCGTCCTCCCCTTCTCTTTTCCCTCAGGACTAAGCCTTGCCGAAGAAACTTGCATCTGCAACTAATTTCTTGAGCGCCGACGCTGATCCTGCGTCGGCTCTGCGCAAGGAGGATGGCGCCGTGGCTGGGCAATTGCGCCGGACGGGGGATCCCGGTTCAGAGGAGTTCCGTCTCGAGCGCTATCCCTTCTATCAGGTGAACAGGGTGCTGAGCCGGTACAACCTGATCATCGAGCGCGAGTTGCGGAAGATCGACATCGACATCCCGACATGGCGGGTGCTGATGATCCTTGGCGAACGCGCCCCACGGTCCATCGGCCAGATTTCGCGCGCCGGGGTGGTCAATCTCTCGACGATGATGCGGATCGTGGAGCGCATGACCAACGCCGGCCTGGTGACGCGCAGTCCCAGCGCGGTGGACGCTCGGGTGATCGACGTCGGCCTGACGGAGGCGGGGCGCGAGCGATTGGCCCGGGCTCGGGTCCTGATGGCGCCAGTATATCGTCAGGCGCTGGCGGGATTCTCCGAGCGGGATTCCGAGCGATTGCTGGCGCTGCTGGGGCGATTGAACGCCAACCTGGAAGTCATGACGGACTAAACGCTTTCGCGATCTGATCGCCCTCTGAGCGTCGTTTCGGCAACGGCGATGAAGCGCTTGCGTGTCGTCCCTATTTATTTTAGACCTAAAGTAATAGGAGGCGTTCCATGCGTGTTGCTTGTCTCGGCGGCGGCCCCGCCGGCATCTATTTCGCCATCTCGATGAAGCTTCGGAATCCGGGGCACGACATCCATGTTTTCGAGCGCAACCGGAGCGGGGACACCTTTGGCTGGGGCGTTGTCTTTTCGGACCAGACGCTCACCAATCTGACGGCGAACGACCCGGTCAGCGCGGATCGGATCCGGGACAGCTTTGCGCACTGGGACGATATTGCAGTGACGCTCGATGGCCGGACGGAGGTGTCTTCCGGCCACGGCTTCATCGGCATCGGCCGCAAGCGGCTATTGCAGATTCTGCAGGCTCGGGCGGCCGAGCTGGACGTGGTCATGCATTTCGAGACCGAATTCGGCGACGGTCTGGAGCCTTACGCCGAGTTCGATCTGATCGTCGCCGCCGACGGCGTCAACAGCCGCATCCGCACCCGCTACGCCGACCGCTTCGACATCGACATCCAGACGCGCCGGAACAGGTTCACCTGGCTGGGCACGCAGAAGCTGTTCGACGCCTTCGCCTTCATCTTCGAAAAGACGCCGGAGGGCTGGATCTGGGCTCACGCCTATCGATTCGACGAAACCCATTCGACCTTCATCGTCGAATGCTCGCCTGAGACCTGGACGGGATTGGGCTTCGAGGACATGAGCCAGGAAGAGACGCTGGCGGCGTGCGAACGGATCTTCGCGCGTCACCTGGACGGCAAGCCGCTGTTGAGCAATTCGGCGCACCTGCGCGGCTCGGCGTCCTGGATCAACTTCCGCCGGGTGCTGTGCGGCCAGTGGTCCTTCGACAATGTGGTGCTGCTCGGCGACGCCGCGCACACGGCGCACTTCTCGATCGGCTCGGGCACGAAGCTGGCGCTGGAGGATGCGATCAAGCTGGCCGAGGTGCTGGACC
>DGIZ01000061.1:11847-12072 GCA_002386585.1 Brevundimonas sp. UBA4609 | reverse complement strand
TTCGGCGACGGCGGCGACGCCGAGGCGGGCCGTCTCGGCCTGCTCGGCCTCGCTCATGGCGCGCCAGGCCCGCCATTTGGGGCCGGTCTTGTCGCTGGTGAAGACGGCCAGGTAATGGGTCTGCGCGCTCATCGAAGCCTCCCGTTTGCGCAAAGGGTCGGTCTTTCGTCGGCCGTGGGCAAGCGGGCCTGTCTATTCCTTCTGCCCTTGTGGGAGAAGGTGGGC
>DGIZ01000061.1:996-11642 GCA_002386585.1 Brevundimonas sp. UBA4609 | reverse complement strand
TGGGAGAAGGTGGGCCCGAAGAGCTCGGATGAGGGGTCCCTCCGCCGTCTGACGAGAGGCTCCGCTTCGAACGTCCCGCCACCCCTCATCCGACCTCGCTCCGCTCGGCCGCCCGTCGTCAGCTCGCAGTGCGAGCTTCCTCCACCCGCAAGGGGAGAAGGATAAGGCGCGCGCCTTCACATCAAGGCTTCGCAGCGCCTGATATTTCCCGCCTCCGCGCCCCGCTCGTCCTCATCTCCCCGCCCCAGCTCCCGCCTGCCGCATCCTGCCTCTCGTCCCGTCGCAGGGGAGGGCTCGCTCGGCCGGCGAACCGAAGCGGCGGCGGGAGCGGAGAGAACGGGGTCCGTGTCGGACCGTCGGCCTCCCATCGCGCGCGCCGGGCAAGGGGAACCCCAGCGGAAGGCGGCGACGGTTCGGGCGGGCGGTTCAGGATGTCCTGCGGGCGGCGGAACGAGGCGAACGCCTCCAACGCCGTTCCGCGGCCTCACGCCGCGCGCAAGCGCGACAGGCCGCAGACATCAGGACGCGGAGCCGACGGGGCCTAGCGACGGGGCGTTCGACCCGTCCGCCAGAGAGGCTCCGGCCAGGGTCGAGGGGGTTACTCGGACCGTTCCAGGACCGCGTCGTCGCGCGGCCTGCCCGTCATGGGCGCCGGGGGTAGCCGCGAACAACGGCGCCTGCCCCGAGCTCATGTCCAACTCTTCGCGCGGGGCGTCGGCCTTCGTCGAAACGGTATTGCTCAATTCTCTCCGGGCGAAGCCCCGGCGCCCCGCCCAGCCCTTCCGCCGCCCGGTCACCCCGAGGCGGGTAAAGCTGTTCCTTCTCCCCTTGCGGGAGAAGGTGGGCGAGCGGAGCGAGGTCGGATGAGGGGTGCGCGACCTCAAATCCCCGGCCTTCATCCAGCTTCAGAGAGACCCCTCATCCGGCCCTGACGGGCCACCTTCTCCCACAAGGGGAGAAGGGCTCAGGCCGCGTCGGGTCGGGAGGTCCCGAAGGGCCGACGACCGCGGCCTGTTCGACTGCGCTCAAGTCGCGAGGGTCCGCGACCCGAGCATAGCGCCCTCAGATATGTATGGCGTGGCCCAGCGCGCGCAGGGACGCCTCGTGGAAGGCTTCGCCCAGGGTCGGGTGGACGTGGATGGTTCCGGCCACGTCCTCCAGCACCGCGCCCATCTCCAGCATCTGGGCGAAGCTGTTGGACAACTCCGACACGTGCTGGCCGACGGCCTGAACGCCCAGCAGGCGGTGATCCGACTTGGAGGCGATGACGCGGACGAAGCCGCCGTCCTCGCCCGCCTCGATGGCCAGGGCGCGGCCGATGGCGGCGAAGGGGAAGACCGCCTGGATCACGTCGTCGCGGCCCTTGACGTCGTCGGGGCCGAGGCCCGCCGAGACGATCTCCGGCTCGGTGAAGCAGACGGCGGCGATGGTGGTCGGATCGAACACGCGGGTCTTACCGGCGATGATCTCGGCCACGACTTCGCCTTGCGCCGAGCCCTTGTGCGCCAGCATGGGCTCGCCGGTCAGGTCGCCGATGGCCCAGACGTTCTTCATGCTGGTGGCGCAGCGCTCGTCGATCTTCACGAACGGGCCGTTCATGGCCACGCCCATGTTCTCCAGGCCCCAGCCCTTCGTCCGCGCGCGGCGGCCGACGGTGACCAGCACCTTGTCGGCGTCCAGCTGCATCGGATTGCCGTCCTTGTCGGTGACGTTCAGCTTGCCGTCCCCGAAACCGCCCGCGCGGGCGCCGAGCAGCAGCTGGACGCCGTGCTTCTCCAGCCATTTGGCGACCGGGTCGGTCAGGGCCTTGTCGTAGAGCGGCAGGATGCGCTCGGCCATTTCGACGATGGCCACTTCGGCGCCCAGCTTGCGGAAGGCGATGCCCAGCTCCAGGCCGATGTAGCCGCCGCCGACGACGACCAGCTTCTTCGGCACTTCCGGCAGGCTCAGGGCCTCGGTGGACGAGATCACGTCGCCGCCGAAGGGCAGGAAGGGCAGCTCGACCGGCTCGGACCCCGTGGCCAGGATGACGTGTTCGGCGGTGATGCGGATGTCGCCGTCGTCGGTCTTCACCGTGCAGGTCTTGGCGTCCGAGAAGTCGGCCCAGCCCTTGATGACCTTGACCTTGGCCTTCTTCAGCAGGGCGGCGACGCCGGCGTTCAGCTTCTTGACCACGCCGTCCTTCCACTCGACCGTCTTGGACAGGTCGATGGCCGGAATCGAGGCGGTGATGCCCAGCGTGCCGTCGCCGGCCGCCTTGGCCACCGTCTCGAACTTGCCCGCTGCGTGGATGATGGCCTTGGACGGGATGCAGCCGACGTTCAGGCAGGTGCCGCCGAGACCGGGGGATGCGTCCACCAGCACGGTCTCCAGCCCCAGCTGGCCGCAACGAATCCCCGCCACATAGCCGCCGGTCCCGGCGCCGATGATCAGGACTTTGGTTTTCAGGGTCTGCATCACACTCTCCGCTCATCCCCGCGGAGGCGGGGACCCAGTTTTCGGCTAGGCGCCCAACGTCTCGGTGAGATCGCGCCAGCCGGGGTTCATGTCTTCAATCAGCCGCAGCTTCCACTGACGGTTCCATTTCTTGATCTGCCGTTCCCGTTGAAACGCCGCCTCGCGGGTTTCGTGGGCCTCGAACCAGACCAGTCTTTCGACCGCATGGCGGGCGGTGAACTTGGAGCCCGCCCCTTCCTTGTGCTGCCAGGCGCGCAGACCGATGTCGTCCGTCGAGCCCATGTAGAGCGTCCCATTCCGTCGGCTGGCCATGATGTAGGTGAAAAAGGCCAAGGGCGGGGTCCGAAGCTAAAGCCTGGGTCCCCGCCTCCGCGGGGATGAGCGGAAGGAAGAGGCTGGGTTCTTAGCTCATCCAGAGCGTGGCCGGGTTCTCCAGCAGGTTTTTGATCTTCTGCACGAAGACCGCCGCGTCGTGGCCGTCGACGATGCGGTGATCGAAGCTGGAGGACAGGTTCATCATCTTGCGCACGACCATCTGGCCGCCTCTCACCACGACGCGCTCCTCGATCTTGTTCGGACCGACGATGGCGACTTCGGGGTGGTTGATGATGGGCGTGTGCACCACGCCGCCGAGCGTGCCCAGTGAGGTGATGGTGATGGTCGAGCCGGAAAGCTCCTCGCGCTTGGCGCTGCCGTCCTTGGCGGCGCCCGAGACGCGGGCGATCTCCTCGGCCGTGTCGTAGGCGTCGCGCGCCTCGGCGTGGCGGACGACCGGGACCATCAGGCCGTTCGGCGTCTGGGCGGCGATGCCCAGATGAACGGCGTTGTGCTGGGTCAGCACGCCCGCTTCGTCGTCATAGGTGGCGTTGATGTTCGGCTGGTCCTTCAGGGCCACGACGATGGCGCGGGCGACGAAGGGCAGGACGTTCAGCTTGGCCTTCCCCGTGCCCTTGTTCTGGGCGTTTAGGTGGGCGCGCAGCTCTTCCACCGCCGTCATGTCGATGTCCTCGACATAGGTGATGTGGGGGATGCGGCGGACGCTCTCGGCCATCTTCTCCGCGATCTTGCGGCGAAGGCCGATGATGCGGACTTCGTTGGTTCCCTCGGCTCTGGCGTAGAGCGAGCCGCCCGAGGCCGTGGCCGGGGCGAACGTGCCGCCGCGCGCGACGAAGGCGTCCAGGTCGGCGTGTTCGATGCGGCCTGCGGGCCCGCTGCCCGGCACGAAGACCAGGTCGATCCCCAGATCGCGCGCGCGGTTGCGCACGGCGGGGGAAGCCAGCGGGCGCTCGCCCGGCTGGCGGCCGGTCAGGGCCGGAACGGGCTTGGCGTCGGCCTTGGTCTTAGCCTTAGCAGCAGGCTTGGCGGCTGGTGCGGCGACAAGAGCCGGCGCTGTCTTCTCGGCCTTGGCGACAGGCGTCGCGGCAGCGGCCGGAGCTTCGGCGACATTGCCCTTGCCCTCGACCTTGAAGCTGACCAGCGGGCCGCCGACGGCGATCTGCTGACCGGCTTCGCCGTGCAGGGCGACGACGACGCCGGAGACGGGGCTGGTCAGTTCGACCGTCGCCTTGTCGGTCATGACCTCGGCCAGGATCTGGTCTTCCTGAACCGCATCGCCGACCTTGACGTGCCAGCCGACCAGTTCGGCCTCGGCTGTGCCTTCGCCCACGTCGGGCAGTTTGAAGACGTGGTTGGCTCCGGTGGCGGCGACCGGGGCAGGAGCGGCTTCAGCCTTGGGCGCTTCGACGGCGACCGGAGCGGGCTCAGGGGCAGCGGCGACAGGCGCGGCGGCGGGTTCCTCGGCGGCGGCGTTGCCTTCGCCCTCGACCTCTAACTCGGCCAGCGGGCCGCGCACGGCCATCATCTGACCGGGCTCGCCGTGCAGGGCGGTGACGACGCCCGCGACCGGGCTGGTCAGTTCGACCGTGGCCTTGTCGGTCATGACATCGGCGACGATCTGATCCTCGGCGACCCTATCGCCGACCTTGACGTGCCAGGCGACGAGCTCGGCTTCGGCGGTGCCTTCACCCACGTCGGGCAGCTTGAATACGTAACGACCCATCTCAGCGACCTCCCGTCATGACGGCTTTCAGCGCGTCCGCGACCCGCTGCGGTCCGGGGAAATATTCCCATTCAAAGGCGTGCGGATAGGGCGTGTCCCAGCCGGTCACGCGCGCCACCGGCGCCTCCAGGTGATAGAAGCAGCGCTCTTGCACAAGCGCGCTCAGTTCGCCGCCGAAGCCCGAGGTTTTCGGCGCCTCATGCACGATGACGCAGCGGCCGGTCTTCTTGACCGAGGCCTCGATGGCCTCGATGTCCAGCGGAACGAGGGTGCGCAGGTCGATGACCTCGGCGTCCACGCCCGCATGTTCCGCGCCCGCCAGCGCCACCCAGACCATGGTGCCATAGGCCAGGATGGTGACGTCGGCGCCTTCCTTCATCACCCGGGCCTTGCCGATCGGCTCGATGTATTTGCCGGTCGGGACCTGGGCCAGGTCTTGCGCTTTCCACGGGCTGACCGGCTTTTCGTGCCAACCGTCGAAGGGGCCGTTGTACAGGCGCTTGGGCTCGAAGAAGATGACCGGATCGTCGTCCTCGATCGCCGCCAGCAACAGGCCCTTGGCGTCATAGGGATTGGACGGGATCACCACCTTCAGACCGGCGATGTGGGTGAACAGGCTTTCCGGCGACTGGCTGTGCGTCTGGCCGCCGAAGATGCCGCCGCCGTAGGGGCTGCGCACCACCATGGGCGTGGTGAACTGGCCGCCCGAGCGATAGCGCATCTTGGCCGCTTCGGAGACGATCTGATCGTAGGCCGGATAGATGTAGTCGGCGAACTGGATCTCGACGACCGGGCGCAGGCCATAGGCGGCCATGCCGATGGCGGCGCCGACGATGCCGGTCTCCGAAATCGGGGCGTCGAAGCTGCGGTTCATGCCGTGCTTCTTCTGCAGGTGGTCGGTGACGCGGAAGACGCCGCCGAAATAGCCCGCATCCTCGCCGTAGGAGACGACAGTGGGGTCTTCGGCCATCTTGACGTCCAGGGCCGAGTTCAGGGCCTGGATCATGTTCATCGGCGCAACGGCGGGGGCGTCCGGGGCGACCGACGCCGGGGCGTCCTTCTGGTCGACCATGTCGGCTTCAATCTTGTCGTTGATCTCGGCCATCACTCAGACTCCTACTTCGCGGCGCTGTTCGACCAGGCGCCAGTCCTCGGTCGCATAGACCTCCTCGAACATGGTCTTCACGCTGGGGCGCGACTGGCCCAGGGTGCCGATGGCCTCGGATTCCTTGGCGGCGGCGCGGACCTTCTCGACCGCTTCCTTCTCGGCCTCTTCCTGCTGTTCGTCCGACCATTCACCCAGACCGATCAGGTGCTGCTTCAGGCGGGCGATCGGGTCGCCCAGCGGCCACTTTTCGTGCTCGTCGCCGGGGCGGTAGCGGCTGGGGTCGTCCGAGGTCGAGTGCGGGGCGCCGCGATAGGTGAACAGCTCGATGATCGTCGCGCCCTGGTTGGTGCGCGCGCGTTCCTCGGCCCACTGGGTCGCGGCCCAGACGGCCAGGAAGTCGTTGCCGTCGACGCGCAGGGCGGGCAGGCCGTAGCCGATGCCCTTGGACGCGAAGGTGGTCTCAAGCCCGCCGGCGATGCCCTGGAAGGACGAGATGGCCCACTGGTTGTTGACGATGTTCAGGATGACCGGCGCGCGATAGACGGCGGCGAAGGTCAGGGCCGAGTGGAAGTCGCTCTCGGCCGTCGAGCCGTCGCCGATCCAGGTGATGGCGATCTTGTCGTCGCCGCGGATGGCCGAGGCCATGCCCCAGCCCACGGCCTGAATGTACTGGGTGCCCAGATTGCCCGAGATGGTGAAGAAGCCGTAGTCCTTGGCCGAATACATGATCGGCAGCTGGCGGCCCTTGATGGGGTCTTCGGCGTTCGAATAGATCTGGTTCATCATGGTCGCGAGCGGATAGTCGCGCGCGATCAGAAGGCCCTGCTGGCGATAGGTGGGGAAGCCCATGTCCTCGCGGCTCAGGATCATGCCCTGGGCGACCGCGATGGCTTCTTCGCCGGTGCACTTCATATAGAAGCTGGTCTTGCCCTGGCGGTGGGCGCGGTGCATCCGGTCATCGAAGGCGCGCGTCAGGATCATGGCCTTCAGGCCGCGACGCATCGTCTCAGGGTCCAGCTTCGGATTCCAGGGGCCGACGGCCTTGCCCTGGTCGTCCAGAACGCGGATCAGGCGGAAGGCGTGGTCGCGCATCTCGGCGGGGGCCGTGCTCACGTCGGGGCGGGCGACCGCGCCCGGCGCATCGAGCTTCAGGTGGCTGAAATCAGGCGTGTCGCCCGGCCGGCCCGAAGGCTCCGGGACGCGCAGCGACAGCGTCGGGGTGTTCTTCATCAATGCCTCCCGTCCGGTTGAACCGGCCGCGTTTCCTTATGAAGCAGGGCATAGCATGTCGGCTCACTGTTAGCTCTCCCAAAAATACCCTTGCCAAATGCTGATTTGGGGTATTTTATTGCGCAGAAAGCTAATTCGGAGAAAGCCTTTGGCCGACGAACTCGACCCCATCGACGCACGCATCCTCGACATCCTTCAACAGGACGCAGGCCTGTCCGTCGCCGAGGTCGCCGATCGCGTCGGCCTGTCGGCCTCGCCGTGCTGGCGCCGGATCAAGAGACTGGAGGACTCTGGCCTGATACGCAAGCGTGTCACGCTCTTGGACGCCGGACTTCTGGGCCTGGACTTCGAAGTCTACGCCATCGTCAAGCTGAGCCTGCCGACGCGCGACAACCTGCAGATCTTCGAACAGGCCGTCGAAGGCTGGCCCGAAGTCGTGCAGTGCGCCACCATCACCGGCCGCGAGGACTATGTCCTGCGCATCATCACCACCGACATGCACGCCTTCGATCAATTCCTGCGCGACAAGCTGCTGACGCTGGGAATCGTCTCCAATTGCGAGAGCCATATCGTCACCCGCGGGGTCAAGAACGTCACCACCCTGCCGCTGGGCATCATCACGCCGCACGTCAGCTGAGAGGCGTCGCCTTTCGGTCAGGCGGAACCTCCATTTCATGCGGCTCGTTGGCCTGAGGTGAAAAGCGGAGGTTTCCGACATGCTGAAATGGGCGCTCATCTTCGCCGTCATCGCCCTTGTCGCCGGTCTGCTGGGTTTCGGCGGGATCGCGGGCGCGGCGGCGGGCATCGCCAAATTCCTAGCTGTCCTGGCGCTGATCGTCTTCGTGGTCTTCCTCGTCCTGGGCGTGACCGTAGCCAAGAAGGTCACCTGAGGGTTTCGAACGCCACCGCGTGAACCTTGTCCCGCCCCAGAAGCGCGGCCAGGGGCGGGGTTGGGAACAATCCCGCGATCGCTGGATCGCGCACATCCAATCCGCCGGTGAAGGCGCCGAAGGCGGGCATGATCAGCCGCCGTCCGTCGGTGACGAAGCAGGGACGGCGCACGCCTCGTCCATAGGCGGCGACGCGAGCGGCGGGATGCAGGTGGCCCGCCACCTCGCCGGGCGCGGGGTCGGCCTGCGGCTCGTGGATCAGGAACAGGCCGCCCAGCGCCAGGGTTTCGACCACCCGCCCGGGCAGGCGCTTGAAGGGATTGGCCAGCGCGCCCGCCAGGGCGTCCAGGTCGTGATTGCCCTCCAGCCAGATCCAGTCGCGACCCGCGGCCAGCCTCTCCAGCCGCGCCAGTTGGGCGCCGTCCATGCGCGACACAGCCTTTGAATCATGGAAGCTGTCGCCCAACAGGACGACCGCGCGCGGGTCCAGCGCGTCGATCTCGGCCTCCAGCCGGGCCAAGGTGGCGGGGCTGTCATAGGGCGGCAGCATCTGTCCCCGCGCCGCGAAGGCCGAGCCCTTCTCCAGGTGCAGGTCCGAGGCGATCAGGGTCTGACGCCCCGGTAGCCATAGGGCTCCGGAGCAGCGCAGCACGCAGGCTTCGCCGTTGACTGTCAGCTTCAACCCGCCGCACGGATGACGATAGGGCGACAGGATTTCCCGCAAGGCGTCGTTCATCGCCCTTCTCCCCTCGGGGGAGAAGGTGGCTCGCGCAGCGAGACGGATGAGGGGGCGGCCGGCCTCACCCTCATCGTCTGACGTGCAACTCGCTGAAGCAGCCCCCTCATCCGAGCGGCTCCGCCGCCCACCTTCTCCCCCGAGGGGAGAAGGACGCGCCTTATCTTCACGCCGCCCCCTTCAGCGCCTCGGGCGCGTCTTCCATGACCTCGGCGATCAGGGCCTCGGCGGTCTCGTCCAGGATCATTTCCGCCGCGTCTCCCCCGACCCGTTCACGCCCGATCTGCACCAGCACCGGCACGCAGAAGGGCGAGGGCCGGTCCAGCGCCTTGTGCATGATGCGGCCGTGGATGCGGCTCAGGAGCTGGCCCAGCCGCGCCACGTCCAGCAGGCCCGTCGCCGCATCCGCCCGCGCCGTCCTCAGCAGCAGGTGATCCGGCTGGTGTCGGCGCAGCACGTCGTAGATCAGGTCCGTTGAAAACGTCACCTGACGCCCGGTCTTTTCCGCCCCCGGCTGGCGCTGCTCGATCAGGCCCGAGATCAGGGCGCAGTTGCGGAACGACCGCTTCATCATGAAGCTTTCCTCCAGCCAGGCCTCCAGATCGTCGCCCAGCATGTCCGGCTCGAACAGGGCGTCCAGATCGAGGTCGTCCATCGGCCGGATCGACCAGATGGCCAGCGAATAGTCCGTCACCACAAAGCCCAGAGGCCCGACGCCCATCCGGTCCAACCGCCGCGTCAGCAGCATGGCCAGGGTCGTGTGCGCCAGCCGCCCCTCGAACGGATAGGCGACCAGGAAATGCCGCGTGCCCCTCGGAAACGTCTCGACCAGCAGGGTCTGAGCTTCGGGGATGGCGCTGCGCAACGCCTGAAGCTCCAGCCACTCCTGCACGTCGTACGGCAGGACGCGCCAGTGGTCGCGGTCCTGCACCATGCGCCGCACCCGCTCGGCCAGGGAGGTGCCCAGCGGGAATTTCGAGCCGCCGTAGGAGGGAATCTTCGGGTCTTTATCGACGGCGGGCGAGACCAGGGCGTCCGTTTTCACGATGCCTTGAAAGGCCCAGACCTGACCGGCGAAGACGAAGGTGTCGCCCGGCGTCATCTGCTCGAAATACCATTCCTCGGCCTCGCCGATCTTGCGCCCCGCGACCAGGTGCTTGCCGCTCGCGCGCCGCCCCGCGACCCGCACGTTCAGATTGGCGGCCGAGACGATGGCGCCGACGTTCATCCGGTGCCGCTGGGCCATCTGGGCGTTGCGGACGGTCCATTTGCCGTCGCGGGTTCGCACGATGCGGGCGAAGCGGTCATAGGTGCGCAGCGCATAGCCGCCGGTGGCGACCAGATCGACCACCTCCTCGAAGGCCTCATAGGTCAGGCCGCGATAGGGACCGGCTGTCGTCACCTCGGCGAACAGGTCGGGCAGGTCGAAGGCCTCCGAACAGGCGCAGCCCATGACATGCTGGGCCAGCGTATCCAGCGTGCCGGTATGCTCCGGCTCCCAGTCGAAGGCGTTCTCGGCCACGGCCTCGCGCGCGGCCTGGCACTCCAGCATCTCGAAACGGCTGGCCGGGACCATCAGGGCGCGCGACGGCTCGTCCAGCCGGTGGTTGGCCCGGCCGATGCGCTGCACCAGACGACTGGCCCCTTTCGGCGCGGCCAGCTGGATCACCAGATCGACATCGCCCCAGTCGATGCCCAGATCCAGCGTCGAGGTGCAGACCACGGCCTTGAGGTCGCCGCGCGCCATCGCCGCCTCGACCTTGCGCCTCTGCTCGGCGGCCAGTGAGCCGTGGTGCAGGGCGATCGGCAGGTCGTCCTCATTGATGGCCCACAGCGACTGGAAGACAAATTCGGCCTGCCAGCGGGTGTTGACGAAGATCAGGCTGAGGTCCGCGCGCTTGATGGCGTCATAGACTTCGGGGATGGCGTGCACGCCGGTGTGGCCCGCCCACGGCACGCGGCCTTCCGACACCAGAACGTCGACCACCGGCGGGGCGCCGGGATCGCCCAGCACAATGCGAATCCCTTCTCCCCTTGTGGGAGAAGGTGGGCCCGAAGGGCTCGGATGAGGGGTTTCTCTGTCGTCGGACGGGATGATTTCGGGAATGTCGTGAGACCCCTCATCCGTCAGGCTCCGCCTGCCACCTTCTCCCACAAGGGGAGAAG
>DGIZ01000061.1:0-884 GCA_002386585.1 Brevundimonas sp. UBA4609 | reverse complement strand
CCACAAGGGGAGAAGGGGAGAGCCAGTCCGCGATCTTTTGCGGATCGTCCACCGTCGCGCTCAGGGCCACCCGCCGCGTCCCCGGCGCGAAGGTCTGCAACCGTGCCAGCCCCAGCGCCAGCAGGTCGCCGCGCTTGCCGCTCCAGATGGCGTGCACCTCGTCCAGCACCACGCATTTCAGATCGGCGAAATAGCTTCTCGCCCCCTCCCAGGCGCAGAACAGGGCCAACTGCTCTGGCGTGGTCAGCAGGATGTCGGGCGGGAAGTCGCGCTGGCGCTGCTTCTTCGACTGCTTGGTGTCGCCGGTGCGGCTCTCGACATGGATGTTCAGCCCGATCTCGCGGATCGGCGTCATCAGATTGCGCTCGACGTCGGTGGTCAGCGCCTTCAGCGGCGACAGATACAGGGTGTGCACCCCCGACCCCGGCCCCGTCTCAGGCCTCGGCCCCCGTTCGGCCAGATCGATCAGGCTGGGCAGGAAGCCCGCCAGCGTCTTGCCTCCGCCCGTCGGCGCCACCAGCAGGGCGTGCCGTCCGGCCTCGGCCGCCGCCACCATGTCCAGCTGATGCCGACGCGGCGACCAGCCCCGACCGGCGAACCAGTCGGCGAACAAAGGCGGAAGCGTTGCAGTGATCGGCGGCGTCACGCCAAGCCTATAGCATGTTCCCGTTCCGTTTCGTCACCTTCGACGCTATCTAGCGAGGGTGACTGTCGAATCCGCCGAGATCAGCACCGCGTCGACCCTGACGTTCGACCTGCCGCCCGCGCTGGCCACGCCGCCGGGGGCAGGGGCCGTGTGCGACGATCAGGGCGCGCGCAAGATCGGGCGGGGCGCCGCCGAGGGCCTGTTCACCGGCGGGGCCGTCATCGTCGCCCACGCCGGG
>DGIZ01000060.1:454-6147 GCA_002386585.1 Brevundimonas sp. UBA4609 | reverse complement strand
CCAGGGCGGGCGCGCCTGCGCGCCCCTGCCCCGAAGCCGTCTTCAGCAGCGGGCGGAGGACGAAGAAGATCAGCAGCAGACCCGTGACCAGCAGGACCAGCAGCTCGACCCCGCGCATGATGTCGTTCTTGTCGAAGGCGAACAGCGACGAACCCTGCGCCTCGCCCGGCGCGGCCGAGGGCTCGCGGTTGAAGCGGACGTTGACGACTTCCAGCTTGTCGCCGCGCGCCTCGTCGATGCCGACGGCGGCGGCGACCAGGGCCTTGATCTGCTGCACCTCCTCTTCGGTGCGGGCCGCGTAGGTCGGTTCGCCCCCGCCCTCGGCGGCGGGAGTGTATTTGCCGTCGACCGCGACCGAGACGGACAGCTTCCGGACCTCGCCCGGCTCCTTCACCGTCGTCGTGGTGGTGTTGGAGATTTCGTAGTTGGTCGTCTCGGTGTTCTCGGCGCGGGTCGAGCCGAGCGGCGTCGCGTTGGGCGCCTCTCCGCCGGGGATGTTGTTGGTGGCGGTGACGCCGCCGTCCTGCTGGCCGGTCGTATCCTGAGACTGGCTGCCGTTGGTCGAGGTCGAGCGGACGACCTGGCCGTCCGGATCGAAACGCTGCTCCTGGGTGGTCGAGCGGCTGTGATTGATGTCGGCCGTCACCTGCACGCGCGCGGCGCCGACGCCGACGACGCCCTCGACGATGTCCTTGATGCGGGCCTGCATCTGGGCCTCGGTCGAGGCCTTGGCCGCTTCGGCGGTGGCTGAGGTGAAGCCGGTGTCCTCGGATCCTGCCGCCAGGGTGCGATTGGCCTGGTCCGTCACCGTGACCTTGTCCGGCTTCAGGTTCGGCACGGACGAGGCGACGACGTTGCGGATGGCCCGCACCTGATCGGCCGTCAGATCGCGGCCCGACAGCCCCACCACCACGGCGGCGGTCGGATCGATGGCGGCGGCCTGAAACATCTCGCGCCGGGGCATGGTGATGTGGACGCGGGCCGAGGAAATGCCGCGCATCGACATGATGGTGCGCGCCAGTTCGCCCTGCAGGGCGCGCTGTTCGTTCAGGTTCTGCTGGAACTCGGTCTGACCCAGCACCGACTGGTTGTCGAAGATCTCGTAGCCGACGCTGCCCGAGGTCACGAGCCCCTTGCCCGCCAGCATCAGGCGCGCCGCGCCGACTTCGTCGCGACTGACGAAGATGGTCGAGCCGTCGCCCCTGGAGGAATATTTGATACTGGCCTGATCCAGGGCCGCGCCGATCTCGGCCGCCTCGCGCAGGTCGAGGTTGGAATAGAGCAAGGCGTCCGGCGCCTGGCCCACGCGCAGCATGACAGCGACCAGGACGGCGGCCACGCCTGCGGCCACGCCCAGGATGGCGGCCAGGCGTCCGATGCCGAACTTCTTCAAAGCTTCCGTGAAGCCGCCCACGCGCAACCGCCCCTGCACACGCGGGACGAACCGAACCCGCTAGGCAGAAACTGCCGCCTGGATGGTAAATGCGGCGTTAAGAGGCGTTAAAGACTTGGCAAACTCATGTCCCTCTCCCGATGGGAGAGGGCTTGAGCCTCCAAGAGCGAAGCGAGTGGCTAAGGCGAAGGGGTGAGGGTTCGCGGGTGAAGTCGGCCAAGGGCCGTGGCGCGGCGGCTTACGCCGACTGACAGGACAAGCCCCTCACCCTTTCGCGCCAGAACGATCGCTACGCTCTCGTGCGCTCAAGCCCTCTCCCGCCGGGAGAGGGGCCACGGCGCAAAAGAAAAAGGGGCTGCGGGACCATCACGCCCCGCACCCCCTTCGGCGCCCCCCGGCGCCCGCCCGCCTCCTCAAGGAAGGCAGGCTGTCTTGTCGAAGACCCTTAGACCTTCTGGGCTTCGGCCTTCTTGTCGGCCGCGGCCTTGATGCGAGCCTCGGCGATGGCGTCGGCGATCAGGTGGGTCGGCTTGTTCTCGGAGACCGAACGCTCGAGGATTTCCTCGAAGGTCTCCATCAGGCGCGACAGCTTGCCTTCGACCCACGAGGCGTCATAGGCGCCGCCGGTCTGACGGGCGTTCATTTCCGAGGCGACGTTGATGATGCCGCCGCCGTTGATGACGTAGTCCGGCGAATACAGGATGCCGCGCTTGAACAGTTCGTCGCCGATGTCGGCGGTGGCCAACTGGTTGTTGGCGGCGCCGCAGACGGCCTTGACCTTGAGCCGGTCCAGCGTTTGCGGGTTCAGCGTCGCGCCCAGGGCGCACGGGGCGTAGATGTCGGCGGCGACGTCATAGATGGCGTCCGGGGCGACGATCTCGGCGCCCGTCCTGGCGGCGACCGCCTCCAGGTTGGCCTGGTTGACGTCGGTGATGATCAGCTTGGCGCCGGCCTTGTGCAGCTTCTCGGCCAGATAGGCGCCGACGTGGCCCACGCCCTGGATGGCGACGGTCAGGCCGGTCATGTCGTCCTGTTTGAACAGGCGGCGCGCGACAACCAGGTTCGAGCGGAACACGCCTTCGGCCGTGACCGGGCTCGGGTCGCCCGAGGCTTCCGGGCCGTCCTTCAGGCCCAGGACGTATTCGGTGACCTTGCGCGCTTCGGCGATGTCCTCGACCGAGGTGCCGACATCTTCGGCGGCGTAGTAGTGGCCGCCCAGACCGTTCAGATAGCGGCCAAAGGCGTGGAACAGCTCAGGCGACTTCTGGGTGCGGCTGTCGCCGATGATGACCGACTTGCCGCCGCCCATCTCCAGGTCGGCCACGGCGTTCTTGTAGCTCATGCCCTTGGACAGGCGCAGCACGTCTTCCAGCGCCTCGGCGGCGGTGGCGTAGTTCCACATGCGGGTGCCGCCGACGGCCGGGCCGCGCGCGGTCGAGTGCACCGCAACAATCGCCTTCAGGCCGGTTTTCTCATCATAGAAGGCGTGGACGCCTTCATGGTTCGAGAAAGAAGGAGAATCAAACAGCGTCATGCCCATGACAGGCCTTTCCTGGGGTATTTTTTGTGCGCATGGACATACGCGCCCCTCCGACAAACGGCAAGCATCACCGTGCCGGCGCCGCCAGTTCCGGGCCGACTGCGGCTTCAGGCCCCGATTTCCGTGTTTCCTGCGTTCAGCCTTCGGCCAGGGCGGGTCGTTTCGGACGTTCAAACCGAGCCATCACCCACCGACGCGCTGGCGTCTCGAACAGCTTCCAGCATAGCCAGCTAGCGACCAGAACCCCCGCCAGCCAGATCAGGCCGATCAGGGGCGACGGCGCCAGGAAGGGGATTCGCTTCAGCACCACGCTGGTCGCCTCCAGCAGGGAGCCGTGCAGCAGGTAGATGGAGTAGGAGGCCCCGCCCAACACCACGCCGGGACCGACGCTCAGAATGCGCGGAGCCGAGACCGCCGTCATCCACACGACCGCCGGGAAGACGCAGGCCAGGAGCAGCAACTCGACGCCGAGGACTGTGAAGGATCGCCCCAGCACCACATAGACCGCCGCGGCCGCGACCAGGGCCAAGGCGCCCCAGGCCAGCAGGGGGCGCGCGGTCGTCTTCGCTGCATTGTCTCGCGCCAGGAAGACGCGCGCCGTCATCATGCCCAGGCAGAAGCCGGTCAGGGCGCGCAGGCCTCCGACATGGAAATTGGCCAATTGCCACCCGCCGTCCACCGATCCCATCGACCAGGTCGCCGCAGCCAGCGCCAGGAAGGCGACAGCTCCGACCACGGGCAGGAACCGCAACCCCGCCTTCGCCCAGAAGACGAAGACCACGGACATGACCATTTCCCAGAAGATCGACCAACCGAGGTCGACATAGGGGAACAGCACCTGGGCGTCGTGCAGACCCGAGGTGTCGAGCACCGCCGGGATCATCAGCAGACCGCTGATCAGCGCATAGATCGACGCGCCCGCCTCGGCGCCCAGATTCCCGTTCGCCGCCAGCCACAGGGTCGTCAGGGCGAACCCCATCAGCGTCGCCAGCACATAGAGGGGATAGAGCCGAGCGATCCGCCGCAGCATGAAGGCTCCTGCGCCCATCGGCCGCTGCGCGCCGGGCAGCAGGACATGGGCGTAGCGGTAATAGAGAACAAACCCGCTCAGCACGAAGAAGAAGTCCACCGCCACATACGCGTGCGGCGCCAGGGCGCTGAGCCCGAACAGCGGCGTCGCATGCATCAGGCAAACGGCCAGGGCGGCCAGTCCGCGCAGACTATCGAGGGCGGGAAGATGGGGGCAAGAAACGGTCATTCCGCTCGGTTACGACGACCGCGGTTATCATATGCTCAATATTCGGGCGGCTCAGACCTCAGCGCGCCTTCGGATCGGCCGCCAGGGCCGGCAGCACGGGCGGCGCGCCGGACGGCAGCGGACGGGCCGGATCGCGCAGCCAGGCTTCGACGTCGGCGAAGACGGTCTCGGCCTGAAGGTCGCGGTTCAGGATGTGCCAGCCGTCGGCGTAGTAGCCCGTCGTCAGGTTCGGCCGCTCGCCCGCCTGTTCCAGGGCGCGGCGCATGGGGCGTTTGGTGATGATCTGATCGTGGGAGCCGTAGAGCAGCAGGGTCGGCGTCTCGATCTTCCCCAGACGACGCGTCGCCGTCTCCATCAGATCGACCAGGCCGTACAGGGAATCGAACCGCGTCGACAGGATCGACAGGGGATCGCGGCCGTTGCGGATCAGCTCCAGCGTATTGTCCGAGGCGCGGATGTCGCGCACGGCGAAGGACGGCGGCTCGACCCGCTTGGCCCCCATCAGGCGCGCGGCGGTCCACAACCCTGCGCGGTTGAAGGCGCTCTGGCTGGACCAGCCCCAGACGCCGGGCGCCAGCAGCACCACCCGATCTGCGTCGGGCGGCGCGTCGGAGCCGAAGGCGGCGATGGCCGAGGAGCCGCCCATGCTCTCGCCCGCCACCACGATCAGGGCGTTGGGCCGCTGGGCCCGGACCAGGGCGACGATGGTGCGCAGGTCCTGGCTGGTCAGGCTTTCGGCAGCGAACTCGCCCCGATTGGGGGCCAGGCCGAAGCCGCGCTGGTCATAGGCCCAGGTCTCGATGCCCCGCGTCGCCCACCACGGCCCGGCGAAGCGGAAGGAGGCGTAGTGGTCGTTGAAGCCGTGCAGGGCGACAATGACGGCCCACGGCGCCGGGCCTTCCGGACTCCAGCGCAGATAGGGCAGCCGCGCTCCGTCCTGCACCACGAAGGCGCCTCGGCCCAGGGTTCCCGCCTCGATGCGCGGCCCGTTGAACCCGCTGGGCGGCGTCAGCGGGGGCTGAACGTGAGGCGTGGCGCAGGCGGCGAGGGCGAGAGAAAGAAGGGCGGCGGCGATGACTCCTCTTCCTTCTCCCCTCGAGGGAGAAGATGGCTTGCGAAGGAAGACGGGTGCGGGGGCTGTCGGCTGCACCCGGACCGTCAACCGTCTGAAGCGCCGATAGAGCCCCCTCATCCGAGCGCCTCCGGCGCCCGCCTTCTCCCTCGAGGGGAGAAGGAAAACACTTTGCGTCACGCCAATATCTCCGCTGTCCGCCGACGAAGGTAGGGCAGAACCTCGGTCTCGAACCAGGGGTTCTTCTTCAGCCAGGCCGTGTTGCGCCAGGACGGATGCGGCAGCGGCAGGACAGAGGGCGCATAGTCGCGCCAGGCGCGGACCGTCTCGGTCATGTTCGCCTTGGTTCGATCGCCCAGGGCCCAGGTCTGGGCGTAGCCGCCGACCAGCAGGGTCAACTCGACCTTCGGCAGTTCCGCCAGCAGGCGCG
>DGIZ01000060.1:0-276 GCA_002386585.1 Brevundimonas sp. UBA4609 | reverse complement strand
CAGTTCCGCCAGCAGGCGCGCCCGCCACAGCTCGGCGCAGCGGCGCGGCGGGGGATAGTCGCCGCCTTTCGGATCGGTGCCGGGAAAGCAGAAGGCCTGGGCCGCGACGCCGATGCGCGGGTCGTCGTAGAAGGTCGCCTCGTCCACGCCCATCCAGTCGCGCAGACGAACCCCGGACGGATCGGTGAACGGCAGGCCGCTTTCATGCACACGCCGGCCCGGCGCCTGGCCGCAGATCAACAGCCGGGTTTCGGGCGCGACCATGACCACCGGGCG
>DGIZ01000137.1 GCA_002386585.1 Brevundimonas sp. UBA4609 | reverse complement strand
GAAGCCGACGGTCAGCGCCGCGCCCAGGGCGACGTGGCGCCAGTCGCGGCCTTCGGCGTTGAGGAAGTCCGCCGCGTGGTCGCGGGCGGCGTCGAGGGCGTCGTCCATGCTGCTCATGCAGCCAAGAACAACCGGGCGCGGCGGACGTTCCCGCCTTCTGAGGCCGCGCCCGGCCTTGGATCAGTTCCCCGTAGCGGCGCCGTCAGTGACGATTTCCTTCATCGCCGACTGCAGGTAATTCTGCGCGCCCATCAGCTGGATCAGGCTGTGCTGGTTCTCAAGGAAGTCGACGTGCTCCTCGGTGTCGGCCAGGATCTTCATCAGCAGGTCGCGGCTGACATAGTCGCGGGCTTCCTCGCACTGGGTGACGGCGTCGCGGGTCGTGGCGCGGCTGTCGATCTCCAGCTGCAGGTCGGCGCCCAGGCATTCGATCGGGTCCTCGCCGACCTTCAGCTTGTGCAGGTCCTGCAGATTGGGCAGGCCGTCCAGGAACAGGATGCGCTTGATCAGCATGTCGGCGTGCTTCATCTCGCCGATCGATTCCTCGTAGATGACGTTGCCGAGGTGGGCCAGGCCCCAGCTCTCGAACATGCGGGCGTGCAGGAAGTACTGGTTCACCGCCGTCAGTTCGTTGGTCAGCACCGCATTGAGGGTGCGGATGATCGCGGGATCGCCCTTCATGGTCGTCGTCCTTCAAAAAGCGGCGGCGGAGACGGCCTCGACGCAAGGCCGAGCCTCCTGACCGCCCGTGACGACCTTCATATCACGGCTTTGCAGCCGCTGATTATTTGCGAGTTTTTATCACTGCATTGATAATGCGAGTGAAATCCGCTTTCAAAACCGTCTATTCGGCGGCGATGGCGAAGGCGGTCTGGGTTTCCTGGATCATCTGGCGCATCTCGCACACGCATTTGGCGCACTGGGGCGCGCACTGGTGGCTGGCGAAGATGTCCTTCGGGCGGCTGGCGCCCGCCTCGATGGCGAGGGCGACGTCACGCTGGCGAAGACCGTTACAGTTGCAGACGTACAAGGCGAGGCACCCGGAACACTGAGAATGGCTCGCTATAGCACTTATTAAGGCGGGTGCAAATCATTCGCATGCACATGCGACATTGACGGCGCCGACGCCGACGGGCAGGGCTCGGCCATGGCTCGTCAACCGCAAATTCCCGCCCGTCCGCCTTGCCGGCTGTACCTGATCACCCCGGCCGCCATCCCGGACCTGGACGCTTTCGCCGCCGATCTGGAGACCGCCCTGGCGTCTGGCGACTGCGCCGCCCTGCAGATCCGCCTGAAGCAGGCCTCGGACGAGGAGATCGGCGCCGCCGTCGCCCGGCTGAAGCCGATCTGCCAGGCGCACGACGTGGCTCTGATCCTGAACGACCGCCCGGATCTGGCGCGCGCCACGGGCTGCGACGGCGTGCATGTGGGCCAGGAGGACGCCTCCCTGGCCGAGGCGCGTCGCATCATGGGCGAGGACGCCATGATCGGCGTCACCTGCCACGACAGCCGCCACCTGGCGATGGAGGCGGCCGAGGGCGGGGCGGACTATATCGCCTTCGGCGCCTTCTTCCCGACGGCGACCAAGGAGGTGGTCCATCACGCCGAGCCCGAGATCCTGACCATCTGGCAGGAGACGATGGAGGTTCCCTGCGTCGCCATCGGCGGCGTCACGGCCGAGAACGCGGGCGGACTGGCGGCGGCGGGCGCGGACTTCGTGGCCGTCAGCGCCGGGGTCTGGGCGCATCCGCAGGGGCCGGCGGCCGCCATGCGGGCCTTCGACGCGGCCCTCGCGGCGGCTTCGGCGACCGTCGCCTGACTTCAGAGGATGTTTAGGAAGCTGGGGCAGGGTGCGAGGCCAGTGTCGCATCGTGGACCCGATCATGACGATGAGCCGCGCGCTCGAAAGGACTGAAGCCGTCGTAGAGCCGTCGGGCCTGGCGCCCGTCGCGCCCCCGTCGTCGCAGGCGAACGCCGCCTTCTTTCGACAGCCTCTGCTGCCGATCCTGACCGCCGTGGGGGTGACGATCCTCGTGGTTCTGGCGATCAGCTTCGCCCGGGCCAATGGCGTGGTCGCGGCCCTCTGGGGCGCCGGCGGCCTGGCGATGGCCCTGTGGCTGCGCGGCGGTCGGGGAGCCGCCTATGATTGCGGCTTCGCCGTGCTGATCGCAGCCGGAGTCCTGGCGGGCGAGTTCCTGAGCGGCAATGGGCCGACCCTGGCTCTGCTTTTCACCGTGGCCAACCTGTTGGAGATCGCCCTGGCGGTGGTCCTGACACGACGGCTGGTGACGGGACTGCACGTCGACAGCGTCGAAGGATTGGCGCGGTTCCTGACGGTCTGCGCCATAGCGCCGCTGCCGTCCGCCGTGTTCAGCGCCGTCGCTCTGCACATGATGATCGGCGTGGATCTGCTGGATTCGCTGCGGATCTGGTGGAGCGGGCACGCCCTGGGCTTCGCTGTCCTGGGCGTGTTCGGCCTGACCCTGCGCCGGAAGCATCTGGATATTCTGCGCCAGCCCGCGCGTCTGGCCGAGGGCGTGGCGCTCAGCGCTCTGATCCTCGGGGCCTGCTACGCCATCTTCTCGCAGTTGAGCCTGCCCTATGGGTTTCTGCTGCTGCCGCTGTTGGTGCTGATGGCGGTGCGCTTCCGCGTGGTCGGCATCGCCTGGGCCCTGGTGATCGTTTCGATCATGGCCATCGGCGGCACCATGGCCGGGAACGGCCCCTATCACGCCTTCGCACCCGAGCAGCGGGCGATGCTGGGCCAGCTTCTGGTGCTGCTGGGCTATATGCCCATCGTCATGGTCGCCGCCCTGCTGGAGGAGCGCGACCGCCTGACCGAGCGGGCTCGCGAGGGCCGGCTGCGGGCCGAACGCGCCTCGGCGGCCAAGTCGCGCCTGCTGGCCAATGTGGCTCATGAGATCAAGAGCCCGATCGGCGGCGTCATCGGCATCGGCGAACTGTGGGCCGGAGGGCACCTGGGCGCGACGACGCCCAACCAGGTCGAGATGGCGCAGATGCTGGTCAAGACGGCCCGCCAGGTCGAGGCCCTGACCCATGATCTGCTCGACGTGGCGCGGGCCGAGGCGGGGGCGGTCAAGGTTGATCTGAGGCCCACCGACGTCACCGGGGTGCTGGAGGACGTGCGCCGCAGCCTGCTGCTGAATCCTGAGGCGGCGGCGGTGAAGATCGACGTCGTGGCCGCCGGCGATCACCTGGTGGCGCGGGCCGATTCCCAGCGCCTGACCCAGGTGGTGGGCAATCTGGCGAACAACGCCGTCAAGTATGGAGCGGCGGGCGGCCTGGTCGTCCTGCGCGCTGCCTGGAGCGGCGACCGCGTGCGCATCGAGGTCGTCGACCGCGGGCCGGGGCTGTCGGCCGAGAAGCAGGCCCAGTTGTTCGAGCCCTTCAATCGCCTGGGGCTGGAGCGTTCGGCCATCGAGGGGCACGGCGTCGGCCTGACCCTGGCCAAGCGGCTGGTGGAGCTGCAAGGCGGCGAGATCGGCGTGACCTCGGCGCAGGGCCAGGGCGCGACCTTCTGGGTGGAGCTGCCCGGCGCCTGATCGTGAAGGGCGAGATGGCCGCTTGACCCGGCGTGGCCCTCGCCGCCAATGTCGACGCCATGAAAACCCTGATCGTCGCCCTGTCGCTTGTCGCTCCGCTGGCTGCGGCGGCGACGCCCGCATCCGCCCAGCAGGACCCGGAGGAGCGCGCCCGCATCGAGGATTTGACGCGTCGGTTGAACGGCGCGCCGCCCGCGCCCCAGAGAGCCGCGCCCGAGAGAGCCGCGCCGCCGA
>DGIZ01000018.1 GCA_002386585.1 Brevundimonas sp. UBA4609 | reverse complement strand
CGCCCGAGCCGGTCGACGGCTCCTCCGCCGACGACCTGGACCCTCTGACGCCGTCGCCTGCCGCCGCCCCGCGCAGCGACCGGCTGGACGCCCTGGACGGACTGCTGGGCCGCAAGCCCGAGCCAGCCTCGGCCGCCATGCCAGGCGCCCCTTCGAGCGCCGGGCCGCGCGCCACGCCAGGTCTGGAGCAGCTCAAGAAGGCCCAGGCCGTCGCCGAGATCGTGCGCGAGCAGAGCGACTATTATCACGCGACGAAGACCACCATCTTCAACGCCCTGATGAACACCATCGACCTGGCCCAGCTGGCGCAGCTGGACCAGAAGGCGGCGTCCGAGGAAATCCGCGACATCGTCTCCGAACTGGTGGCGATCAAGAACGTCTCCATGTCGGTGGCCGAGCAGGAGCACCTGGTCCAGGACATCCTGAACGACGTCCTCGGCTATGGCCCGCTGGAGCCGCTGCTGGCGCGCGACGACATCGCCGACATCATGGTCAACGGCGCCGGCCGGGTCTTCATCGAGGTCGGCGGCAAGGTGCAGCTGACCAATGTCCGCTTCCGCGACAACGGCCAGTTGATGAACATCTGCCAGCGGATCGTGTCCCAGGTCGGCCGTCGCGTCGACGAAAGCTCTCCGATCTGCGACGCCCGCCTGCCCGACGGCAGCCGCGTCAACGTCATCGCCCCGCCGCTGGCCATCGACGGTCCGACGCTGACGATCCGCAAGTTCAAGAAGGACAAGCTGACGATGCGCAACCTGGTGGAGTTCGCCTCCATCAGTCCCGAGGGCGCGCGGGTGCTGGGGGTCATCGGCGCGGCGCGATGCAATCTGGTCATCTCGGGCGGCACGGGCTCGGGCAAGACGACCCTGCTGAACACCCTGACGGCCTTCATCGACCCGACCGAGCGCGTCATCACCTGCGAGGACGCCGCCGAGCTGCAGCTGCAGCAGCCGCACGTCGTGCGTCTGGAGACCCGCCCGCCGAACCTGGAGGGCCAGGGCCAGATCACCATGCGCGATCTGGTCAAGAACTGCCTGCGGATGCGCCCCGAGCGCATCATCGTCGGCGAGGTGCGCGGTCCCGAGGCCTTCGACCTGCTGCAGGCCATGAACACCGGCCACGACGGTTCGATGGGCACCCTGCACGCCAACAGCCCGCGCGAGGCGATCAGCCGTCTGGAATCCATGATCACCATGGGCGGCTACGGCCTGCCGTCCAAGACCATCCGCGAGATGATCGTCGGCTCCATCGACGTCATCGTCCAGGCCGCGCGCCTGCGCGACGGCAGCCGGCGCATCACCCACATCACCGAGGTGGTGGGGCTGGAAGGCGACGTCATCGTCACCCAGGACCTGTTCGTCTACGACATCACCGGCGAGGACGCGCACGGCAAGATCACCGGGCGTCACCGCTCGACCGGCATCGCGCGTCCGCGCTTCTGGGACCGCGCCCGCTACTACGGGCTGGAACGCGAACTGGCCGAAGCCCTGGACGCGGCGGAGTAGGGCGATGCTGCTTCCCATCCTGGCGGCGGTCCTGGCCTTCATCACCATCGGCGGCGTCGGCTGGGTGCTGGTCGGCGGCGACGATTCCTCGGGCCAGGCGGTCAAGCGCGCCAAGACCATGGGCGGAGTTCGGGCCGAGGCGGCGGCGAGCGCCAAGCGCGCCGCTGCGGCCAATACGCCCGAGGCCCGGCGCAAGCAGATCCTGCAGCAGCTTCAGGAGGTTGATCGGCGCGAGCGCAAGGCGCGCCTGACCATGGCGGCCAAGCTGAAGCAGGCGGGCCTGACCCTGTCCATGCGGACCTTCGTCATCATCAGCGTGGTCGCGGGCCTGGTCGGGGCGTTTCTGGCCTTCGTGCTGGGCGCCAACATCCTCATCGTCCTGGGCGTCGGCGTGGCCGCAGGCCTGGGCCTGCCGCGCTGGATCGTCGGCTTCAAGGCCAAGGCGCGGATGAAGAAATTCTCCCTGGCCTTCGCCGATGCGGTCGACATCCTGGTGCGCGGCATCAAGACCGGCCTGCCGGTGCACGACTGTTTCAAGATCATCGCCCGCGAGAGTCCCGAGCCCCTGGCCGGGGAGTTCCGCCTGCTGGTCGAGGGCATGGGGGTGGGGCTGACGCTCGCCCAGGCCCTGGACAAGATGTATGAGCGCATCCCGACGCCGGAGCTGAAATTCTTCGCCATCGTCATCGCCATCCAGCAGAAGTCGGGCGGCAACCTGGCCGAGGCCCTGGGCAACCTGACCTCGGTGCTGCGGGCGCGAAGGATGATGGTCGAGAAGATCAAGGCCCTGTCGTCCGAGGCCATCGCCTCGGCCGGCATCATCGCCTCCCTGCCTCCGGCGGTGATGATCCTCGTGATGCTCTCGAGCCCCAGCTACATGCTGCTGATGTTCACCGACATCCGCGGCCAGGTCATGCTGATGGGGGCGGGCCTGTGGATGTCGATCGGCGTCTTCGTGATGAAGCGCATGATCAACTTCAAGTTCTGACGAGGGAGCGACGACCGTGAACGGCTTCATGCGCTTCATCACCGACCCGCAGAACCTGCTCAGCATCGGGGTGGGCGTGGCCGTCTTCGCCAGCGTCCTGACCCTGCTGTCCTCCTTCGTCGACGGCGGGCCGCGCCTGGACAAGCGGATGAAGGCGGTCGCCGAGCGCCGCGAGGAACTGCGGCGCCGTTCGCGCCAGGCCATGCGCGGCGGCGCGGCGGGCGGCGAAGGCGCCAGCCTGCGCCAGACCGACGACAGCTTCCGCAGCCGCGTGGTCGCCCGGCTGAACCTGATGAAGCTGCTGGAAGATCCCAAGGTCGCCGACAACATGATCCAGGCGGGATTCCGCGGGCCGAGGCCGCTGAACACCTTCTACTTCTTCCGCTTCGCCACCCCCTTCATCCTGATGGCGCTGACGGCCTTCTATCTGTTCGGCGTCGTCAAGCCGGACCTGCCCCTGACCACCCTGATCGCCTTCGTGGTCGGGGCGGCGGGCGTCGGCTTTTATGCGCCGAACATCTATCTGAAGAACATGATCGACAAGCGGCGGGCCTCGATCGTGGCGGCCTTCCCGGACTCGCTCGACCTGCTGCTGATCTGCGTGGAGTCCGGCATGTCGATCGAAGCGGCCATCCAGAAGGTCAGCCAGGAGGTCGGCGGCCAGTCGATCGAACTCGCCGAGGAGTTGTCCCTGCTCTCGGCCGAGCTCAGCTATCTGCCGGACCGGCGCATGGCCTATGAGGGCATGGCCAAGCGAACCCAGCATCCGGGCATCAAGGCCGTGGCCACCGCCATGACCCAGGCCGAGACCTACGGCACGCCGCTGGGGTCCGCGCTGCGCGTCATGGCCAAGGAGAATCGCGACCTGCGCCTGGCCGCCGCCGAGAAGAAGGCTGCGGCTCTGCCGGCCAAGCTGACCGTGCCGATGATCCTGTTCTTCCTGCCGGTGCTGTTCGTGGTCATCCTGGGTCCGGCCATCATCAACATCCAGGACATGATGAAAGGCGGCTAGGCGTTTCAGCCTTCCTCGGCGGTCCGTTTCAGGGCCTCGCTGATGGCCTGATAGGCCGGGCGGATGCGAGAGCGGTGCTTGTCGTGGAACAATTCAGCGCGCAGGCCGGTGAAGACCGTGCCGTGCGACACGATGCAGGCCCCCCGCTCCAGCTCCTCGATCTCATAGTAGCGCAGGGTGCGGAACAGGAATCCGCGACGCTCGATCCAGACCAGTTGGGCGTTGGGCTCCCATTCGCCCAGCCTCGCCTGCACCTGCCGCTCGCCCAGATCCGGCAGACGTTCCGTCAGGCTGATCGGCGCGCCGAAGCCCAGGGCTCCCTCGACCTCGACCTCATGCGGATTCCAGCGGTTCCAGCCGCCGAAGTCCGTCAGCACTTCCCAGAGGCGTTCGGCCGTGGCGCGCACGCCGATGCGGTTCTCGATGCGGATCGTTTCCATGGCGCTTCCTGTGACACGGCTTTTCGCGTTTAGGAAGACGGCGCGGCGTCCGGCCTTTGTCCTTGGAGCGGCCGCCCCGCCGCGTTAAGTCCGGGCCTCAGCGCAAGGAGCCGTCATGATCACCCGCATCCAGCCCGACAGCCGCATGAGCCAGGCCGTGATCCACGGCCAGACCGTCTACCTGGCCGGACAGGTCGGCGAGCCGGGCGAGGACGTCGCCGCCCAGACGCGGACCGCCCTGGCCGAGGTCGAGGCGATCCTGGCCGAATGCGGCAGCGACAAGACGAAGATCCTGTCGGCCCAGGTCTGGCTGGCCGACATCGCCGATTTCGAGGCGATGAACGCCGTCTGGGACGCCTGGGTCGACCCGGCCAACCCGCCCGCCCGCGCCACCTGCGAGGCGAAGCTGGCCACGCCCGATTACCTCGTCGAAGTCATCGTCGTGGCGGCGCGCTGACATGGCCCGCGTCATCTCCCCGGAAAGCGAGCTGGAGCGGTTCAAGGCGACCCGCGTCACCGCCCTGTATCGCCTCGATCTGATCGAGAAGGGGGCGCAGCTGACCTACGACGACGGCACGCCGGTCGACATGGCGTCCGAGGCGCAGCGGCTGAAGGATCAGGTCGCCGACATGGACCGCCGCATCGCTCGGCTGGAAGCGGCGGGCGAGGCGTGAGTCTGGCCAGCGTCCGGGCCTTCTTCGCGGAGCGGGCGCCGGACATCGCGATCATTGAACTGGGCGTCAGCACCGCCACCGTGGCCGAGGCCGCCGCGGCCCACGGCGTCGCCCCGGGTCAGATCGCCAAGACCCTGTCGCTGCGCGCGGGCGACCGCATCGTCCTGCTGGTGACGGCGGGCGACGCCCGGCTGGACAACGCCAAGGCTAAGGCGGCCTTCGGCGGCAAGGTGAACATGCTGAATCTGGCCGAGGTCGAGGGCGCGACCGGCCACCCGGTCGGCGGCGTCTGCCCATTCGGTCTGGCGACGCCGCTGCCGATCTATTGCGATGTGTCGTTGAAGGCGTGGGACGCAGTGATCCCGGCGGCGGGCGCCATCCACTCCGCCGTTCGCATCAGCCCCGAACGGATGGCCGAACTGACCGCCGCCGAATGGGTTGACGTCTGCCGTTAAGCCGAGGCGAGCGGCGGCTCGTTGATCAGAGCCGCGATGCGCGCCAGCTTATCCGGGTTGCGCGTGATGAAGACTTCGACGATGCGGCCGTCAGCGATGGTCAGGGCTGTCGTCTGCAGGATGCGGCCGCGCTCCAGGCTGATGTAGCCGGGCAGGCCGTCGATCCAGACGGGACGGAGCATTTCCGAGCCTTCATGCCCGTATTTGCGATGTAGACCGGCGTAGAGCCGCAACAGCTTCGGCGCGCCCTGGATGGCGTTGTGGAAGGCCATGACCTTGCCCCCGCCGTCCGACTTCAGCGTCGCCTCGTCCGCCAGAAGGGCGCCAAGGGCGGCCATGTCGCCGGACCGCGCCGCTTCGAAGAAGGCGCGGGCGATGCGTTCGCCCTCTTGCGGCTCCACGGCGTAGCGGGGGCGGGCTTCCTGAATATGGCGGCGGGCGCGACTGGCCAGTTGCCGCACCGAAGCGGGATCGCGCTCCAGCGTCGTCGCCACCTCGTCGAAGCCGACATCGAACACGTCATGAAGAAGGAAGGCGGCGCGCTCCAGGGGCGACAGCCGCTCCATGGCGGTCATCAGGGAAAGGGTCAGATCATCGGCGAAGACCTCGGCGTCGGCCTCCGGCCCGGTGATCAGCGGCTCGGGCAGCCAGGCGCCGACATAGGTCTCGCGTCGCACGCGGGCGGATTTCAGCAGGTCCAGCGCCAGGCGGGTGGTGGTGCGCGTCAACCAGGCGCCGGGCTCGCGAATCTCGGTCGGGTCGACCCGGCTCCATCGGAGCCAGGCCTCCTGCGTCACGTCTTCCGCCTCGGCCAGGGAGCCGAGCATGCGGTAGGCGAGGCGCGTCAGCCGGGGCCGATGCGCCTCGAAGACTTCGGTCGAGGGATCAGGCCGCGACACGCGCCGGGCCTGCCGGATGGGCCGAGCGGAAGCCGACGGCGAGCCGGTTCCAGACGTTGATCGCCCCGATGGCGAAGGCCAGCTTCACCTGCTCGGCTTCACTGAACTCGGCCTTGAACACGGCATAGTCCGCATCCGACGCCTGGGACTGTTCGATGCGCGTCAGGCTCTCGGCCCAGGTCAGGGCGGCGCGTTCGCGCGGGCTGAACAGCGAGGATTCCCGCCATGCGGCGAGCAGATGCAGACGCACCTCGCTCTCACCCGCCCTGCGGGCGTCGGCGGTGTGCATGTGCAGGCAATAGGCGCAGCCGTTGATCTGCGAGACGCGGATCTTCAGCAGTTCCAGAAGGCTGTGCTCCAGGCCGCTGGCGGCGACGGCCTGCTCCAGCCGCACCATCGCCTGATAGACGTCGGGGGCGGCCTTGGCGGGGTTGGCGATGCGCGGGGTCATGTCGTGGCTCCTGTGGCTTGGGTGCGCGTCCCTCCATGACGAGACAGACCGTCGGGCTGTGACATGACCCGGCGGATCAGGGCTTCAGACGCTCCAGCACTGTCGCGATGACGCGTTCATAGGCGTCGCTCAGGGCGCGCAGGTCGGCCTCGGGCACGCGCTCGTCGACCTGGTGCATGGTCTGGCCGACCAGACCCAGCTCCAGCACCGGACACAGGGCGCGAATGAAGCGGGCGTCGGAGGTACCGCCGGTGGTCGAGGCCTCAGGGCGGCGGCCCAGAGTCACCTCGACAGCGTCCTGCACCGCCGTGACGAAGACGCCCGGCTCAGTCAGGAAGGCTTCGCCCGAGCACATGTGCTCCAGCTCGATCCGCAGGCCGGTCTCGGCCTGAAGCGCGCCCGCCTCGCGGTTCAGCCAGTCGATCAGACCGTCGCCGGTGTGGGTCGGGTTGAAGCGGATGTTCAACCGCGCCTTCGCTTCGGCCGGGATGATGTTGGTCGCCGGATTGCCCACGTCGATGGTGGTGATCTCGAGGTTCGACGGCGGGAACTCGGGGTAGCCCTCGTCGAGGACGTGAGCGTCCAGCCGCGCCAGCAGGCGAGCGATGACCGGGGCCGGATTGGCGGCGCGATCGGGATAGGCGACGTGGCCCTGTTTGCCGTGGACGGTGATCCAGGTGTTCAGCGAGCCGCGCCGCCCGACCTTGATCATGTCGCCCAGGTGGTGGGCCGAGGAGGGCTCGCCCACCACGCAGGCGTCGATGACCTCGCCCTCGGCGGCCAGAGTCTGGACCACCCGCTTGGTGCCGTGCAGGGCCGGGCCTTCCTCGTCGCCGGTGATCAGGAAGGACAGGGAGCCCTCGATCTCGCCTTGGGCGAGGACGCGCGAGACGGCGGCGACCCAGGCGGCGACGCCGCCCTTCATGTCCACGGCCCCGCGGCCATAGAGGACGCCGTCGCGGGTCTCGCCCTCGAACGGGCCGGCGCTCCAGGCCTTCAGATCGCCGATCGGCACCACGTCGGTGTGGCCGGCGAAGCAGAGGTTGGGCGAGGCGGTCCCGCGCCGGGCGTAGAGGTTCTCGATCCGGGCGTCGTGGCCCACGCCGCTCGGCCCCTCGAACACCATGCGGCGGCAGGTGAAGCCCAGGCCGGTCAGGGCGCGCTCCAACACATCCATCGCCCCTTCGTCGGCGGGCGTGACGGAGGGGATGCGGATCAGGTCGCGGGTCAGTTCGACAGGATCGATGACGGAATGTGATGCGGCGCTCATGCCGCTATGCTTTAGGCATATCCCGCACCCGCGAGAAGGCCCGAAAACCGTGCCCAAGATCGACATCGACGCCGCCCCGACCATCCACGGAACGGGATATCCGGAAGAATTCGCCGGTCCCTGCAAGCCGCGTCGCCGCTGGCGGCTGGGCGACGCGGTCGGCCTGGATCAGTTCGGCGTCAATCTGTTGCGCCTGCCCGCCGGGGCCTGGTCCAGCCAGCGCCACTGGCATAGCGCGGAAGACGAGTTCGTCTGGGTGCTGGACGGCGAGGTGGTGCTGGTCGAGGACGAGGGCGAAACCCTGTTGCGCCCCGGCGACTGCGCCGGCTTCAAGGCGGGCGTCCCCAACGGCCACATGATCGAAAACCGCAGTGATCGCGAGGCCATGTTGCTGGAGGTCGGTTCGCGCCGTCCCGCCGAGGACGCCTGCGACTATCCCGACATCGACATGATCGTCTCCAAGGGGGAGGACGGTTATCGGCGCCGCGACGGAACCCCCTATCCGAAGACGCCCAGACGAACGTGACGACTGCAACCATAGATTCCGCCCCGACGGTTCCGCCCCAGCCGCCGCTGCCGCCTGGACCGCCGCCCGGTTCCTCTCATGACGGCGGCCCGTCCAGCCCCTGGGGCATCGGCGACTTCCGCCTGCTGTGGCTGGGCCGGATGGTGGCGGTTCTGGGCATCCAGATCCAGTCCTCGGCCCTGCTGTGGCAGGTCTATGAGATCGCCCGACGCGACCATCCGATCGAGGAAGCCAGCCTCTATCTGGGGCTGGTGGGCCTGTGCCAGTTCCTGCCGCTGCTGGCCTTCACCCTGCCGGCCGGGGCCATGGCCGACCGACACGACCGCAAGCACACCGTCACCCTGTCGATCATCGTCGAGGGGATGTGCGCGAGCGCCTTCCTGATGATGGCGCTGCACGGCTCGCCGCCCCTGTGGGGCCTGCTGGCGGTCGCCGCCGTCTTCGGCGCGGCGCGCGCCTTCCTGGCCCCGGCCAGCCAGGCCTTCCTGCCGATGGTGGTGGGACGCAAGGCCCTGCCGCCCGCCATCGCCGCCCAGTCCATCGCCTTCCAGACCGGCGCCATCGCCGGACCGGCCCTGGGCGGGGTCATCGTCGGCCTGTCGGTGCCCCTGGCCTACGCCTCGGCCATGGGGCTGTTCCTGGTGGCGGTCGCCTGCTTCCTGCTGATCCGCACCCGAGGCAAGCCCCAGGTCGATCCGTCCAAACTGGGCCCCGTGCAGCAGGTCAGGGAAGGCCTCGCCTATGTCTGGAAGACCAAGATCGTCCTGGGCGCCATCTCCCTGGACCTGGTCGTCGTCCTGCTGGCCGGGGTGGCGTTGCTGACGCCGATCTTCGCGCGCGACATCCTGCATGTCGGCGCGATCGGCTTCGGCCTGCTGCGGGCCTCGTTCGGGGTGGGGGCGCTGATCATGGCCCTCTACCTCAGTCGCTTTCCCATCGTGCGTCACGGCGGGCGGTGGATGTTCGGGGCGGTGGCCCTGTTCGGCGTCTGCACCCTGATCTTCGGCCTGTCCAAGAGCGTCTGGCTGTCAGGGGCGGTGCTGTTCCTGGGCGGGGCGGCGGACATGATCAGCGTCAACATCCGCCAGACCCTGATCCAGCTGGCCACGCCCGATCACATGCGCGGGCGGGTGTCGTCGGTGTCCATGCTGTTCATCGGCGCCTCCAACGAGCTGGGCGAGGCCTATTCCGGCGTCATGGTGCGCCTGCTCGGCCCGATCGGGGCGGCGGTGTTCGGCGGCTTCGGCGCCCTGGCCGCGACCGGGGTCTGGGCCAGGGTCTTCCCCAGTCTGAGGAAGGCGAACAAGCTGACCTGATGCGCTCAAGATGATCCTTCTCCCCTTGTGGGAGAAGGTGGCATGCGAAGCATGACGGATGAGGGGCGGCGGCGGCGGCGCTCGTCGTGCGGCGCATAGAAAAAGCGCCGCGATCGGCTGACCGCGGCGCTCACACCCCTCATCCGAGCGCCTACGGCGCCCACCTTCTCCCACAAGGGGAGAAGGACAACCTAGCCCCAGGGGCGGAAGTGTTTCGACAGCTTGAGCCCCTGGCTCTGGTAGTGGCTGCCGCCTTCGCCGTAGAGACGCGACGGGCGTTCCGTCAGCGGCTCATAGACCAGTCGGGCGACGATCTGGCCATGCTCCAGCAGGAAGGGGGTGTCGTGGGTGCGGACCTCCAGCACGCCCTTGGAGCCGGCGCCGTGCGCCTCGTCCGTGCCGAAGCCGGGGTCGAAGAAGCCGGCGTAGTGGACGCGGAACTCGCCGACCGAGGGGTCGATCGGGGTCATCTCGGCGGCCTGATCGACCGGAATCTCCACATCGTCCGACGAGGCCAGGATGTAGAACTCGCCCGGGTCCAGCAGCAGCTCGCCCCGGCGCAGGGTCAGCGGCTCCCAGAAGTCGCGCGGGTCGTGCCCGTCGATGTGGTCCATGTTGACCACGCCTGCGTGACGGCGGCCGCGATAGCCGACGACGCCGTTGTCGCCCGCGCGCAGGTCGACGCCGACGCTGCGGGTCTCCAGCTTGGGCGGCTCCCCCGCCTTGAGGCGCAGCTGGTTCAGCCGCGTGCCCGGCTTGACCAGGATGGAGAAGGTCTGGGGCGCGATCTCGAGATACAGCGGGCCGTCATAACCCTCGTCCACATCGTCGAAGCTGCCGCCCTGATCGGTCAGCAGGCGCACGAAGACGTCCACGCGGCCGGTCGAGCTCTTCGGATTGGCGCGGGCGTTCAGCCCCTTGGGCAGGCTGAGGCGCTCCTGCAGGCGGGCGATATAGACGCAGCCCTTCTCCATCACATAGCCGCCCGACAGGTCGATGGCGTGCATGGCGACGTCGGCGATGCGCTCCTCGACCTTGCGCTGACCGGGCAGGAAGGAGGCGCGCACGCGCCAGGCCTGGTCCGACAGGCGCAGGTCCAGGCTTGCGGGCTGGACCTGATCGACGTCGAACGGGGTGTCGGAGGCGACGGCGCCCGCCGCGATCAGGGTCTCAATGCCCTGGAAGGGAAGGATGCCGGCGCGGGCGGGAATCTGAAAGCTGGTCATGCCGTCCTGTTCTCACACGGATTTTCTCGTCTGTGTAGCTTGTCGGCGACGACAGACGCTTGAACCCCGCGTACGGCGGGCTGCATATAGCGCATGCACTCCGCTCCTGCCTACTCCGCCGAGACCGAAGGCGTCGTCGTTCGCGTCCGCCCCTCCTATCTGGCGGGCCAGTCGGACCCGGCCGAGGGGCGCTGGGTCTGGGCCTATCAGGTCGAGATCGTCAATCTGAGCGGCGGTCCGGTGCAGCTGGTGGCCCGGCGCTGGACCATCACCGACGCCCTGGGCCGGGTCGAGGAGGTGCGCGGCCCCGGCGTGGTCGGCGAGCAACCGCTGATCGAGCCGGGCGACAGCTACGCCTACGCCTCGGGCTGTCCGTTGACGACGCCCTCGGGCTCCATGGTCGGCGCCTATTTCATGCAGGACGCCGAAGGTCGGATGTTCGAAGCCGCCATTCCGGCCTTCAGTCTGGACGTGCCGGATTCCCGGCGCGTCCTGAACTAGCCTGCGCCCCGTTGTCACAGCCCGGCTTTCAGGCTTAGCCTCGCCGCACATTCACGAGGCTCCCGCATGACGGACACCCCCGCCGGAACCGGCAAACGCATAGAACTGACCATCCGCGCCCTGATCCTGGGGTGTCTGCTGGCGGCGGTCTTCACGGCGGCCAACACCTATCTGGGGCTGAAGGTCGGCCTGACCTTCGCCTCGGCCATTCCGGCGGCGGTCATCTCCATGGCCCTGCTGCGGGCGTTCCGCGGTTCGACCATCTGGGAGAACATGACGGTCCAGACCGTCGCCTCGGTCGGCGGCTCGATGAGCGCCATCATCTTCGTCCTGCCCGGTCTGGTGATGATCGGCTGGTGGATGAACTTCCCCTTCTGGGAGTCGGTGATGATCTGCGTGCTGGGCGGGGTGCTGGGGGTGACCTTCTCCATTCCCCTGCGCCGGACCCTGGTCGTCCAGGGCGGCCTGCCCTACCCCGAGGGCGTCGCCGCCGCCGAGGTGCTGAAGGTCGGTTCGCCCGGCGCGGACCAGACCGAGGAGGCGGTCCGCGAGAACCGTTCCGGCCTGTTCGTCGTCATCGGCGGGGCGATCGCTTCGGCGCTCTTCGGCTTCCTGGCCGCCGCCCGAGTGTTCGCAGCCGAGACCGCCGCCTTCCTGCGCCTGCCCGCGGCGCTGGGCGGCGGGGCGACCGGGGTCGGCTTCTCCATGCAGTTCGCCCTGCTGGGCGCCGGTCACCTGATCGGGCTGGCGGTCGGCCTGACCCAGCTGTTCGGCCTGGTCCTAGCCTGGCTGATCTTCGTGCCCATCCTGACCTCCCCCGAGTTCGCCGCCTGGGCCGTCGCCCACGGCGTGCCCTCCATCGCCGCCACGACGGCGGCCGAAGCCGGCGCCGAGGGCCTGGCCATGAGCGTCTGGGCCCAGGAGGTCCGCTTCATCGGCGCCGGGGTCATCGGCGTCGCCGCCCTGTGGACCTTGGCCAAGCTGGCCAAACCCCTGGCCGCCGGCCTGGCCTCGGCCATCTCCGCCCAGGCGCGCCGCGCCCATGGCGAGACGCTGGAGCTGGCCGAGCAGGACATGCCCATCAAGCTGGTCGGTCTGATCTCGGTCGCCGCCCTGGTCGGCATCGCCGTCCTGCTGGCCGTGGTGGCCCAGGGCACCGCCCTGGCCGGATCGGCCCCGCTGCTGGTGATCGGCGGCCTGGTCTATGTCGTGGTCATCGGCTTCGCCGTGGCCGCCATCTGCGGCTACATGGCCGGGCTGATCGGTTCGTCGAACAGCCCGGTGTCGGGCGTCGGCATCCTGGCCATCATCATCGCCTCCCTGCTGATGCTGGGCGTGCTGGCCATCGCCGGGGTTCCGGCCGATCCGTCCATCGTCGCCTTCGCCCTGATCGTCACCGCCGTGGTCTTCGCCGTGGCCGTGATCGCCAACGACAACCTGCAGGACCTCAAGACCGGCCAACTGGTCGAGGCCACGCCCTGGCGTCAGCAGACCGCCCTGCTGGTCGGCGTCGTCGCCGGCGCCCTGGTCATTCCCTTCGTGCTGGACATGATGAACCAGGCCTTCGGCTTCGAAGGCGGCCCGCCCGCCATCGTCCAGGGCTCGCAGACCCTGGCGGCGCCTCAGGCGACCCTGATCTCTGCCCTGGCCAAGGGCGTCATCTCGGGCGATCTGCGCTGGGATCTGATCGGCATCGGCGCCGTGGTCGGCGTCCTGGTCATCATCCTCGACGTCATCCTGCGCCGCACGACCAACGACCGGATCAAGCTGCCGCCGCTGGCCGCCGGGATCGGCGTCTATCTGCCCGCCGCCGTCACCACCATGCTGGTCGTCGGCGCTGTCTGCGGCTGGCTGTACGACCGGGCGGTCAAGTCGACCCGCTACGCCGATGTGGCCCGCCGCATGGGCGTGCTGCTGGCGTCCGGCCTGATCGTGGGCGAGAGCCTGTTCGGCGTCCTCACCGCCGCCGTCATCGTCGGCACGAAGAATGAAGCGCCCTTCGCCCTGCTGCCCGCAGACAGCGGCTGGCCCGCCATGTGGGCCGGTCTGATCGCCTTTGCGGCTCTGACCTACGCCCTTTACGCCGGGGTGCGTCGCCGCGCGGCCAAGGTCTAAGACGAACTAGAGGGCGGCGGCGAAGGCCTCCGCCGCCCGACTGGCGCTGCGTTCGCGGTGGCGCAGCCGATAGAAGGGCCGCTCGGGCAGTTCGAGCGGCAGGCGGACCAGCCGCCCCGCCTCGATCAGGGGCCGGGCGGCCAGTTCCGAGATCGCCGTGACCAGCCCGCCGCCGTCCCCGGCGCTGGCCGCGACCGCCGTCAGGATCGCCTCATTGGACGGCAGCACCAGCGCGGTCTTCAGGTCCGACGCGGCCATGCCGCGCGGCAGGGCCGCCTCGAACTCGCTGCGGGTGCCCGAGCCCGCCTCGCGCAGCGCCCAGTCCAGAGCCTTCAGATTCGACGCGGCCAGAGGCTGCTCCCGCTCCGCCAGCGGATGCCCCGGCGCCACCACCACGATCAGCCGGTCGGCCCCGATCCGCGTCCGCTCCAGCCGGGGCGCGTCCTCGGCGCCTTCGATCAGGCCCAGTTCCGCCTCGCCCGCCAGCACGGCCTCGACCACCTGATGGGTGTTGCCGATCGACAGATGCAGCTCCACGCCCGGATGGCTCTGGGCGAAGGCGGCCATGCGCGGCGGCAGCCAGTAGGCGGCGATGGTCTGACTGGCGAACAGCCGCACCGACCCGCGTTTCAGCCCCGCCAGTTCGTCCAGCAGCCGCTCGGCCGCCTCGGCCCGCGCCAGCACCGCCCTGGCTTCCGGCAGAAAGGCCGTCCCCGCCGCGTTCAGCGCCAGGCCGCGCCCGACCCGGTCGAACAGCCGCGCCCCGTGCCGCGTCTCCAGCGCATTGACCGCCGCGCTGACCGCCGACTGGGTCAGATGCAGCGCCTCGGCCGCCCGCGTCATGTGCAGGCGCTCGGCCACGGCGACGAAGATGCGGAGCTGTTCCAGCGTCATGGCTTATTGATCGATCAAATCGATTGTTAAGTCCACAACTACGCGTTGGATCGATCAGATGACGGAGCGGATAAGGACCGCATGACCGTCGCTCTCGACCATGCCGCTCCCTCTCGCCGCCTGACGGGCCTAGCCCGCCTCCTGCCCGGAGTCGCCCTGTCCGCCGCCATCGGCGCCGTCGCCTATGGGCTGCAGATCGTCGAGACCCGGCTGTTCGAGCATCCGTGGATCGAGGGCCTGGTCCTGGCCATCCTGATCGGGGCCGGGCTGCGCCTGGTCTGGACGCCGTCGTCGCTGTGGACGCCGGGCGTCGCCTTCAGCGCCAAGACCCTGCTGGAAGTCGCCGTGGCCCTGCTGGGCGCCACCGTCTCGGGCGCGGCGGTGGCGGCGCTGGGGCCCTGGCTGCTGCTGGCCATCGTCGGCGTCGTCGCCGTGGCCATCGTCGGCGGCTACGCGCTGGGCCGGGTGTTCGGCCTAGATCGGAAGA
>DGIZ01000001.1 GCA_002386585.1 Brevundimonas sp. UBA4609 | reverse complement strand
CGTCCTCGACCAGCAGCACGGCCCGAGGCTCGACCTCGGCCGGCGTCGAAGCGGTCTCCGGCGGCGCCTGGCGCACCAGAACGGCGCGGACATAGGGCCAGAGTTCGACAGCGGGCCGCTCGGCGTCCAGGTCGAAGATCTTGGCCAGGGCCTTCAATTCCTGTTCGGCGGCCGGGCTCAGCGCCGCCCCGCCCGGCGTCAGAAGCCCATCGTAAAGGGCGCAAAGGCGCGCGACGTCGGCGCCCGGCGCAATGCCCGCCGAGACCCCCTCCGGGGGTTTTTCATGGGTCATGCCCTGTCTCCGTTTCGTTTCAGCCCGGTTAATCTGGAGTGGGAGCTAGGGCGTTTGAGGCGGTGACGAAACCGAGCTGACAAGCTTGTGACGGCTGTTCACAATCGCTCCATGCGCGCGTGTAGAGGCGTTTTTATCGACACGGCGGCGCGTCGCAGGTAAGGCTCCGCCCTCGATTTTCTCTGCAAGGACACGCCGTTGCGACTGCCACAGGCCCGGCTCGATCAGGTGCTCGACCGCTTCCATCAGGTGGAGGCCCGGATGGGCGCCGCCACGGACGGCGCCGAGATCGTGCGCCTGTCCAAGGAGCACGCCGAGCTCAAGCCGGTGGCCGACGCCGTTCAGGCCCTGGCCCGCGCCCGCGCCGAGGCCGACGACCTCAAGGCCATGGCCGCCGACCCGGAAATGGCCGCCCTGGCCGCCGACGAACTGGACGAACTGACCGAACGCCTGCCGGAGCTTGAGCGCGAGGTCGCCCTGCTGCTGGCCCCGCGCGACGCCGATGAAAACGCCTCGGCCGTGCTGGAAGTGCGCGCGGGCACGGGCGGGGACGAAGCCGCCCTGTTCGCCGGCGACCTGTTCCGCATGTATTCGCGCTACGCCTCCACGCGCGGCTGGCGGGTCGAGATCGACAGCGCCGCCGAGGGCGACGCCGGCGGCTTCAAGGAAATCATCGCCACCGTCAGCGGCGAGGGCGTCTTCGGCCGCCTGAAGTTCGAGAGCGGCGTCCACCGCGTCCAGCGCGTGCCCACGACCGAGGCGGGCGGGCGCATCCACACCTCGGCGGCGACCGTCGCTGTCCTGCCCGAGGTCGAGGACGTCGAGATCGAGATTCTCGACAAAGACATCCGCATCGACACATACCGCTCGTCCGGCGCAGGCGGTCAGCACGTCAACAAGACCGACTCGGCGGTGCGCATCACCCACCTGCCCACCGGCATCGTCGCCACCTCGTCGGAAAAGTCGCAGCACGTGAACCGCGACAAGGCGATGAAGAACCTGCGCATCCGCCTGTACGACATGCAGCGTCAGGCCAAGGACGCCGCTCGTTCCGACGCGCGCAAGTCCCAGGTCGGCTCGGGCGATCGCTCGGAGCGCATCCGCACCTACAACTTCCCGCAGGGGCGGGTGACGGACCACCGCATCGGCCTGACCCTGCATAGCCTGCCGCAGATCCTCGAGGGCGACCTCGACCCCATGCTCAACGCCCTGATCGCCGAGGATCAGGCCGCCCGCCTGGCCGATCTGGAAGCCGAACTGGGCTGAAGGCGCGCAGGCGCGTCCGCGTCTGACGCGGCCCGCCTTTAATCATGCTCCGACTCCCGCTAGGAACGGAGCATGAACATGCTGGAACTCATCCTGTTGGCCTTTGCGGCGGTCGCTGCGGGGGGCTTCCTGTGGGCCTATATGGGCTGGCAGAAGACGCGCGGCGCGCTGGACGCCGCCGATGCGCGGCTGGTTCTGATGGAGGAGAGCCGGGACTCCATGGCCGAGTTCCTCAAGGCACAGGCCTCCCAGTCGGCCGAGGCGGTGGCGTCCAAGCTGGTCGCCCGCGCCACCGAGACCTTCCAGGCCCAGGACCGCGTCGCGCGCGAGCGGATGGAGGCCCAGCTCAAGCCGGTGTCCGAGACCCTGGCCAAGTTTCAGGAACACGTTATGGCGCTGGAGAAGGCGCGCGCCGACGAGACGGGCGGGCTGAAGGAGCAGCTCGGCCTGTTGATGGCCGCCTCCACCGCTACCCGCGACGAGGCGCGCCGCCTGACCGAGGCGCTGAAGGGCAACACCGGCCGTCGCGGCCGCTGGGGCGAGCAGACCTGCCGCAATGTGCTGGAAGCCGCCGGAATGGCGGGTCGTTTCGACTTCGAGGAACAGAACTCCTCGGCCACGGACGAGGGCCGTCAGCAGCGCCCGGACTTCATCGTCAAACTGCCGGGCGGCGGCATGTTCGTCATCGACGCCAAGGTGTCCCTGGCCTTCGCCGACGAGGCCGACGGCGACGAGGAAGCCCAGGCCCGCGCCATGTCGCTGCGCACCGCCGCCAGCATGAAGACCCATGTGCGCCAGTTGTCGTCCAAGGCCTATCAGGACCAGTTCAAGCCCAGTCCCGACTTCGTCGCCATGTTCGTGCCGGGCGACGCCTTCCTGGCCGCCGCCCTGGATCACGAGCCGGACCTGATGACCACGGCCATGGCCTCGCGCGTGGTGATCGTGACGCCGACCACCCTGTTCGCCCTGTGCAAGGCGGTCGCCTACGGCTGGCGCGCCGAGGAGCAGGCCAAGAACGCCGAGGATGTCGCCAAGCTGGGCAAGGAGCTCTACAAGCGCCTGTCGGTCATGGGCGGCCACGCCGCCTCGGTCGGCAAGGCGCTGGATGCAGCGGTCAGCCGCTACAACCAGTTCGTCGGCTCGCTGGAGAGCCAGGTCATGGTCTCGGCCCGCCGCTTCGAGGATCTGAAGGTCGACCACGAGGGCAAGGAACTGCCCGAACTGAATGCGGTCGAGCAGTCGCCCCGCGCCCTCAGCCGCCCGGAGCTGCTGAACGCGCCGGAGTGATGGCGGCATGTGACAAACACGCTTGACCCTCGACGGGCAGGCTGTAAAACTCGCTTGTCAAATCAGCTCACGGCGGCGAGGCCTATGAAATCGACGAAACCACTTGGCCTGAAGGGCGTGGCGATCCTGTTCGGGGCGGTCGTGCTGATCGGCTTCGTCGGCGGCCTGACCAGCGGCTTCCTGGCCGATCGCCCTGGTTCGGCGGCGTTCTGGACGACTGTGGCCTTCACAGTCGTGATGATGGCCGCTGTCCTGGGGGTGTCCTTCTGGTGGTGGCGTCGCCTTGATGAGGCCGCGCGCGAGGCGCACAAATGGGCTTGGTACTGGGGCGGCAGCACCGGAATGCTGGTCGGCCTCGTCCTCATGCTGGTGCTGACGACGCGCCCGGCCGACATCGTCCTTCCCGCCAGCCTGGGACAGACCCCGGCCGATCTGGTGGGCGCCGGCATGATCATCACCCTGGGTTTCCAACTCGTCGGCTACGGCCTCGCCTGGGCCTGGTGGTGGCTGGGACGCCGTTGAGGGGGACGCCATGAAGAATCGCCTCAAGGTCTTGCGCGCCGAGCGCGATTGGAGCCAGGCGCACCTGGCCGAGGAACTGGGCGTGTCGCGCCAGACGGTGAATGCGCTGGAGACCGGCCGCTACGACCCCTCCCTGCCGCTGGCGTTCAAGATCGCCCGGCTGTTCCAGATGCCCATCGAATCCATCTTCATCGACGAGGAAGGCTGAGCGTCTTCCTTTCCTCTTGCGCCCCTGGGAGCCTGACATGATCCATCGACTCTGGAGCCGCGCCGCCGCCTCCGTCTCCGCCGCCGCCCTGACCGCCGTCCTGGGCATGAAC
>DGIZ01000095.1:540-3592 GCA_002386585.1 Brevundimonas sp. UBA4609 | reverse complement strand
GGCGCCGTAGCGGCGAACGCCGCCGTCCAGTTCACGCACCTGATCGCCCAGCCGGTTGAAGGTCTCCTCGATCACCGACCACCAGTCCCCGGCCTCGGGCGCGCGTTTGGAGCCGCGCCCCATGACGATCACCCGGTCCCGCGCGCGGGTCAGGGCGACGTAGAGCAGGCGCAGGGATTCATCGCCGACGCGCGCCTCTCGCGCGGCGCGGGCGTCGGCCGAGGCGGGGCAGTCCTCCTTCGACGAGCCGGGGCACATCAGCCAGGCTTCGCCGCTCTCGGTGGCGACTGGCATCAACGACGGCCCCTGCGCCTTCGCCTTCATCGTCGTGTCGGGCAGGATGACGACCGGCGCCTCCAGCCCCTTGGCGCCGTGAACGGTCATGACGCGGACCTCGCCGCGCGGGCCTTCCAGTTCGCGCTTCACCTCGACGTCGGCGGCTTCCAACAGGGCGAGACAGGTCTCCAGATCGGTCCCGCCGCGTCCCTCGGCGGCCAGCACCTGATTGAGGGTCTCGTCGACGGCTTCCTCGGCCTCACGCCCCAGCCGGGTCAGGATACGGGCGCGGCCCGATTGGCCGGTTGCGTCCACCCGGTTCAGCAGGCTGGAGAAGAAGCCGAACGGGTCGAGGTCGCGGGCGCCGCGCGCCGCGCGCAGCAGGTCCAGCGCCCCGCCCCACTCCGGCCGTTCGTCCGCCCGGCGCTTCAGTTCGCGCCACAGGCCGTCGCGCTTCTCGCGGCCCGCGAGATCGAACAGGCTGTCCTCGTCCACGTCGCAGAAGGGGCCGCGCAGCACCTCGGCCAGCGTCAGATCGTCGCCGGGGAAGAGGGCGAAACGGGCCAGCGCCTTCAGGTCGTCGAAGACGATGTGCTGCGACAGCTTCAGCCGGTCGGCGCCCGCCACCGGCGCGCCCGCCGCCTTCAGGGCGCGGATGATCTCTTCAAACGTCGCGTCGCGACGGCGGACCAGGATCAGGAAGTCGCCGTAGCCGCAGGGGCGTGAGGCGCCCCCCTTGTCGAAGACGACGGCGCCGGTCTCGACCTGGCGCTTGATTTCCAGCGCCAGGGTCTGGGCCATACGCTTGCGGGCGCTGGCGGTTCCTTCCTGATCGACGGGATCGGTCCAGGCGTCGCGCTCCGGCGGGGCCTCGTCCACGAACAGGGGCCACAGTTCGACGGCGCCAGGCTGGCCCAGGCGGGCGGCGGTGTGGTGCGGAATCTCGCCTGTCTCCCCGACCAGCGCTCGGGCGCGTTCGGGCTTGGCGAAGACTGCGTCCACGAACGACAGCACCGCTTCGGTCGAGCGGTAGGAGGTTTCCAGCGGCACGCCCTCGAAGGCGCCGCCCGCGCCGGTGATCAGGCCGTCGTAGACCTGCGCTTCCTGCCTCAGCCGCTCGGGCCGGGCGCCCTGGAAGGAGTAGATGGACTGCTTTTCGTCGCCCACGGCGAAGACGGTGCGGTCGGTCCCCTCGACGGTAAAGAACTCGCCGGTCAGGGCGCGCATGATGGCCCACTGTTCGGGGGCGGTGTCCTGCGCCTCGTCGATCAGGACGTGGTCGACGCCGCCGTCCAGCTTGTACAGCACCCAGGCGGCGGTCGAGCGGACGGTCAACAGCTCGACCGTGCGGACCACCAGGTCCGAGAAGTCGAGCGCGCCGTGCGCCGTCTTGGCCGCCTCGTAGAGGGCGGCGTGGGCGTTGGCGAGGGTCAGCAGCCTGATGGTGTCGCCCGCGACCTTGGCGGCGCGCAACTGGTCGCGGGCCGCCAGGAACTTGTCCTGAAGATCGGCAAGCCAGCCTGCGGCGTCGGGCGGCGCCTGCTTGGTCGCCATCGACTTGCGGGGCGAGCCGGAGCCGGTCAGGAAGACGACGCCGAGACCGTGGAAGCTCCAGTCGTGGTCGAGGGCGTGGATCAGTTCGGCGGCGCGGTCCTTGTCGGTCTTGGAGCCAGTCGCCATCAGCTCGGCCATGCGGCGGACCTCGCCCCGGTCCAGCCAGCGCAGGAAGTCGGCCTCGATGTTCTCGGGCGTTTTTTGCGGATCGGCGCCGGTCAGGACGTAAGGGCCGGGCGTGCGGCCGTCGGCGACGCGAGCGACATAGTCGGTCAGTTCGGCGCGTTTGCTCTCGATCAGGGCCAGAAGATCCTGGAAGCGGCCCCAGTCCAGTTCGACCGCGAAATGGCTGTAGGCCTCGCCGACCGGCCCTTCGGCGTCGGCCAGGGCGGCGCGGGCCAGGTCTTCGCGCGCGGCGTGAGACAGGGTGATCGCCGCCTCGTTCTCCAGCACGGCGAAGCGCGGCGAGACGCCCGCCTCGATGGGAAAGCGCCGCAGCAGCTTTTCGCAGAAGGCGTGGATGGTCTGGATCTTCAGCCCGCCGGGCGTCTCCAGCGCGCGGGCGAACAGGCGACGCGCTTCGGACAGGCGGGCGGGGTTGAGGGCGGCCGGGTCGCTGTCGTCCAGTTTCGCCAGTTCGGCTGACAGTTCGCCGTCGTCCATGACGGCCCATTTGCCGAGCGTTTCGAACAGGCGGGCCTGCATCTCGGCGGCGGCGGCCTTGGTGTAGGTCACGCACAGGATGGCCGAGGGAGCGGCGCCGCCCAGCAGCAGGCGCGCCACCCGGCTGACCAGGGTGGTGGTCTTGCCCGATCCGGCGTTGGCGGTGACGAAGACCGAGCGGGCCGGATCGGCGGCGCGGGTCTGGGGGTTGAGGCCGTCGCGGACGTGGAGGTTCATTCCGCCTCTCCTTCTTCGCCGCCGCCGATGACGTGCCATTCCCAGACGCGGGCCAGCAGGTTGTAGGGGCTGTAGCTGCCCATCAGATGAGGCGCGGCCCAGGAGAGGTAGGGCGTCTCCGGCCGGTCGAATTCGGCGACGCGGGCCATCAGGCCTTGCAGGGCGGCGTCGGACAGGGCCTGCGCTTCCGGCCCGGCGGCGCGCACGGCGACCTCGCCCGCCTTCTTGCGGCCAACGACGCGGACGTAGGTCAGTTCTTCCGGCGGCACGGGGCCGTTCGTGTCCTTGAAACCGCCGGCGGCCAGGATGGCGCCGGTCAGGG
>DGIZ01000095.1:0-301 GCA_002386585.1 Brevundimonas sp. UBA4609 | reverse complement strand
CCAGGATGGCGCCGGTCAGGGTCAGTTGGGGCGCGAAGCCCGCCTTTATCTGTTTGGCGCTCGGAACCTGGCCGGTCTTGAAGTCCATGACGGCGGCCGACAGGGCGCCGACCTCGATGCGGTCGGCGTAGGCCTTGACGGTGAAGGGGCCGCCGGGCGCCTCAAAGGTCAGAGCACCCTGCTGTTCGATCAGCAGGGCCACGCCCCGCGCGCGGCGCTCGGTCTCGAACCCGGCCAGCCAGCGGGCGGCGTTCCGGGCCAGCGGCGCCTCGCGGGCCATGGCGGCGTCCTCGAAGCCGTG
>DGIZ01000080.1 GCA_002386585.1 Brevundimonas sp. UBA4609 | reverse complement strand
TGCGTCTGATCGGCGGCGAGAGCGGATTGACGCCGGCCCTGCCGCTGGCCTGGCCGGACCTGCTGACGCTGGCCGCCTGCCCCCTGCTGGCGGGGGCGGTCGCGGTGCTGGCCGCACGCCTGACGGCGCTGGCGAAGCTGGGCGGGCGTCGCTAGTTAGTTAGGCATGAAGTTCCTGACGCTGATCGCCGTGGTGGCGCTGATGTGGCTGACGGGCCTGTTCGTCTTCGCCGAACGGGTGCGAGGACTGACGCCTGCGCCCGAGCCGGCGCGGGCCGACGCCATCGTCTCCCTGACCGGCCCCTCGGCCGAGCGCGTCAACGCCGCCGTCCGCCTGCTGGAGCAGGGCAAGGGCGACCGCCTGCTGATCTCGGGCGTCAACCGCGAGGTTCGCCGCAAGGAGCTGCGCGCCCTGACGCCGGGGTCGAAGAAGCTGTTCAACTGCTGCGTCGACCTGGGCTTCGAGGCCGAGAACACCGTCGGCAACGCCCAGGAGATCGCCGCCTGGGCGCGGTCCAAGGGCTATGACGACCTGATCGTCGTGACCTCCGACTATCATATGCCGCGCAGCCTGATGGAGATTCGCGGGGCCGCGCCCGGCGTGCGGCTGACGCCCTACGCCGTCTCCACGCCGTCGCTGGACACGCCGTCCTGGTGGCGCGCCACCGAGACCGCCCGGCGCATGACGCTGGAATACATGAAATACCTGGCCGTTCTGGGCCGCGAAGGGATGCATCGCCTGACCGGCCGCCACCCCGAGCGGCCCGCCGAAACGACAGCTCCACAGCCTGTCGCTCCCTAACTCTTCGCCCGTCCCCCCTTCGCCAAGGCCGCCGCATGACGACCGTTCGATCCCTGCTCTTCACCCTGTGGCTGTATCTGTCGATGCCGCTGTTCGCGGTCGTCCTGTCGCCGGCGTTGCTGATGCCGCACAAGGCGGCCATGGGGGTGATCAAGCTGTGGGCGCGCTTCGTCCTGTTCGGCCTGCGGTGGATCGCGGGAATCAAGGTCGAGGTGCGCGGGCTGGAGCATCGCCCGACCGGCCCGGCTCTGATCGCCGCCAAGCATCAGGGGATGCTGGACGTGGTCGCACCCTTCGCCTTTCTGGACGATCCGTGCTTCGTCCTGAAGAAGGAGCTGATGCCCCTGCCCTTCTTCGGCTGGTTCGCCTGGAAGACGAAGATGATTGCCGTCGACCGCGCCGCCCAAGCCAAGGCGCTGAAGGACATGGTGCGCCAGACCCGCGCGCGTCTGGCCGACGACCGCCAGATCCTGATCTTCCCCGAAGGCACCCGCACGGCGCCCGGCGAGCCGGCGGACTACAAGCCGGGCGTGGCCGCCATCTATCGCGACGTGGACGCGCCCTGCTGGCCGGTCGCCACCAACTCGGGCGTCCATTGGCCGGCGCATGGCTTCAAACGTTATCCGGGCACGGTCGTTTTCGAATTCCTGCCGCCTATTCCGGCCGGGCTGAAGCGCGCCGAATTCATGAAGCAGTTGGAGAGCCGGATCGAAGGCGCCTCGATCGCCTTGTTGCCGCCCCAAACCTAGGCTTTGCAGGGCGGGCCCCTATATCATCAGTTGTTGACCTGGGACCCGTTCATGATTTTCCGCTCCACCGTCCGCCTCGCGCTCCTGACCGCCGCCTTCGCCGGCCTGCCCGCCGCCGCCCTGGCGCAGTCGCAGCCGTTCCAGCCGGTCGAGGCGCCGCAGACGTGGAAGGTCGATGTCGGCGGCGGCTTCGTGCGCGGCTTCAGCGTGTCGGGCGACAAGTCCGAAGACTTCAACTTCACCGCCTGGGGCTCGGCCTCCTATCGCGACATCGTCTACGCCAACGGCCTGGACGGCCTGGGCTGGAACGCCATCAAGCGCGACGGCTTCCATGCGGGCGTCCAGCTTCGCCCTCGTTTCGCGGCGGGCGATATCGACGGCATGGACCGGCCGGACCTGGGCGCCGATGCGGCGCTCTACGCCTTCAAGCGCCTGCCGGGGAACATCGTGGTCGGCGGCCGCATCCAGCATGACGCCACGGGCGACGACGCCGGACTGGAATACTACGGCTCGGTCAGCCACCAGCGCGTGACGCCCATCGGCCTGTTGCAGACCATGGCCTATATGCGCGGCGGCAGCGACGAGCGGCTCCAGCGCTATTACGGCGTCACCGCCCAGGAGGCGGCCAACACCGACTACGCCGCCTTCACGCCTTCGGGCGGCTTGTCGGCGGCGGGCGCGGCGGCCTTGCTGGCCGTGCCGATCGGCGACCGCTACGGCGTCGGCGCCTTCTTCAACTACGAACAGCGCCTGGGCGACATCAAGGACAGCCCCCTGATCGAGGACGACCATGTCTGGCGCGCAGGCGTGATCGGCGTGGTGCGCTTCAACAGCGGCGACTGAGGCGTCAGCCCGCCGCGAACTCGCTGAGCGCGTCGATGACGGCGCGGTTCTGATCCTCGGTCCCGACCGTCACCCGCAGGCAGTCCGGCAGGCCATAGCTGGCCACGCCGCGCACGATGATCCCCCTGGACTGCAGATAGTCCTGCGCCGCCGAGGCCGGGCGCTTCGCATCGGGGAAGCGGATCAGGATGAAGTTGCCCGAGGCCGGGAACACCTCGAAGCCGAAACCCTTGACGGCCTGGATCAGGCGCGGCCGCCACTCGGCCACCAGGTCGCGCGAGGCCTTCTGGTGCGCTTCATCGCCCAGCGCCGCGATGGCCGCCTCGATCCCCGGCAGGGAGACGTTGAACGGCAGGCGGATGCGGTCGATGGCCTGTTCCACCGCCAGCGGCGCATAGCCGAAGCCGACGCGCAGACCGCCCAGGCCGTGCAGCTTGGAGAAGGTGCGGGTGACGACGATGTTGGGCGCCGTGCGCGCCAGATCGAAGGCGCTTTCCCAGTCCGGCTCGGTCACGAACTCGGCATAGGCTTCGTCGATCACCAGGACGACGTGGGGCGGCAGGCCCGCGTGCAGGCGACGGATCTCCTCGCCCGTGGCGAAGCTGCCCGTCGGATTGGCCGGGTTCGACAGATAGACCAGCTTGGTCCGCTCATCGACCAGGCCCAGCATGGCGTCGACGTCGGCGCGGAAGTCCGGCTCGGCCGCCAGCCTGACCTCGGCCTGACAGGCGCGGGCCGAGATCTGATAGGCGACGAAGGCGTACTGGCTGGTGACGATATTGTCCCCGGCCTCCAGATAGGTCTGGTTCAGCAGGGCGAAGACCTCGTCCGAACCGTTGCCGAAGATCAGCCGCTCCGGCTCCAGGCCATGCGCCTCCGCCACGGCCGCGCGCAGGCGGTCGGCCCGGCCGTCGGGGTAGAGGTGGATCGAGGCGACGGCGGCGGCGAAGGCCTCGCGCGCCTTTTCGCCCGCCCCCAAAGCGTTTTCGTTCGAGGACAGCTTGATCGGCTTGGCCACCCCGGCGATGGCGCTCTTGCCGCCGACATAGGGGGCGATGTCCAGCACGCCGCGTTTGGGTTGAGGCGCGCCGCCGGACGGCGCCTGGTTCGCTTCGGTCATGCGCGCGTCATCCCCTGCCGGTCGCAAATATGTAAGCCGCAATTTGTCAGAAGACGGGAGCGGCGCCGATGACGCCGGTCAGGCCGCCGGGCGCGCCGTCAAGCCTGATGTCTTCCGCCTGCACATAGCCCGTCAGGACGAACAGCTTCAACCCGCCTCCGCCCGACAGAAATTCAGCCGCCAGGCCCGCCTGGCCCAGAGCCTCGACGATGCGAGCGTCCGGCCAACCGCTGTCCGTGACCCAGAAGGTGCGGTCGTCGCCGGTCGGTCCCGGCGCCTCGGTCGAGACCATCAGGGCGCGCGGAGCCCCGGCGGCGTCATCCGGCAGGGCGGCGATGACCTTCAGCATGGGCAGGGCCAGCAACCGCCCCCACCACGGCCGCGCCGACAGATCGATCAGGGCCCGCGTTTTCTGCGCCGCCCCGTCGCGCACGGCGATAAGGGCCTGATCGGCCTCGGCCATCGGCCGCGCCGCCAGACCCCAGCGATCGGCCGCCAGCGTTTGCGACAACGATCCGCAGGCGATCAACGGCCGTCCGTCGGCCGCCTCCAGCCGTCCCAGCACAGCGCGCACCGCCGCTTTTTCCGACAGGCTCATTCCGGACAGAACGGCGCGCAGGGCGATGGCGTCGCCGTCGACCGAACCGCGCGGCCCCGCTGCCAGCCGGGCGCGGAC
>DGIZ01000073.1:1097-6587 GCA_002386585.1 Brevundimonas sp. UBA4609 | reverse complement strand
ATCTGCGGCGACGGGCGCCCCCTTCGCCGGACACGGCGCCCATCAGACGCACGGCCTCGGTCAGCATCTCATAATTGCGACGCACGCGATCCTGGAAGCCGGCGTCCAGGGCCTCGGTGTCCTGGGCCGCCTTGCGCGAGGCGGCGGTCAGGGCGCTCAGGCCCTCCTCGACGCTGAGGCGCACGGATTCGACACGGGCGCGCGCTTCGTCGGGCAGGCGGGCGGCGCGCTGATCCATCTCGGCGACCGTCTGTTCGACGGTCGTCAGGGCGTCGGTGACCTGAGCCAGGGTCGCCTGGAGGCTGTCGACCAGCTTCTGTCCGGTCAGATCGACCATGTCGGCGGTCTGAGCGACGATGCGGCGGGCGCCGTCGATGCGGGCCTCGGCCGCCTCGTCGGCCTTCTGGGCGGCGTCGAACAGGGATTCGCCCAGGCGGTCGGCGCGGATCTGAGCCTGTTCGATCGCGGCCTGCGCCGCGGCGCGCTGCTCTTCGGCCGTGGCCTGAAGCGCCTCCAGCGAACGCCGCGTCTCCTCGACCAGCAGGTCGCGGGATTCAGCGGCCAGACTTTCGAAGCGATCCAGCGACAGCTTGGTGGCGTGGTCGAAGCCGTCGGCCTCGCGCTGCGACATCTCCACCAAGGCCTTGAACTGGTCGATCACGGCCTCGACCTGCGCCTTGATGGCGGCGGCGGCGTCGTCGCCCCGCTCGTTCAGATCGTCGGCGGCGGTGCGGGTCTGGGACAGGTGGTCCAGAAGCTGGGCGCGCTGGCTCTCGATCTGGGCGGAGAAGTCCTCCTGGTCCGTGCGCAGGGCGTAGGCGGCCGTGACCAAGGCGGCGCGCTGCTGGCCCAGGCCTTCCTCGACCGACTGAATCTGTTCTGCGACTCCGGAGCCGGCCGTTTCCAGACGGAGGGTCTGGCGCGCCAGATCGTCGGAGGCGGAACGGGCGGCTTCCTGGGCCTCGTTGGCCGCAGCGGCCAGATCGGCGGCGCGGGCGGCCAAGGCGGCCTCGGCTTCGCGCAACTGGGTCTGGGCCAGGTCGGAGGCGTCCGCCACCATGCGCGACTGGCGCTCGACCGTCTCGACCACGGCCGAGGCCTGGCCTTCCAGCTTGCCGCCCAGAACCCCCATCTGCTCGCGTTCATGCGACAGCTGTTCGGCCAATCGACGGGCCGTGCCGCCCGCCAGCTCCGCCGCCTCGTTCAGGAGGTTGGATTCCTTGACCAGGGCCTCGCGCAGGGAGGCCAGGTCGTCGCGAGCCCGCTCGGCCGACTGTGCGGCGCGGTCGATATCCTCACGCAGGGTGTTCAGCACTTGCCCCGCCTGATTGGCGGCCAGGGCGGTCGGTCCCACCAAGGCGTCGGCCATCTCCCGCGCGCGCTTGGTCTCCTGCGCCAGTCCCGCGCCCTGGCGAACGGCGTGGGCCAGCAGGATGGACAAGCCGACCGGCGCCAGCAGGATCAGGGCGTAGACCGCCAGGCGCAGGGGATCGAGCTCCATCATCCCCGAGCCCAGCTCATAGGCGAACCACGACGCCAGACCGCCGACCCACAGGGCTGAAGCCAGGCCGGCGATCAGATAGGCGTTGGCCGCGCCGTTCGAGGCCTTGCCCTTGCGGCGCTTGGCGGACGTTCGGGCGGGAGGGGAGGCGGGCGCTATCGTGGCGGGCGGCGCGTCGGCGGATTCGGCCAGAGGCGACAGGGCGCGCGCAGCCTTCTCGGCCTCGGCGGCGCGTTGCTCGGCGAGGGCCTGTTGCTCGGCCAGACGCCGGCGCTGGCGTTCCGACATGGGGCGCGGAGGCGCCTCGGGCAGGGGCTCAAGGGTCGGATCGGGCTTTGCCGGCGCCGCCTCGGCGGCTTCAGCCGTGTCCGACGCGGGCAGGGGTTCGGTCTCCGAGACAGGTTCGGATTCGGTCAGGTTGAGCGGCGGCCGATGGCGGGATTTCATGGGCGTCGGTCTCGATCACTGATCGCCAGGAAGGCGGCGAAGGGGCGCAGGGCACGGACCCTAACGGCTGGATCGTAAGGCGAAAAGGCTCGAGCGCGGATTAGATCGCCCTTAGCCGACAGGGATCAGCGTGATCTGTGGATCAGCAGGACGGCGGAGCGGTCACGTGGACCACGGCCGCAGGCTTGGCGTCGCCGCAATCCTGCACCCGTTGGATTTCACGATCCGACTTGCGCGGAGCATTCATGTCGACGCCGAATTGCGACAACGCCGCTGCGGCGAGCAGGGCGATCAAACCGGCCAGCATCTCAATCAGAGCTTGCATAATTGGACTATGCCAGAAACATCTTCGGGCGACAATGCGGCGAACAGATGAAGCGTCGCCATTGATCCGACTGATGCGAAAATGGAACGATCCGGCCGCGGTGGCGTCTGATGAGATCAGGACGCCCATTGGGTCGTCACGCGAATCAGCCATTGCAGGGGGTATGGGAGCAGACCAGTTCTATGAGGGCAGCCTGCTGGAGACGGCCACCGGAGTGTGGCGGTCCGCGACGGCGCATCGGTTCGCCCCCCTGATGGAGAACAAGGCCTACTTCGACGCCCTGGCGTCGGCGTTGCACAAGGCCGAACGCTCCATTCTGATTCTGGGCTGGCAGTTCGACCCGCGCACGCGCCTGGATCCCGAAGGGCCGTTGACCGATCGTCGGGCCGAGATCGGCCATCAGCTGAAGGCCCTGGTCCGCCACAAACCGGAGCTGGACGTTCGGCTGCTGATCTGGCGCTCGCCGTTGCTGATCGCAGCCTCGCAGGGCTTCTATCCGCACAAGGCGCAGCGCTGGTTCCGGCGTCGCATCGTCGAGTTCCGACTGGACGGCCCTGGCATCCTCGGCGCCTGCCACCATCAGAAGGTGGTGGTGATCGACAATCAGATCGCCTTTTGCGGCGGCGGCGATATCTCGACCGACCGCTGGGACACCGACGAGCATTTCTCGGGCGATCCGCGCCGGTGCGAGCCGACCGGCGTCATTCCCGCGCCCCGGCATGAGGTCATGTGCGTGATGGACGGACCGGCCGCCCAGGCTCTTGGCGATCTGGCGCGCGAGCGGTGGAGAAGAGGGACGGGCGAGGTCCTCTCCCCGGTTACGGCCAGATGCGGGGATTCCTGGCCAGACGGCGTGTCGCCCTCGATGACGCAGGTGCAGATCGGCGTATCGCGCACCGAGCCCAAGGTGCGCGGTCGTCCCGAGGTGCGTGAGAACGAGGCTCTGCATCTGGAGGCGATCCGGCGGGCGCGTTCGCTGATCTATATGGAGAACCAGTATTTCACCTCGCCCCTGCTGGCGGCGGCGCTGGCTGAACGGCTGGCCGAGCCGGATGGGCCGGAGGTGGTGTTGGTGTCGACCGGGCGCAGCCCCAGCTGGTTCGACGGCCTGACCATGGATACGGCGCGGGCCGAGGTCCTGTATCGGCTGGAGCAGGCGGACCGCCACGACCGCTTCACCGCCTTCTATCCGGTGACGGACGAGGGCGAGCGGATCATCGTCCACGCCAAGATGACGATCATCGACGACAAACTGTTGCGGATCGGGTCCAGCAATCTGAACAACCGCTCCATGGGGCTGGATACGGAATGCGACGTCTCGGTCGAGGCGGAGACGGATGAACAGCGCGATGTGATCCGGCGTTTTCGTCGTCGATCCCTGGGTCACTTCATCGGGGTGTCGGGCGAGGCCTTCGCCGAGGCCGAGACGTTGATGGGGTCGGTCGGTCAGGCGATCCAGACCTTTGGACAGGGCCGGATGAAGCCGCTGGGCGCCGCCGAGCCTACGCGGGTGGAGCGGATGTTCGCCGAGTGGCAGTTCGGCGATCCGGTTTCCTCCACCGACGCCTGGCGGCCGTGGAAGCGCCTCAACCGTTCGCACCGCACCCGGCCCAGGTCCGAGGGCGGTCAGGCGCCGGGCTGATTTTTGGGCTGATCGATTTCGAAATCGATGATGAGCGGCAGGTGATCAGACGCTGCTCGCGCCAGGGGCGATGACGCCGCGCTGGCGCTGATCACGCGAATCTCGCGACTGACGAAGCAGTGGTCGATGCGGATCGCCGGGAAGCTGGACGGGAAGGTCTTGATCGAGGGCTTCAGGCCCAGACGTCGCTGGGCGTCGTCCAGCCGCCGGGTCAGAGCCTGATAAGGGCGGGTGATCGAGGTGGCGTTGAAGTCGCCGGTCAGGATGGTCGGTCCCTGACACATGGGATCGCCCAGCCATTCATCGCCGATCAATGCGGCGGCCTGAAGCCGCTGCTCGCGCGGGACCAGCCCCAGGTGGGTGTTCATGATGTTGACGATCACCCCGTCGAAATCGACGGCTGACCACAGGGCGCCGCGCGGCTCCAACCCCTTGATGCCGGGCAGGGTCGGCAGCGAGGCTGCGCGCACCAGTCGTTCGGGACGGTGGGTCAGTATGGCGTCGCCGTAAAGCTCGGCCTCGACCTTCATGGCGGGGTGGAATTGCACGCTCATCGCCAGCCGTTGGGCGATGGCGTCGGCCTGGTCGACCCAGCCGGTGCGCGCGCGGCCGACGTCCAGCTCCTGCAGGCAGACCACGTCGGGTTCATGCTCGGCGATGACGTCGGCGATCCGCTGCACATCCAGTCTGCGATCGACGCCGACGCAGCGATGAACGTTGTAGGTCAGAAGTCTCGGCATGAATTCCTTGCCCGCGATCGCAGCGACTGTCGCGCCTCAATGCGGCGGTCGCGAGGCCCTGATAACCGGACTAGATGACAACCAGCTTGTCGGGGATCTCATTTTCATCAGCGGGCTTGGGCGGAAAGCGTTCCGCCAGCACCTGACCGCACAGGGCGACGGCCTTCTCGAAGCCTTCGACCGGCCGGTCGCGACGCAGGGCCCCGGTGAGAGCGGCGACCGCGTCGGCCCAGACCTCTGGACTGACGCAGGAATGGATGCCCTCGTCGGCCACCACCTCGACCTGGTGATCGGCCAGGGCGGCGAAGATGAGGACGCCGGTGCGCGCTTCGGTGACGTGCAGGCCGTGGGCCAGGAACTGCTGCATGGCGGCGCGGCGGACCCGCGTGCGACGCAAGGCGGCCGGCGTCAGCAGCCGTCGCACGACCGGGATCAGAGACAGCAGAAACACGGCCAGGAAAACCCCGGCCTGCACCAGCCCATAAGCCGCCAGCGCACGCCCGATCTCGGCCGAGGCGGCGGGCGCGTGGGCGATCTCCCAGCCGCCGCGGAACGTCAGCCAGTCGCCGTTGAAGCCGAACGGGATCAGCCCCAGCGGCAGCAGCAAGGCAGCTGCGGCAGCCCACCCTAAGCTGACGTCGCGATAGGAGGACACCTGCCGCGCCACGACGCAGAAGATTTCGCCCGACGTGTGCGTTTCGGCCTGGGCGATGGCCCTGGCGACGCGCGCGTGATCGTCTGTCGTGAACTGCATCACCATCCCCCCGAGGCGCCGCCGCCGCCGAAGCCGCCGCCTCCACCGCCAAAGCCACCACCTCCACCGCCAAAGCCACCA
>DGIZ01000073.1:0-864 GCA_002386585.1 Brevundimonas sp. UBA4609 | reverse complement strand
TCCACCGCCAAAGCCACCACCGCCGCCCCAGCCTCCGCCGCCGCCCCAGCCGCCGCGATCATCGTCGTCGCGGTGACGCAGGGCCTCGCTGGCGGCCCAGATCAGAATGGGCGACAGGCCGTCGCCGCGACCGCGTCGTTTCCGACCGCCTGCGGCGGCGCCGATCATGCCGAAGAAGATGAAGGCGAAGACCGCCAGGATGACGATGGCGGGCAGGACCGGCTTGGTCGTCCGGGACGCCGCGCTTTTGGCCTCTTCCGCCCGCGCCTGGGCCTCCGCCGGATCGGCGGTGAGCTGGGTGACGATGGCGTCCGTCCCGGCGATGATCCCGGCCGCGTAGTCGCCCTGACGGAAGGGCGGCAGGATGTCGTTGCGGATGATCAGGGACGAATAGGCGTCGGTCAGCACGCCCTCCAGCCCATAACCGACCTCGATCCGCACCTTTCGCTCGTTCGGCGCGACGATCAGCAGGGCGCCGCCGTCGTTTTCCTTCTGACCGATGCCCCAGTGACGTCCCAGCTGATAGCCGAAGTCCTCGATCTCCTGATCCTGAAGCGAGGGCAGAGTGACGACGACCAACTGATCGCCGGTCTGCTGCTCCAGCGTCGCCAGCTTGCCGGTCAGGGCCTGTTCCTGTTCGGGCGTCAGCAGTTGGGCGTCATCGACCACGCGGCCGGTCAGCGCCGGAAAACTGATTTCGGCGGCCAAGCTGACGCCGGGCAGGGCTGCCAGCCACAGGATGAGGCCCAGCATCAGCGCGGGGAGGAGGCCCCGCGCCGCGCCTTCCCTCAGGGCGAGGGCGGAATGGTTCATTTCAGGCTTACTGCGCCGCCGGGGCGGGCGCAGCCGCAGGCGGCGTCGAAC
>DGIZ01000254.1 GCA_002386585.1 Brevundimonas sp. UBA4609 | reverse complement strand
GTCTTGCCCGCCCCGTTCGGCCCATGCAGCACCACCGTCCCGCCGGAAACCGGCAGGGTCGCGCCCGCATAGGAGCGGAAGTCGGTGAGGGCGAGGGAGGTGATCATGCGTTGATCAGCAGATACACCGATTTGGCGTAGAGGCGCTGAAGAAGAAACCGCTCACCCCGGCGGACGCCGGGGTCCAGTGCGAACCACGCGCTGCGCGCTTGAAGCCAAAGGACTGGATCCCGACGTCCGCCGGGATGAGCGGGGTATAGGCTCAGCACGCATCAAAGCAGCGTAGGAAGCAGATCATCCCAAGCCGGGTTCATCCGCTCAATCAGGTCCAGCTTCCATTCGCGGCGCCATTCCTTGATCTGGCGCTCACGACGAAAGGCCTCGTCGCGCGTGCCGTGGTGCTCATACCAGACCAGACGGGAGACATCATATCTCGCCGTGAAACCGCCGCGCAGCTTCTCGCGATGCTGGACAATCCGCTTCAGCAGGTCGTCGGTCGATCCCGTGTAGAGGACGCCGTTGCGGCGACCGGCCAGGATGTAGGTGTAGAAAAACATCCAACCCAACCTCCCGGCGCGGCGCTCACTGGACCCCGGCGTCCGCCGGGGCGAGCGGTGTGGTTACACCCGCAGCGGCATCAGCACGTACTGCACGCCCACGTCGGCCGGATCCAGCACCAGGGTCGGGCTGGCGGGATCGGCGAACTTGAAGTGGGCCGTTTCGCCGGTGATCTGGCCGGCGACGTCCAGCAGGTAGCGGGCGTTGAAGCCGATCTCGAACGGTTCGTCGGAATAGCCGATCTCGACCTCTTCCTCGGCCTGACCGGCTTCCATGTTGCGGACGGTCAGCTTCACCCGGTCGTTGTCGAAGGCCAGCTTCACCGAGCGGCTCTTTTCGGCCGAGATGGTGGCCACGCGGTCGACAGCCTTGGCGAACAGGGCGTTGTCGATGTCGGCCTGCTTGTCGTTGCCCTTGGGGATGACGCGCAGATAGTCGGGGAAGGCGCCGTCGATGACCTTGGAGGTCAGGCTGGCCTGGCCGAACTCGAAGCGGATCTTCTGGGCCGAGACCTGGACCTCGACCGGGCCGGCGCCGTCGTCCAGCAGGCGGCGGACCTGGTCCACCGTCTTGCGCGGCACGATGACGCCGGGGCCGCCCGCCGCGCCTTCGGGCGCCGGGGTCTCGGCCAGGGCCAGGCGATGGCCGTCGGTGGCCACGGCGCGCAGCAGCGGAATGCCGCCGTCGGCCACCGTGTGCAGATAGAGGCCGTTCAGATAGTAGCGCGTCTCTTCGGTCGAGACGGCGAAGCGCGTCTTGTCGATCAGGCGCGCCAGATCGTCCTTGGGCAGGGTGTAGCGCGCGCCCGAGGCCTCGGTCGACATGACCGGGAAGTCGCCCGCCGGCAGGACCGGCAGGTTGAAGCGCGAACGGCCCGCCGCCACCACCAGACGCGGATCGTCGCCCGAATAGGTCAGCGACACCTCAGCGCCGTCCGGCAGCTTGCGCACGATTTCATACAGGGTGTGGGCCGGGGCCGTGATCTGGCCCTCGACGTTCACCTGGGCCTCGGCCTCGTCGACCATTTCCATGTCCAGGTCGGTGGCGGCGAACGACAGGCGGTCGCGCCCGGCGCTCAGCAACACGTTGGACAGGATCGGAATGGTGTTGCGACGCTCGACCACGCTCTGGACGTGCCCCAGGGCCCGAAGAAGCGCGGAACGTTCGATGGTCAGCTGCATATGGTCTCGCCCGGTCGCGACCCCGCCGAAGCAGCGTCGCCTTAAATATGGGCGGGAACACTAGCGCATTGAGCGAAAGGGGCAACGGGCAGAGGCGTCTCTACGCCGTCTGCCCCCGATTTCCACAGGCGATCGTCCTTAAATCCGCTCATCCCGACCTTCGCCGGGATGAGCGGGCTAGGGACTTACCCGCGCAGCTTGCGCGTCAGGGCCTCGACGTCGCGAGCGATCTGGTCGTCCTTGGGCATCAGCTCCTCGATCTTGCGGACCCCGTGCAGGACGGTGGTGTGGTCGCGCCCGCCGAAGCGGCGGCCGATGTCGGGATAGGAGCGGGTGGTGTGCTGCTTGCACAGATACATGGCGATCTGGCGCGGGCGGGCGATGGCGCGGGTGCGGCGCTCGCTCAACAGGTCGGCCTGTTTCAGGTTGAAGTGCTCGGCCACCGTCTTCTGGATCTCGTCCACGGTGATGCGGCGCTCGGGCCCCGTGCGCAGGGCGGCGCCCAGCAGGGATTGAACCTCATCGACCGTCAGGGCCGACAGGCGGCTTCCGGCGACGGCGGCCAGGGTGTTCACGGCGCCTTCCAGCTCGCGCATCGAGCCCGGGGTGCGATCGATCAGATGCTCCAGCACGTCGGCGCGCGCCTCGCCCGAGACGACGCCCAGTTGGGCCAGGGCGTTCAGACGCGACTGGGCGACGGCGACCTTCAGGTCGCGATCCGCCGCCTCGACCGGGCAGGTCAGGCCGGCGGCCAGGTGGCTGCGCAGGCGCGGCTCGACGTCGGTCAGGGCCATGGGCGCGCGGTCGGCCGACAGGACGATGCGCTTGCCGTCCTCGATCAGGGCCGTGAGGGTGTTCAGCAGCTCTTCCTGGGTCGAGGTCTTGCCGCCGACGAACTGGACGTCGTCCAGCAGCAGCATGTCGGCCGAGCGCAGGCTCTCCTTGAAGGCGGCGGTCGAGCGGTCCTGCATGGCGCGCACGAAGGTCGACAGGAAGCGTTCGGCGGTCAGATAGACCACCTTGGCGTCCGGGCGCAGGCGCTGGGCCTCCCAGGCGATGGCGTTCAGCAGGTGCGTCTTGCCGTAGCCGTAGGGGCCGCAGAAGAAGACGGGGTTGAAGTGGCCGTCGGCCCAGGTCGCCACTTGCTTGGCGATGGCCAGGGCGAAGGCGTTGCCATGGCCCTCGACGAAGCTGTCGAAGGTCAGGCGCTCCTGCAGGCCTGCGGCGCGCACGGCGCGGGCGCCGTCGGTGGCCGGAGCGAAGGCGGGCGCGGCAGGCGAGGCGG
>DGIZ01000239.1 GCA_002386585.1 Brevundimonas sp. UBA4609 | reverse complement strand
TACCAACTGAGCTATAGCCCCGAACCTTTCGGTCGGTCCCGCCGGGGAAGCTGTCGCCCCCCGGCGAGGCGCGGAAACTAGGTCAGGCCGTTTTGAAGATCAAGCGGGTCTGACACATTTTTTTCCGCTTATTTTTCCGACTCTTGGGCCTTAGTCGTCGTCACGCGACGGCTTGGCCAGCTCTTCGTCGAGGTCGTCGTCGTCCTCGTCCTCGATGAAGGGCACGGAATCGTCGTCGTCATCGTCCAGGACGTCGTCGTCATCGTCGCCGTCGGTCGAGCCCATGCCGGCGTCGTCGCCGCCCGGCTCGCCGTCGTCGTCGTCCGGCGTCAGGATAGGCTCATGGCCTTCCTGGTCGATTTCGGGGGTGGAGCCTTCGGCGTCCTCTTCATCCTCGTCGCTCTCGACCGACTTGTCGGCGACCTGATCTTCGGCCTCCGCGTCGTCAGCGGCGAAGCCGGCGCCGCGCCGCGCACGGCGGCTGCGTACGGCTTCTTCCATCGGATCGAACTCGGTGTCGCACTTGGGGCAGTGGGCCGGGCGACGGTTCAGATCGTAGAATTTGGCCTGGCAGTTCGGGCAGACCTGCTTTTGGCCCAGTTCGGGATTGGCCACGTGATTAGACCTTCGGCGGGTTTAAGGGAGAAATCGGAAATAGGGCGGCTCCCTTGCCACCGGCGGGGGCCGCTGTCAAAAGCCTTCTTTTCCGCGCCTGCGCGGCCTTCCTGACATTCGGAGCCTGCATCAGGGTGAGCACTCCCCAGACCTTCACCGCGTCCCGCGTTTCCAGCCTCGATTCCGGCCTTCGGGGCGTGGTTCGCGCACCGGGCGACAAGTCGATGTCGCACCGCGCCCTGATCTTCGGCGGCATGGCCGAGGGCGTGACCGAAATCGAGGGTCTGCTGGAGGGCGACGACATCCTGGCCACAGGCCGGGCCATGCAGGCGTTCGGGGCTGTGGTGGAGCGGATCGGCGAGGGGCGCTGGCGGGTCGAGGGGCGCGGCGCCCTGCGTTCGCCCGAGGCGGTCATCGACTGCGGCAACGCCGGAACGGGGGTGCGCCTGCTGATGGGGGCGGCGGCGGGCTATGCGCTGACGGCGACGTTCGACGGCGACGCCTCCCTGCGCAAGCGGCCGATGAAGCGGGTCACCGGGCCGCTGGCCGACATGGGCGCGCGGTTCGACTGGAACGCGGCCGAGGACCGGGTGCCGCTGACCCTGCATGGGGGCGGGCTGAAGGGCGTGACCTTCGTCCAGAGCGTCGCCTCGGCCCAGATCAAGTCGGCCATCCTGCTGGCCGGGCTGAACGCGGACGGCGAGACCGTCGTGGTCGAGCCGGAAAAGAGCCGCGACCACACCGAGCGGATGCTGCGCGCCTTCGGCGCCGAGGTCGAGGTGACCGAAGAGGGCGACGGCTGGCGCATCCGCCTGTCGGGCGGACAGACGCTCAAGGGAACCCACGTCGCCGTGCCGGGCGATCCGTCCTCGGCGGCCTTCCCTCTGGCGGCGGCGCTGGTGGTTCCGGGCTCCGAGGTGACGGTCGAGGGGGTGATGCTCAATCCCCTGCGTACCGGCCTGTTCCAGACCTGGCTCGACATGGGCGCGGACCTGAGCATCGCCAACCGCCGCATGGCCGGGGGCGAAGAGGTCGGCGACGTCACCGCGCGTCATTCGGCGCTGAAGGGCGTCGTGGTTCCCGAAGACCGCGCCGCCTCCATGATCGACGAATATCCGATCTTGGCCGCCACGGCCGCCTTCGCAGAGGGCAGCACCGTCATGCGCGGCATCGGCGAGATGCGCGTCAAGGAAAGCGACCGCATCGCCCTGATGGTGGCGGGTCTGTCGGCCTGCGGCGTTCAGGTGCAGGAGGAGCCGGAGGGCTTCATCGTCACTGGCGCCGTCGGGGTCGGCCCGGTGAAGGGCGGCGCGACCGTCGACACCGCCCATGACCACCGCATCGCCATGAGCCATCTGGTGCTGGGTCTGGCCGCGCAGCAGCCCGTCTCGGTCCGCGACCCCGAGATGATCGCCACCAGCTTCCCCGGCTTCGTGGAGATGATGAACGGGCTGGGCGGGAATATTGCCTGAGGCTCGTCGCCGCATGGGATGGAATGGGCGCGACCCTGACCGATCACATGTGAGGGTCTATACCGTCCCGTCAGGTTTGCTCTGTTGCCTCGTGATGGTGTGGCTATTGATCCGAATGGGCATCGGCCTCGTTTGGGCGGTGGCTTTGGTGGTTGTCTTCAGCGGCGGCGTCTTTGTTGCTCTCTTGTGGAGGCCGCTGGCGGAGCGTTTGGGGTGGGTGAAGAAAGACATGTCCGTTGATCGCGAGATCGACGCACGGCTTACCCCGGTCTTGGAAATGCAGGCCCGAAGCCATACGAGGGCGCATATGAATCGACCTTTGATTATCGCCGTCGACGGCCCCGCCGCCTCGGGCAAGGGCACCATCGCCGCGCGTCTGGCCGCCCATTACGGCCTGCCGTATCTGGACACCGGCCTGCTGTATCGCGCCGTGGGGTTGGCGGTTCTTGATGCGGGCGGGGACCTGGGCGACGCGGAGGCGGCGGCGCAGGCTGCGCGGGCGCTGGATCTGGCGAGCCTGAGCGACAATCCCCGCCTGACCGATCGCGGCGCGGGCGAGGCGGCCAGCCGCGTGGCCAGCCATCCGGGCGTGCGCGCGGCCCTAGATCGGAAG
>DGIZ01000233.1 GCA_002386585.1 Brevundimonas sp. UBA4609 | reverse complement strand
CCCCGCCCTCGACCGCCAGGCGGAGGTTTTCGGCGGCGCAGGGCGCGCCCGACGGCGGCGGGGCCACGGCGGCGACCGGACGGCTGCAGCGCTCGACGATGACGCCGCCCGCCTGATCCCCCTGGCCTGCACGGCTCAACGTGCCGCTCTCCGTCTCGCCCCGGCTGGCCGTCCACCACTCCAGCCCCTGGCCTGCGTAACGGGCGCCGCTCGCGGAAACCACGCTGGTCAGGACATAGTCCTTGCCTTCGTAAGACAGGCGGGCGGTCTGGGCGTCGGGATAGGCGACGGCGATCGTCTTGCCGCTCTCACAGGCGTAGCCCACGGCGGCGGCGCTCTGAGCGACCGGCGCCTCGATCGGCGAAGTCGGTTCGGCTGGCTTCTGCTGAGAGCAACCGGCGGCCAGCAGCCCGAACCCGGCGGTCACGGCGATGGCTTGGAACGTGGCGGATCTGGTCATGGCGGCCCCCTTGAAGCAGCGACCCTGCTGCAACGTCGCGGGCTTGTGAAGGCTCCCCCAGGACGAAATCGTCAAGGGAGCGGTTGCGTAATGATATACTATAACATATCAAGCCTCACATCATTGTAACGGGGATGCGTGACATGCGATTTCGGACCTTCCTGCTGACCGCCGCGGGGGCGGCGGCGCTGACCAGCCTGGGCGCCGCTGCGCCCGCTTTCGCTGAGGACGCCGTGCAGCGTCAGTCGCAGGGCGACCCTCACGATCACGCCGCCCGCGACGCCGGCGCCTATGAGGTGGACGAGGTCGTGGTGCGCGCCCTGCCCCTGGGCCGCGCAGGCGACGACGTCGGTTCGCACGTCGCCCTGCTGAGCGGCGATGATCTGGTCCATCGGCGCCAATCGACCCTGGGCGACACCCTGAACAGCATTCCCGGCGTCAACTCCGACACCTTCGGCGGCGGGGCCAGCCGTCCGGTGGTGCGCGGCCAGACCTCGCCCCGCGTCAAGGTGCTGAGCGAGGGCGCGGGCCTGATGGACGCCTCCGAAGTCTCGCCCGACCACGCCGTGTCCGGCGAACCCCTGCTGCTGGAAGGCGTCGAGATCCTGCGCGGCCCGGCGGCCCTGCTCTACGGCGGCGGCGCCATCGGCGGTGCGGTCAATCTGCTGGACAAGAAGATTCCGACCCGCGTCCCGGCGAACGGAGGCGAGGGCGTGGCCGAATACCGTCGCGGCTCGGTCGACAACGAGGAAGCCGGCGTGGTCGGCATGACGGTGGGCGCCGGCAACTTCGCCGTCCGCATCGAGGCGGCGGCGCGCAAGTCGGACGACTACAAGGTTCCCGGCTGGGACGAACCGCGCCTGGACGGCTCCTACAACGAGACCTCGACGGCGACGCTGGGCGCCTCCTGGATCGGGTCGCGCGGCTATCTGGGCGCGGCCTATACGGAACAGACCAGTCGCTATGGCCTGGCCGGTCACAGCCATGAATATGAGGGCTGCCACCCGCACGGCGACCACCTGCACTGCGGCGGCGGCCACGACCACGGTCACGACGACGATCATGGCCATGGCGACGACGATCACGGGCACGAGCATGAAGGCGATCACGACCACGCCGCTCCCGAGGTCCGCCTGAAGAGCCGCCGCGTCGACCTGCGCGGCGAACTGCGCGACCCGCTGCCGGGCATCGAGAACGTGCGCCTGCGCGCCGGCTACACCGACTATGAGCACAGCGAGCTCGAGGAAGGCGTCGTCTCGACCACCTTCACCAACAAGGGCTACGACGGCCGCATCGAGGCCCAGCACCGCGAGATCGCGGGCTTCCGCGGCGTGCTCGGCCTGCAACTGAGCAAGAGCGATTTCGCCGCCGTCGGCGAAGAGAGCTTCCTGGCGCCCAGCACGACCAAGAACACCGGCCTGTTCGTGATGGAGGAATACGAGATCGGCCTGTGGCACCTGGAAGGCGCCCTGCGTCAGGAATGGCAGGAGGCCTCGGCCATCGGCCTGCCCGACGTCGAACACAAGCCCTTCTCCATCTCCGGTTCGGCGGTGTGGCACTTCACCCCCGGCTGGTCGGGCGCCGTGTCGCTGTCGCGCTCGCAGCGCGCGCCCTCGGCCCAGGAGCTGTACGCCGACGGCGTCCACCTGGCGACCAACACCTATGAGATCGGCGACGCTGCGTTGGACGTCGAGACGGCCAACTCGATCGAGCTGACCCTGCGCAAGACCGAAGGCCCCCTGACCGGCTCGGTCAGCGCCTACCACTACGTCTATGACGACTACATCTTCGCCCGGACGCTGGATCAGTACGAGGACTTCCGCCTGATCCGCTACAGCCAGGCCGACGCGACCTTCACCGGCATCGAGGGCGAGCTGACGCAACAGTTCACCCCGTGGCTGTCGGGCACGGTCTTCGGCGACTACGTCGAGGGCGAGCTCAAGGGCGACGGCGGGAACCTGCCCCGCATCCCGGCGGCGCGGGCGGGCGTGCGCCTGGCCGCCTTCCAGGGGCCGTGGTCGGGCGACGTCGAATACAGCCGCACCTTCAAGCAGACCGACATCGCCGCCTTCGAAACGGAGACGCCGGGCTACGACATGGTCAACGCCACCGTGGCCTATGACGTCGATCTGGGGCCGGTACGCTCGCAGATCTTCCTGCGCGGGACCAATCTGCTGGATGAGACGGCGTTCAACCACGCCTCCTTCCTGGCCGAGACGGCGCCCCTGCGCGGGCGCAACCTGACGGTGGGCGTACGCGCCCGCTTCTAGGTTTCTTCGCCGCTGCAAAAAACGAGGGACGGGATCCGACGGATTCCGTCCCTTCGTGCGTTGGAGTCTTGTCGGTTCGGACAGGACTAAGCCCCTTATTACAGGAGTTTAATCCTGCAGAGCGAAGGCGCCCCTTTTCGGCGCACATCGTTCTTTATTCGAAGCGATGCGATCGACGAGACAGGGCGTCGAGCGCGAGCGTGCCTACTCCCCGGTTGTCTTTAGGACTCGACATGTCGCCAGTCGCCTTGCTGTTCGCCCTCGCCTCCCTGTCCCCTGCCGACACGGCGGCGGCCGTTCCGCCGCAATCCACGCCCGCCCAGACCGCGACCCCCGTGCCGCAGGAAGAGATCGACGCGGACGCCTACGATCTGGGCACGCTGGAGGTCGTCACCACCGCCCGTCGCGGCGCGGCCCTGGGCGATTATGAACCCGAACTGACTCTCGACGAGGAGCAGATCAAGGCCTACGGGGCCAGCAGCATCGAAGAGCTGATGACGCTGCTGGAGCCGGTGACGCGCAGCTCGCGCGGCGGCTCTCCGGTCTTCCTGGTCAACGGGCGACGCATCTCGGGCTTCCGCGAGATTCGCGGCATCCCGCCGGAGGCCATCGAGCGCACCGAGATCCTGCCCGAGGAAACCGCCCTCTCCTATGGCTACAGCGCCGACCAGCGGGTCGTGAACTTCGTGCTGAAGGCCGACTTCCGCTCCGTCACCATGCAGGCCACCGCTCGCCGTCCCGACCAGGGCGGCCGCACCATGACCGACCTGGAAAGCAACGTCCTGCGCATCTCGGGCAAGCAGCGCTGGACGCTGGACCTGGAATACGAGCGCGACACGCCCCTGTTCGAGACCGAGCGCAACATCGTCCGCGACGGGACGCCCTATGATCTGATGGGCAACGTCACGTCGCCCGGCGGCGGCGAGATCGACCCCGCCCTGTCGGCGCTGCTGGGCCAGAGCATCACGACGGCCTCGGTCGGTGCGGGCGCAGCGGGCGGCGCCAGCTTGGCCGACTTCGGCGTCGGACCCCGCACCGACGACCTGACCGCCTATCGCACCTTGTCGCCCAAGCGTGAGAACGGCTCCATCTCCGGCTCCCTGGTGCGCGACCTGAACCAGACGATGTCACTGACGCTCAGCGGGGAACTGGAGGATGCGTCCAGCTTCTCCTACCTGGGCCTGCCGGGCCTCAGCCTGGCCCTGCCCTCTGCCAGCCCCTATTCGCCCTTCGCCAGCGACGTGCTGCTGCACCGCTATGTCGACGCGCCCGGCGCGCTTGGACGGCAGACCGACACCCTGTCCGGCCAGCTGGGCTTCCTGGTCGACGGCTATCTGGGCGACTGGCGCTGGACGGTGAACGGCGGCTACGACCGCACCGAGACCAAGACCCGCACCGGCCGCGGCCTCAACGACGACGCCCTGCAGGCGGGCGTGACGGCCGGGACCATCGACCCGTTCGGCGACCTGGGCCAGTTGCCGGCCAATCCGTTCGACACCGCGCGCTCCATCTCCAGCAAGTCCAGCATCGAGGGCGTCATCAACGGCACGGCCTGGGAAGGCCCGGCCGGATCGCTGACCTCGACCTTCAAGGTCGGCTTCGACAGCCAGTCGCTGGACTCCGAGAACCTGCGCTTCTCCGAGGCAGAGCAGGCCAGCGTCTTCTCCGAACGCTCCCTGTCGCGCGACCGCACCAGCGCCTCGGGCAACTTCAACCTGCCCATCGCCAACCGCGACCGCGAAGTGCTGGGCGCGCTCGGCGACCTATCGGCCAATCTGAACCTGGCCTACGAAGACCTGTCCGACTTCGGCGGCCTGTCGGCCTATACGGTCGGGCTGAACTGGTCCCCGTGGGAACCGGTCAACTTCACCGCCAGCTGGGCCGACGAACAGAAGGCCCCGTCGATGTCGCAACTGAACGACCCGACGATCTCGACTCCGAACGTGCCGGTCTATGACTTCGCCACCGGCCAGTCGGTCAACATCGTCCGCATCGAGGGCGGCAACCCCAACCTGTCCGAGGAGACCAAGCGCGTCCTGAAGTTCGGCGTCAACCTGACCCCGCTGAAGGACAAGGATCTGCGCTTCACGGCCAACTACACCCGGACCGAGACGGAAGGCTCCATCGCCTCCTTCCCAACCATCACGCCCGAACTGGAAGCCGCACTACCCGAGCGCTTCACGCGCGACCTGGACGGCAATCTGGTGTCGATTGACGCCCGGCCCTTGAACTTCCAGAAGGCCGAGCAACAGGAAATCCGCTGGGGTCTGAACTTCTCGACCGCCTTCGGCAAGCCGGACCCGGCGGCCATGGCCCGCATGAACGCACGCAGCGGCG
>DGIZ01000257.1 GCA_002386585.1 Brevundimonas sp. UBA4609 | reverse complement strand
GCCGCCAGCCGTCGATTCCCGCTGGCAGGTGCAGACCGACGCCTCGGGCCGGGCGATCTTCGCCGATCGCACGCTCGACCAGCTGCGCGCCGGCCAGCAGGTCGCCAGCACCATCGCGCCCAACGGACCGGCTCAGCCGACCCTGCCCCCGACCGAGGGGCCGCCGCCGCCCGCGCCCGAGGTGCGGCGCGAACAGTTGGCCGCCATCCCCGAGGGCATCGCCGTGCTGAGCCAGCCGGGCAAGCTGACGGTGGACCTGTCGACCGAGTACACCCGCTCCAGCGCCAATCGCCTGGTGTTCCGCGGCATTGAGATCGTGCCCGGCGTGCAGATCGGCGTGATCGAGGCCAATGAGGCCGACCGGGACACCGGCGTCGTCACCCTGGCGGCGAAATACGGCATCGCCCCCCGACTGGAGGCCGAGATCCGCGCGCCCTACGTCTGGCGCAACGACACCATCACCACCGTGCAGCAGCGCGACGAGGCGGTGACCCGCACCATCGACCTGAGCGGCGACGGCGTCGGCGACGTCGAGGCCGCCGTCCGCTATCAGATCAACGGCGGCGAGCGTGGCCGCCCCATCTTCATCGCCGGCCTGCGGGTCAAGAGCGACACCGGCGAAGGCCCCTTCGACATCGATCGCGACGAGTTCGGCATCGCCACGCGCCTGGCGACCGGCTCCGGCTTCTGGGGTGTCGAGCCCAGCATCAGCTTCCTCTATCCCAGCGATCCGGCGGTCATCTTCGGCAGCCTGAGCTACTTCGCCCACTTGCCGCGCGACATCGACAAGACGGAAGGCGAAATCCACATCGGCAAGGTCGATCCGGGCGACGCCATCGGCCTGGCGATCGGTTTCGGCTTCTCGCTGAACCCGCGTTTCTCCTTCTCGCTGGGCTATAAGCACAACTACATCCGCCCGACCTCGAGCCAGTTGAACGACATCACGGAAAAGTCCGACGAACTGCAGGTCGGAGCCCTTCAGTTCGGCATGTCCTATCTGATCAACGACCGATACAGCCTGAACGGCAATTTCGAGTTCGGCGTGACCGAGGATGCGCCCGACATGCGCTTCATCCTGCGGCTGCCGATCGTGTTCTGACATGAGGCAGGGGCCGCCGCGGCGGCCCCTGCCCTAGCTTGGCCTGCTCGGGCCTGAAACGCCAGCCGACCTAGAAGCCGCCCAGGCTCCGAAGACCCGCCCAGTCGATGTCGCTGGCGATGTTGGAGCCGTAGTTGTGCCGCTGACTGTTGGTCTGGATCATCCCCAGGTCGGGCAGGACCAGATTCAACTCCATATCCTGACGGATGTTTCGGTTGTCGGCGTTGTTGATGATGAGGTTCTGCAACTGGCTGGTCGTGATGTTGTGCAGGATGGCCGTGGCGCCGTTCCCGTCGATCACCGCCACGCCGCCGGCGTTGTTCAGTCCGCGAAGATCGACGCCGCCCGCCATCAGGCTGGCCATGGCGCCCGCCAGGTCGGAGACGCCGGGGACGTTGTGCTGGACCTGTTCGGTCATGGCGCCGGTCGGCGTCCAGGTCAGTTGGGTCTGCAGCGCCAGTTGGTCATTGACGTAGGAGCGCACCACGACGCCGAAGCCGAAGGTGAAGCCCGCCACCGTCATGAAGCCCCCGCGCGCCTCGGCCATGTCAGCGTCCGTCATCATCCGGGGGCCGTCCGGGAGCGTCACGGTCAGCGCCGGCGGCGCCGACGCTTGCAGCGGCGCGCCTGAAGGCTCCGACAGGGGACCGCCCGCTAGCTCGGCGGCGAAGGCGGCGGACTGGGCCCCGGCCGGCGCCGCAACGCAGATCGGCGCCGCCAGGCTGATGATCATAAGGAGGCAGGATCGCGCGCGTCGCATGGCGTCACCTCAGATAGGGATCGAGGGAGAACCGCGTCGTCACCTGATAGAGCGGCGGCAACTCCCGCGTCAGTTCCGCCAGGGACATGGGTTGCAGCGCCTGACCCGGCCGAGACCGGTTCCACACGCGCCATTCCTCGGCGTCGTTGAAGGTGTCCGCCGGCTGACGGACGACGAAGGCGACCCCATTCCACATGTCGGTGAACTGGTCGCGCGAATAGATCTTCAGCCCCAGCGCCGGATCGCCGACCAGGACGCGCCCCGCGTCGTCGCCCTTGAAGACGACGAAGTGCTTGTAACCGGCGGTGTCGATCATCACGATCGCCGGGGCGTTCATCTCGATCAGTTCATCCAGGCTCAGCCGGAAGCCGTCGGCGGGATAGCCTCGCGCATCCAGATACCGCTTCATGTCCAGCAGGGAGAAACCGACGCGGCGAATAGTCTCCTGATCGCCGTCGGCGAACATGGCGCGGAAAATCTGAGCCTCGCCGACATCACGTCCATAGTGGTGCCGCAGCAGGGTGGCCAGGGCGGCCGAACCGCAGCTGAAATCATACTGCTGACGCACCACTGTGCGGAACGGCAGGTCGCGATAGCTGACCACCTTCAGCCGCCCTGCAGCCGGGCCGTTGTTCAGCAGAATCTCAGCCTGAGCCGAGGGCGCGCACAGGACCGCGACGCTGACCCCGACAGCCAGCCCCAGGCCGGGCGGAAACCGGGCGCTCCAGCGTGTCACGGGTTCGGCGCCGTCGTCACGATATTGATCGTGATCGCGCCTTGCAGGTTGTTGTTGTTGCCGCTGTTCATGACGAAGTTGCCGATGCCGTTGAAGCCGGAAAAGGCGTTGGCGTCGATGCGCATGGCGCCGGTCGTGACCGTATTGGCGTTGACGCTGTTTCCGCTGTTCGTCGCCTGCAGCAGCTGGTCGCTGGCGATGAGGACGGATGGCGCGCCTTGGCGGCCGTGCAGAGCGTCCAGTTCCTCAACCGCCAGCGAACGCGGGGCGCCCGCGACAGCAGCCGAGGGGTCGGCCTGGGTCGGCGCGATGATGATCAGGGGCGGAGGGGGCGACGGCGGAGAGGCCGAATTCGGATCGGCCGCCCCCAGCAGCGCCAGGGTCGACAGAAGGCTGAGCATGGTTCCCTCCCAGGAAGAAGTTCGGCGGCCGGAGAACCGGCCGCCGAAAACGAAGGCCTAGTTGCCGCCGCCGCCGAAGGTGACGTTGGCGTTGGCGCTGATCGCCGTGGCCGCCTGACCAACCGAGGCCAGACCGGTGTTGTTGCTCACCGTCTGGATGCCGGCGAAGCCTGCAAAGGCGCCGCCGCTCTGGTTGATGTCGCCCGTGCGGATCCGGCCGTTTTGCGGGCCTTGGCCGTCTTCCGACATGTCGAAGCTCAGGTCGCTGACGTTGGCGCTGAGTTCCTGCATGTTCAGGGAGACGCGGATGTTGCCGATATTGGTGGAGTTGTCGTTGCCCGAGTCATTCACCGAATTGTCGTTGAAGGAATCAGAGACCCCCAACTCCAGGTTGGTGTTCACCGAGTTGTCGGTATTCGTCGAGGCGTCGGTGTTGAACGAGTCGGAGATGCCGACCTCGGTATTGGTCGAGTTATCCGAGTTGTCGTTGAACGAATCCGAAACGCCCAACTCCAGGTTGGTGTTGGTGGAATTATCCGAATTATCGTTCAGCGAATCCGAAATGCCGACATCGAGGTCGGTGGAATTATCGGTGTTGAACGAGTCCGCGACGCCCAGATCCACATCCGTGCTGTTGCCGCCGCTGTTGTAGGAATCGGTCGCCGAAGTATTGCCGCCGACCGCGCCGTTCGGCCCGCTCGAGGACTGGGCTTGAGCCATGCCCGCAAAGGCGAGGGCTCCGGCCAGGACCGCAGCGGACGTCATTAATTTGGCACGCATTTCTTTGCCTCCAATCAAAAGGGTTTCAAAGGAGGCTCCTCCACCTCCGAAGGCCCAAATCGTCGGATGACAGCCGTCGTTCCCCTGAAGAGAACCTCTGATTTTTCTAGAGAATCCCTGCAGCACGACCGTCAGGCGGGCGGAAATTCGATCAAATGGAGTGGCAAGTCCGGCCTACGGGGCGGCACGGCCTTTCATTTGATCAAAACGTCACCCGGAATAAAGTTGGCGAAGTCGTGACTTTTTTCGGGCGACCGCGTCATTATTCGCCCAGAGGCCGCCATACGGCTGACGTGGCGCAATCTCTCCAGCCGTGCTACGCGCGCCGAACCATGACGACGCCCCCTATCGAACGCATCCGCAACTTCTCGGTGGTCGCCCACATCGACCACGGCAAGTCGACCCTGTCGGACCGCCTGATTCAGTTCACGGGCGGTCTGACCGCGCGCGAAATGTCGGAACAGGTCCTTGATAACATGGACATCGAGAAGGAGCGCGGCATCACCATCAAGGCGCAGACCGTGCGCCTGAACTACAAGGCCAAGGACGGCGAGACCTACGTCCTGAACCTGATGGACACGCCGGGCCACGTCGACTTCGCCTATGAGGTGTCGCGTTCGCTGGCCGCGTGCGAAGGCTCGATCCTGGTGGTGGACGCCTCGCAGGGCGTCGAGGCCCAGACCCTGGCCAACGTCTATCAGGCGATCGACAACAACCACGAGATCGTCCCGGTCCTGAACAAGATCGACCTGCCGGCCGCCGAACCGGAGCGGGTCAAGGCCCAGATCGAGGACGTCATCGGCCTGGACGCCTCGGACGCCATCGAATGTTCGGCCAAGTCGGGCCTGGGCATCGAGGACGTGCTGGAAGGCATCGTCGCGCGCCTGCCGGCGCCCAAGGGCGACATCAGCGCCCCGCTGAAGGCCATGCTGGTCGACGCCTGGTACGACCCCTACCTGGGCGTGGTGCTGCTGGTGCGCGTGTTCGACGGCGTGCTGAAGGCCGGGATGCGCGTGAAGATGATGCAGACCGGCTCGACCCATCTGGTCGATCGCGTCGGCGTCTTCCTGCCCAAGAACACCCCGGTCGAGCAACTCGGCCCCGGCGAGGTCGGCTTCATCACCGCCCAGATCAAGGAAGTCGCCCACGCCGCCGTCGGCGACACCATCACCGACGAGAAGAAGCCCACGGCGGAACCGCTGAAGGGCTTCAAGGAAGTCCAGTCGGTGGTCTTCTGCGGCCTGTTCCCGGTCGACGCCGCCGATTTCGAAGACCTGCGCGCCGCCATCGGCAAACTGCGCCTGAACGACGCCAGCTTCACCTATGAGATGGAGAGCTCGGCCGCCCTGGGCTTCGGCTTCCGCTGCGGCTTCCTTGGGCTGCTGCACCTGGAGATCATCCAGGAGCGCCTGAGCCGCGAGTTCAACCTCGACCTGATCGCGACGGCCCCCTCGGTCGTCTACAAGATCGGCCTGCGCGACGGGACCGAGATGGACCTGCACAACCCGGCCGACCTGCCGGACGTCATGCAGATCGAGACGATCAGCGAACCGTGGATCAAGGCCACCATCCTGACCCCCGACGAATACCTCGGCGGCGTGATCAAGCTGTGCCAGGACCGCCGCGGCAACCAGATCGAGCTGTCCTATGTCGGCGCGCGCGCCCTGGTGGTCTATGAGCTGCCGCTGAACGAAGTGGTGTTCGACTTCTACGACCGGCTGAAGTCGATCTCGAAGGGCTACGCCTCGTTCGACTACGAGATCACCGACTACAAGGTCGGCGACCTGGTGAAGATGTCGATCCTGGTCAACGCCGAGCCGGTGGACGCTCTGTCGATGCTGGTCCACCGCGCCCGCGCCGAGACGCGCGGCCGCGGCATGGTGGAGAAGATGAAGGAGCTGATCCCGCCCCACATGTTCACCATCCCGATCCAGGCGGCCATCGGCGGCAAGATCATCGCCCGCGAGACGGTGCGCGCCCTGCGCAAGGACGTGACGTCCAAGTGCTACGGCGGCGACGCCACCCGCAAGAAGAAGCTGCTGGAGAAGCAGAAGGCCGGCAAGAAGCGGATGCGCCAGTTCGGCAAGGTCGAGATCCCGCAGGAAGCGTTCATCGCCGCGCTGAAGATGGACGAGGATTGAAAGTGTAGGTGCAACAAATGTCACACCTACACTCATTGGCCTTCATGACGACAAGCGCTTCGTCATTTTAGCAATCGAGTCGCTCGGCCCCGTGGCAATGAAACCGTTCGTCGACTTCTTAATTTGAACATTACTAGGTGCGGCACGACGAATCGATGCCTCAAATGCAGCATTCATGGAGCGTTCCAGCTCACGCTTTAGCTGGTGCTGCGACGTGATCGTTCGACCATTCAGTTTGAGCTTCAGCATAGCTTATCCTTTCGGCGGGAATGGATCCGAGCCGTAGCTCCAAGCCTCACGGAACTTAGCGTCAGATCCCTGAATGCGCAGCTCCGAGCCTTGGTTTCTGGCGATTTCGCGACCGTGAGAGATCGCGTCGCGCTGCGTGTCATATCGAGCTGTGAGGCGAGCATTGCCCTCGCCGCGCACACCCCACCCATCTCCATTACGCACCACGTACTGATTTTTGCCGCTCATAGCCGGCCCTTTCATTGCTAAATCGACTTCGAATTGCTAGATTGCAATCACATCGCCAAGTTGCGCATGCGGTGGGCAATTGCAAGGATGAAATTTGGAGCACGCGACTTTTAATGGAGCCGCCTTTATCGCGGCGCTGGACGCGCAACGCCAATCAAGGAAGATTACGTGGAAGAAGGTAGCAGAAGAGGCTCAGGTAAGCGCATCAACCTTAACTCGTCTGACTCAGGGACGAAGACCGGATGTCGATAGCCTAGCTGCCCTGTGTAGTTGGTCTGGGTTGCAAGCCGACACCTTCATGAAAGGCAGCCAGAAGCAAAATTATTCGGAGCCCTTAGCCAACATTACAGCCTACCTTAGGGCTGATCCAAACCTATCCGAAGAAGGAGCGGCGGCTCTGGAGGTGCTTATAAAGACTGCTTACGAGAGGCTTCGAACGTAGATGGGTTTACGGCGCGGATTTAAGGCCGAGGCAAATTGGTACGCTAGATCATTTCGTGCCGATCTCGGCCTTTCAGATGATGCGCCGCTTTGCCCATTCAAACTGGCAAAACACCTTGATGTAGCGGTTTTATCTCTTACCGAGTTTATAGATTTTTGCCCTGATGAAGTCGCCTACTTTCAAGGAAGTAAAGGGCGAAAAGAACTTTCGGCCCTTACCGTTATAAAAGAACATCATCGCCTGATCATATACAACGACGCTAACTCAATGAAGCGATCTAACGCTGATGTAATGCATGAGTTGGCGCACATCATTCTTTTACACCCTCCCCGACCACCAATAGGCCCGGATGGCAACCGCCACTATGATGGCACGCTTGAGGATGAAGCCAACTGGCTTGGCCCCGCGCTACTTATTTCAGACGAAGCTGCAGTCTCCGCCGCAAGGAACGGCTGGTCAGTGTCTCAATCGTCAGAATTCTTCGGCGTGAGCGAAGAATTAGTCCGAATGCGCCTGAACGTGAGCGGAGCCTACAAGCGGGTCCGTCGAGCCGCTTAAGCGAGAACCGGCTCTCTTGCCTGAACTCTCACCCAAACCCCGCCCGCCACGTCTCCGCGGTTAGCGTCACCGCCGCTTCGAGCGGGGGCTTGAGCTGGAACAGGCCCGGCGCGGCGGCGAGGTCGTGGAGGCGTTAGAGGCGCCAGGCGTCGGGGCGTTCGGTTGAGACCTCGCGCTCGGTGCGGGTCAGGAAGAAGTCGGTGGCGGGGCCGCCGCGCGTGGCCTTGACCTCGATCAGGCGCTCGCGGCCCGCCGGATCGAAGCTCTTGATATCGTAGCCGGCGCCGTCGCCGCGCTCCTGGGACGTCCATTCGACCTTGCGGGCCAGGTCGGGGCGGTCATGGGCGATCAGGAAGGCGCGCTCGTGGTGGAAGACGTGACGCTCGCCCCACTGGCCGAGGACGCGGTTGCGGTGATCGCGGGCGGCGGGGTCGTATTTGCGGACGATGCGGGCGAGACCCTCGGGCCGGGGCTTGCGCGCCGGGCCGAGGAGCGGCGGGGCGGCGATGGGGAGGATGACGGGCGGCGCGTCCGGCTGGCTCCATGGCGAGGCGAAGGGTTGATCGGGTTCATGGACGGACGGCCGGCGCGGCGCGGACCCCTGCGCCGCTTCACGGTCCCCCTCCCCCTGCCATGGCGAGGAAGAGGACAGGCCGAGGCTCCAGGCGTTGGGATGGGCGTCGAGGTAGCGTTCGACAGCCGGAAAGAGCGCGTTCTGGATGTTGTCCATGCGCCTGTAGCCGCGGATGGTCGGCAGGCCGAGATCGGCCAGGACCGAGGACAGGTTCATGTGCTTGAACTCGACCGAGCGGTGCGAACGGCCCGTGCGCGCCATCAGGTCGCGGGCGTGATGCGCCTTGACGTAAGGACGCCCCGCAAGCTCGGCCGCCAGCATGGTGAAATAGGTCGCGACGATGGCGTCCAGTTCGTCCGCCTGCCGGAGGTTAGCTTTGCCGTGGCAGGTTGGCCAGGACGCATGGGACAGGCGGGGCCGAGGCCGTCGCCTCGCCCTCCCCGCCCGGTCGCTGGCGCGACCACCCTCCCCATAAAGGGGAGGGAGAGGCGTTAAGGTCAGCGTAGGGGCGTGTGGGTTTTCAGGGGCTTAAGGACAGATCGGCGCAGCCAGCCCGCCTGGGTCGGCGCCGGCCCTATCCTTGCGCGCATGAAGGAGACCCTGGACGCCAAGCCCGCGCACTATCGCCTGTCGCGGGCGACGTGGGAGATCATTCTGGAGGCCTATCGCAACGGGGCGACCGTGCCGGAACTGAGCGAGCGGTGGCGGGTGTCGCAGCACGCCCTGCGCAAGCGGATCACCGTCCATGGCGCGACCAAGCGCGACTGGGGCGATGCGCGGGCGCGCGAACAGGCCGAGGCGCGCGAGCGGATGCAGGCCGAGCGGACGGCGGCCGAGGCTGTGCGCGCCGAAGCCCTGTTCACGCCCTCCGAAGAGGAGGCGGATGAGACGGCGGAGGTTCTGGCCGAGACGGCGATGCGGGCCTCGGCGCGAGCCATGCGGGGACGGATGTGGGACGAGGCCAAGGCCCTGGCCCAACTGGCCGAGGCCTATGGCCGGATGGCGCAAAGGTGCGAGCGGGCGCGGGCGCGCGGCGAGGTGACGCTGGACGACATTCCGCTGGAGCTGATCAAGGCGCTGGCCCTGGACCAGGATCAGTGCGCCTCCAGCCGACTGGCGATCTGGGACGAGGCGGACCCGCATCCGGCCAAGCAGGAGTATTGGGCGGTCAACGCCGCGCAGCGCGAGGCGGGCATGGAAGAATGGCTGGCCCTGATGCGAGAGCGCAAGACGCTGCGGGATCGGGTCCGCGAACTGGAGGCGGCGGCGGGCCTGGACCCCCGCTCCGATCAAGCGCAGGCCGAGCGCGCCGAAGAAGATGAAGAATTCTTCATATAACAATGTGTCGCGTTGCAGCGGCGGCGGGCGCGGTTAAGGTCCGCCTCAACATGATCCGTTGGGGACTGAATACATCATGCGCCTTGCCGCCTCTTCCGTTGCGCTCGCCGCCCTTCTGGCCGTGAGCACGCCCGTTATCGCCGCGCCTGCGGCCGCCGCCGCAACCGTGACCGCCGCCCAGGCCGAGCCCCTGCGCGGGGCGCCGGTGTCGGAGCTGATCGCCCGCGTCGACATTCCGTGGAAGCGCTTCCAGCTCGACAACGGCCTGACCGTCCTGGTCCACGAGGACCGCAAGGCCCCCGTCGTGGCGGTGTCGGTCTGGTACAATGTCGGGTCGAAGGACGAGCCGAAGGGCTCGACCGGCTTCGCGCACCTGTTCGAGCACCTGATGTTCGGCGGGTCGGAGAACTCGCCCTCCAGCCACATCCAGACGATGAACGCCGCCGGCGCGACCAGCCTGAACGGCACGACCTGGTTCGACCGCACCAACTATTTCCAGACGGTGCCGACCCCGGCGCTGGACTACACCCTGTATCTGGAATCCGACCGCATGGGCTATCTGCTGGGGCAGGTCAGCCAGGAGGTGCTGGATCTGCAGCGCGGCGTCGTCCAGAACGAGAAGCGGCAGGGCGACAATCAGCCCTACGGCATGACCTATTACGCCACGCTGGAAGCCCTGTTCCCCGAGGGGCACCCCTATCGCCACTCGACCATCGGCTCCATGGCCGACCTGGACGCCGCCAGCATGGAGACGGTGCGTGACTGGTTCCGCCAGAACTATGGACCGAACAACGCCGTCCTGGTCCTGTCGGGCGACATCGACGAGGCGAAGGCCCGTGAACTGACCGAGAAGTATTTCGGCGCCATCGCGCGCGGCCCGGTCAACACCCCGGCGGCGGCGGCGGTGCCGACCCTGTCGGCGCCGGTCGAACAGGTGCTGCACGACCGCGTGGCCCAGACGCGCATCAGCCGCACCTGGGTGGTGCCGGGCCTGGGCGATCCGGATTCCGTGCCGCTGAGCGTCGGCGCCTCGGTGCTGGGCGGCCTGGCCAGCTCGCGCCTGGACAATGTGCTGGTGCGCGACGAGCAGACGGCCTCCAGCGTCTCGGCCGGCAATCAGGTCTTCCAGCGGGTCGGCATGTTCAGCTATTCCGCCATGGTCAAGCCGGGCGCCGATGCGGACGCCGTGGCCCGGCGCATGGATGAGGTCTTGGCCGACCTGATCGCCAACGGCCCGACGCAGGACGAGATCAACCGCGTCGTCACCCGCTACGCCTCGCAGCGCATCCAGGGGCTGGAAACCGCCAACGGCAAGGCCTCGGTCCTGGCCGAGGGGCAGCTGTATTCGAACGATCCGGACTTCTACAAGAAGGAGCTGGCGGCCTATGCGGCGGTGACCCCGGCGCAGGTCCAGGCCGCCCTGCAGAAGTGGCTGAGCCGCCCCGTCTACAGCCAGATCGTCATGCCGGGCGAGCGCGAGGCCTACGCCGAGGCCGCCGCCGCCCCCTCGGGCGCGACCCCGGTTCCGGCCGAGCCGATCCAGCGCGTAGCCCGCGACGCCGCCCCGACCATCGGCCAGGTCTCCAACGTCGACTTCCCGGCGGTGGAGCGCGCCGCCCTGTCGAACGGCATCGAGATCGTCTACGCCCGCTCGACCACCGTGCCGGTGACCCGCGTGGCGCTGGAATTCGACGCCGGGGTCGCGGCCGACCGCGCCGACCGGCTGGGCGCCCACACCCTGATGCTCAACGTCATGCAGGAAGGCACGACGACGCGCGATTCCAAGGCCCTGGCCGAGGCGCAGGAGCGTCTGGGCGCCAGCGTCTCCGTCGGCTCGTCGATGGACCGCACCGTGGCCAATCTGTCGGCGGTGACGACCAATCTGCAGCCGTCGCTGGCCCTGCTGTCGGACGTGGTGCGCAACCCAGCCTTCGCCCCGGCCGAGATCGAGCGCCTGCGCGCCACGCGCCTGGCCGCCCTGGCCAATGAGAAGACCCAGCCCGGCGCCATCGCCGGCCGCGCCCTGCCGCCGCTGATCTACGGCGAGAGCCACCCCTACGGCCGCCCGTTCGGCGGTTCGGGCGACGAGGCGGTGATCCGCGGTCTGACACGCGACGACCTGGCGGCCGAACACGCCCGCTGGATCCGCCCGGACAACGCCAGGCTGTTCGTCGTCTCCGACCTGCCGCTGGCGGAACTGAGGCCGCAACTGGAGGCCGCCTTCGGAAACTGGCGCGCCCCGACGACGGCCAAGGGCGTCAAGGGCTTCGACGCCGCCCTGCCGCAGACCTCGGCGCGGGTGGTGCTGATCGATCGGCCGCAGTCGCCGCAGTCGCTGATCTACGGCGGCCAAGTGCTGCCGGTGTCGGGGACGGACGACATCCTGACCCTGACCACGGCCAATACGGTGCTGGGCACGGACTTCCTGTCGCGCATCAACGCCGACCTGCGCGAGACCAAGGGCTGGTCCTACGGCGTGCGCGGCACAATCAGCCAGCTGCAGAACCGCGCCCCCTACATCGTCAACGCCCCGGTCCAGGCCGACCGCACGGGCGAGTCGATCGCCGCCCTGATCGGCCAGTACGAACGTTTCCTCGGCGCCGACGGCGTGACCCCGGCGGAGCGCGAGCGCACCGTCTTGGGCGATACCCGCGCCCTGTCGGGCAGCTATGAGACCTCGTTCCAGGTGCTGAACGCCCTGCGGTCGAACGCCCTGTTCGGCCGACCGGACGACTATCAGGAGACCCTGGCCGGCCGCATCAACGCCCTGACGGCTGAGCAGATGGACGCCGCCGCCCGCGCCGCCATTCAGCCGTCGCGCTTCGTCTGGGTGGTGGTCGGCGACGCCGCCGTGGTCAAGCCGCAGCTGGACGCCCTGGGCCTGCCGGTCGAGGTGCGCGCCGCCGAAGCGCCGAAGACGGCGCAGTAAGCGCTTCATACCAAGCCGGACATGGCGACGGCCGGCGGGGCGACCCGTCGGCCGTTTTCCTTTGCGGTTGACCCCGAGCGCGGCCGGGGCGAGCCTTCGCCCCTCTCCTCCCCTCGCCGGAGCCTTCATGCCGACCGACGCCTTCAACCCCGCCGCCCGCGCCCCGCGCCTGGCCGTGCTGATCGACGGCGAGAACGCCTCGGCCCGCATCGCCGAAGCCCTGTTCACCGAGATCGCGACCCTGGGCGAAGCTTCGGCGCGGCGCATCTACGGCGACGCAGCCAGCCCGGCGCTGCGCGGCTGGATCGACGTCCTGCCCCGCTGGGCGATTCAGTGGCAGCAGAATTTCCAGAACACCAAGGGCAAGAACTCGGGCGACATCGCCCTGGTCATCGACGCGATGGATCTGCTGCACTCGGGGCGGTTCGACGGCTTCTGCCTGGTGTCGTCCGACAGCGACTTCACCCGACTGGCGGCGCGCATCCGCGAACAGGGCGTGCCGGTCTACGGCTTCGGCGAGCGCAAGACGCCCGAGAGCTTCCGCCAGGCCTGCACCCGCTTCATCTACACCGAGAACCTGACCGGCAGGGCCGCCGCCGAGGCTGACGCCGCGCCACCCGCCGAACGCAAACCCGCCGAAGCGGCCGCCCTGATCGCCGCCGCCATCACCGACATGGACGAGGACGGCGACGGCTGGGTCAACATCGGCGGCGTGGCCAACCGCCTGCGCAACACCTACCCCGACTTCGACCAGCGCACCTACGGCCACGCCAAGCTATCCGAACTGGTCCGCGCCACAGGCCGCTTCGACGTCGAGGTCGGCCCCGGCGGCGTCATGCGGGTGCGGCTCAAGCAGCAATAGGACGCCTCGTCCCCTTCCCCCCGGCGCAGCATGGTCTATGTGTGGCCCATGGCCGCTGCAGAGACTCCCGTCGAGACGTTCAAACGCGCCCTGTCGCATGCGGCGAGGGCGCTGGCCGAACAGGCCGAGCTGGAAGTGCATTTCGGCAGCGACGGTCCGCGACTGTCGAACGGCGTGCTGACCCTGCCCCACCCGCCGCGCGACCCGGCCGCGCCCGAGAGCGCCGCCCTTCGCGGCCAGGCGGACCGGCTGGCGCTGCGTCTGGCCAACCATGACCCGGCGCTGGACGCCAAGTTGCGCCCTGTCGACATGAATGCGGCCGAGGTCTTCGACGCCGTCGAACAGGCCCGCGTCGAGGCCGTCGGCGCGCGCGAGCTGAAGGGCGTGCGGCGCAACCTCGACTCCGCCCTGGTCACCCGGCTGGAGAAGTCGGGCGCCCTGCGCGCCGAGGCCGCCCAGGTG
>DGIZ01000220.1:14932-15366 GCA_002386585.1 Brevundimonas sp. UBA4609 | reverse complement strand
CCCTGGCGCTGGCGCAGCGGCGGCGAGCCGAGGCCGCCGCGGCCGCCAAGGCCCGCTTTCTGGCCCTCATGAGCCATGAGATGCGCACCCCGCTGAACGGGGTCAGCGGCTACGCCGACCTTCTGTCTCGGCGGGCGGACCTGACGGACGAGGCGCGGGCCCAGGTCGTCGCCGTGCGCGATGCAGGCGAAGCCATGCTCAGGCTGGTGGAGGACGTGCTGGACGCCTCCGACGATGACGCCGCAGTGCGATCCGAGATCTTCCCCGTCGCGGCCCTCGTGCGCGAGGCCGGCGAATCCGCCGCCATGGCCGCCGAGGCCAAGGGGCTGGCCTTCGATCTCGACCTGGACGTGGATGAGGCGGTCAGAGGGCGAGGTGATCCTCATCGACTGGCGGCCGCCCTGCGTCATCTCCTGTCCAACGCCGTCAAATTC
>DGIZ01000220.1:0-14827 GCA_002386585.1 Brevundimonas sp. UBA4609 | reverse complement strand
CTGTCCAACGCCGTCAAATTCACCGACCAGGGACGCGTGGCTCTCAAGGCGCGCCTGGACGGCGGTCGGCTGACCCTGACGGTGCGGGACATGGGGCCGGGGATCGCGCCGGAGCTGGAGCCGGTGCTGTTCGACCTGTTCCAGTTGGGCGATGATTCCCTGAACCGTCGCCATGGCGGCGCGGGCCTGGGCCTGCCGGCCGCTCGGCGACACGCCAGGGCCATGGGCGGCGACGTGATCCTGAGCCGGACCTCGACGCAGGGCTCCGTCTTCACCCTGACGGCGCAACTGGACCTGAGTGCGATTGAAACAGACGTCGAGAGCCCGGGCGGGTTGACGGATGCGGCGTCGTCGCTTCGGGTTCTGGTGGTGGACGACCATCCGACCAATCGTCTGATGCTGCGGACCATGATGGAGGCGGCGGGCTGCGCCGTGGCGGAGGCCGTGGACGGACGCGACGCTGTCGGTAGGGCCGCCCTGGAGATCTTCGACCTGATTCTGATGGATGTGCGGATGCCGCGCCTGAACGGGCTGGAGGCGACGCAGATGATCCGCGACGGCGGCGCGGCCTCCGCGCAGGCGGTGGTTCTGGCGGTGACCGCCGACGCCATGCCCGAGGACGCCGCGCGATGCCTGGGCGTAGGCATGGACGGCCATCTGGCCAAGCCGGTCACCCATGATCGACTTTACGCCGCCGTGGACCAGGCCTTCCGAGCCGCCCAGGCGCGTCTGGCCGCCTAGTCTATGGCCGCCTAGCCTTCCCAGCCGTCCTCGAAGGGGAAGCGTTCCGACCAGAAGGCCTGAAGCGCGGGCAGGGCGTCGACGCGGCGCACCACTTCGGCCATGCGAGGCGCCTCGGCGTAGAAGCGTCGCCGCTGCGGCGTCCAGCGGCTGGCGGTCGCGACATAGAGGTCCAGCACCGTCATCTCCTCGCCCAGCAGGAAGCGGCCCGGCGCGACCTGGGCGTCCATCATCCGCCAGCAATCGGCGATGCGGTCGATGGTGCGGCGCTGGATTTCGGCCTGGGCTTCAAGGTTGTCGCCGACGAGCCGCGCGGGTTCGTCGCGCACCCAGAACATCGAATAGATGGAGGCGGGGATGAAGCTCATCCAGCGCAGGAACTGCGCCCGACGCGGATCGTCGAACGCGGGCGACAACCGCGCCCGTGGATGGGAATCGGCCAGCCAGATCAGGATGGCGGCGCTTTCGGTGATGATCTCGCCGCCGGGCGTGACCAGGGCCGGCACCTGGCGCATGGGATTGACCGCCGCCACCTTGTTTCGCTCGGCCTCGCCTTCCCAGGTCGGCGCCTCGACCACCCGATAGTCCTGTTCGATCAGCCGCAGCGTCGCCTCGACCGGAACCGAGCCTGACCCGGCTGCGCCGTAGAGTGTGAAAACCATCCCCATCTTCCTCCCCAGTTTCTTGGCATCGAAACACCATATCTAGCGGTCCGGTGAAAAGTGATCGCTAGATGTGCGCATCTTCCCTTGTCCCCGCGCGCCGGCGGACGCATGGTGGAACGCACCTTCTCCGGATTCGCCTCAGGTCTTCTACGATGAACGCTCCCGCCACGATCATTCGTCCCGGCACGCCCGGCCTGCTGACCCCCTCGGCCGCCTACAAGCCCTTCCGCTACCCGTGGGCCTTCGACATGTGGAAGAAGCAGCAGCAGGTCCACTGGATGCCCGAGGAAGTCCCCATGGGCGAGGACGTCAAGGACTGGGCCGCCAATCTGAACGACGGCGAGCGCAACCTGCTGACCCAGATCTTCCGCTTCTTCACCCAGGCGGACATCGAGGTGCAGGACAACTACATGGAGCGCTACGGCCGGGTCTTCAAACCGACCGAGGTGAAGATGATGCTGGCCGCCTTCGCCAATATGGAGACCATCCATATCGCGGCCTACGCCCTGCTGCTCGAGACGATCGGGATGCCGGACAGCGAGTTCGGCGCCTTCATGGAATACGAGGCCATGAAGGACAAGCACGACTACATGGGCCAGTTCGGGGTCGACAGCGACGCCGACATCTGCCGGACCCTGGCCATGTTCGGGGGCTTCTCCGAGGGGCTGCAGCTGTTCGCCAGCTTCGCCATGCTGATGAACTTCCCGCGTCAGTCCAAGATGAAGGGCATGGGCCAGATCGTGTCCTGGTCGGTGCGCGATGAAAGCCTGCACTGCGAGGGCATCATCAAGCTGTACCACGCCTTCAACAAGGAGACGGGCGCCGTCACCAAGGCCGTGGCCGACGACATCGTCGACTGCTGCAAGACGGTGATCGAGATGGAGGACAAGTTCATCGACCTGGCCTTCGAAATGGGCCCGGTGAACGGCATGACGCCGGACGACATCAAGGCCTACATCCGCTTCATCGCCGACTGGCGCCTGCGCCAGCTGAACCTGCCGGAAGTCTACGGCGTGACCGAGAACCCGCTGCCGTGGCTGCAGTCGCTGCTGTCGGGCGTGGAGCACGCCAACTTCTTCGAGGCGCGCGCCACCGAATATTCCAAGGCGGCGACGCAGGGGTCCTGGCACGGCGCCGATGGCGTCTGGGACAGCTTCGACAACATGATGAAGCGCCGCACGGAACCGGCCGAGGCCTGAACCTTGCGGTCACGCGATCAGGGGCGCCCCGACGGAAGGTCGGCGGCGTCCCTTTCTTTTCAGGCGTCTTAGTTCGGCGCCTGACGGCCCGCGTTGCAGCGCGCCGTATCGCCACGCTCGCAGGCGGCCACGGTGGCGCGCCAGTCGGCCATGTCGCGTTCATAGCGGGCCTGGGCTTCCTCGGCCGCACGCAGTTCGGCTTCGTGTCGCTCCTGGGCGAGGCGAGCGTCAGCCTGGGTCTGATCGACCTCGGCCTGCCAACGGCGCTGGGCGTCGGCCTGAGCGGCCTGGTTGGCCCGGTCCTCGTTCTCGGCCAGGTCGTTCTGGGCGACGATCTCGGCGTTGAGGGCCTGGGTCTCACGCAGTTCCTGGGGGGTCTGGGCTGAATCCGGCGCGCGATGATAGCGCTCGCCCTTGGCCAGCATCTCGGCCACGGGGTCCTTGGGCGTTGGGGGCGTGGCGCTCTGATTCTGACTTTGGGCGTAGCTCGCGCCGGCGCTCAGGGCGAGCGCCAGCGCCGAAGGCAGCATCAACGCCGTCCAGACGCGCGAGGGGAGGGGGCGCGAAGGCGTGTGACGGATCATGAGGTCTCTCCTTTGCAGGGCGAGGATGCGAAAGGCCGCAAGCTTGGCGCTTCCGACGCTTGATGGAAATAACGTTCCGGAACGGGGAAGGCTGCGCCCGCGCCTCACTGCGGCAGCAGAAGCTCGAAGCGCGTGCCCTGGGGGCCGGTGTCCAGCAGGACCAGGGCGCCGCCGTGGTTGGCCGCCAGCTCGCGCGAGATGGTCAGGCCCAGGCCTGTGCCGTCGGCCCCGCCGCCGCTGACGAAGGGTTCGAACAGGCGGTCGGCCAGACGCGGCGGGATGCCGGGACCGTCGTCGCGCACGCCGATGGCGGCCATGCCGTCGCGGAGCTCGGCGCTGACGGTGATCGCGCCCTTGCCCTTGTTGAGGCCACCCGCCGCGGACTCGATGGCCTGGCGGGCGTTGCGCATCAGATTGACCAGGATGCGGTGCAACTGATCCGGATCGGCGTTGACGGTGAAGCGGGCGGGCAGATCGCGCACCAGACGTACGCCGTCGGGCTCCAGCCCGGCGTCCTCTGCGGCGGCGGCCACGGCGCGGGCCAGCAGCATCTTCTGAAGCTGGGGCGCGGGCTCCTCGGTCTTGCCGTAGGCCAGCACGTTGCGCGCCAGGGTCGAGGCGCGGCCCAGCGCCCGCTCCAGCCGGGGCAGGGCGGTCGCCACCAGGGGATCGGACGAGGTCGACAGCCGCTCGGACGCCATCTGGGCCGAGGTCAGCATGTTGCGCAGGTCGTGGTTGATCTTGGCCACCGCCTCGCCCAGCGCCGCCAGACGGGCGCGCGAGCGCAGGGACTGACGCACCTCCTCCTGCATCCGGGCCAGTTCGCGCTCGACCCGGCCGATCTCGTCCTGACGGTCCGAGGGCGTTTCGGCCGGGCTCTCCGGATTGGCGGCGAAACGCTCGATCGAGCGGGTGACGCGGCGCAGGGGCTGCAGCACAAGCATCGACAGGGCGGCGTACAGCAGGCCGCCCGCCACCGCCGCGATCAGCAGGGACATCATCAGGCTGTTGACCAGGAAGCTCTCCAGCTCCTTCTTCAGCGGCTGGGCCGGGGCCAGGATCTCGATCAGGTCGCCCGAGCGATAGCGCGGCGCCGCCTGCACCCGCAGCGAGCGGTCGGGGTGGCCGAACAGGGTCTTCCACGGGTCCAGCAGCCGGGCGCCGACGCTGCGCTGGCGCAGGTCGATCAGTTCGGGCGCGCGCGGCAGGTTGGGGGCCTGCAGCAGCAGACGCCGCACCCCCTGTTCGCCGATGACCACCGACTGCACCCCGCCGATGCTCAGCAACTGTTCAGCGGTGGAATCCTCGACGGCGGAATAGGGCAGGGCCTCGACCCCGACCGAGGCCAGTTCGGCCGCCTGCAGCCGGTCCATCAGCCACCGCTCCTGGAAGGAGGCGGCGCTGGGTACGATGATCAGGGCGGCGACCGCCAGGGTGAAGGCGACCGTCAGCAGCAGCAGTCGGCTGGACAGGCCGTCGGGCGCCCGCGGCTTCAGCCGCCGGCGCAAGGCGCTCCACGGGGCGGGCAGGGCCGCAGGCGTCCTGGCGGGCGTCGCCGGGGCCAGGGGCGTCTGCAGGTCGGTCGGAAGGGCCTCGCGCTCGGTCATGACGCCTCCGCGCGAGGGCGCGCGCGCAGCTTCTGGGCCAGCTTGAGCAGCAGGGGCAGCAGCATGGACAGGAAGGCGACTCCCATCAGAGGCCAGAAGAATTCCGCGAACAGGCTCCGAATGTCGGGATTCGGGTCCGTGACCAGAACGTCGTGCAGGCTGTCGCCGATCCAGCAATAGATGGTGTGGGCGGGCAACAGGCCGATGAAGGTGGCGATCACATAGGGCCGCAGCGGCGCCGCCATCACGCCCGCCGCCACATTGATCATGTGGAAGGGCACGGTGACCACCAGCCGCGCGACCAGCACATACCAGAAGGTGTTCTTGTCCACCCCGGCGCAGACCTTGTTCAGCAGGCCCGTATCGGCGGCGGCGCGGCGGCGCAGGGAATCGCCCAGGGCCGTGCGCCCCACATAATAGACGGCCAGGGCGCCGACCGTGGCGGCGAAGGCGGTGGCGACGCCCCCGACCCACGGACCGAACAGATAGCCCGCCGTCACGGTGATGAAGACCACGCCAGGCACCACGCTGGCCGTCAGCAGGGCGAAGATCAGCATCAGCGCGCCGAGCATCAACAGATAATGTCGGGCGGTCAGGGCCTCCAGCGCCGTTCCATGCTCGCGCAGGGTGTCCAGCGACAGATAGCGATTCCAACCCATGCCGAAGATCAGGGCGACGGCGGCCAGCAGCACGGCCAGGGGCAGAAATCTTTTGACCCGGTCCAAGCCGCGCTCCGTCCTCTTCTTCCTGACATCCTTAGCGTATTTCCAGACGCCGTGCGCCCCTGTCGGCGATGTGGAAAAGCCGCTTCGGCGTTGACTCTCGTCCTGCCGCCGCTTATACGCCCGCCTCTCTCGCGGCTGACGCTTGTGTCTGTCGCCAACCCCAGTAACCCGGAGCCGACCGTGAAGCGGACCTATCAGCCGTCGCGACTCGTGCGCAAGCGCCGTCACGGCTTCCGTTCTCGGATGGCCACCAAGAACGGTCAAAAGATTGTCGCGCGTCGCCGCGCCAAGGGCCGCAAGCGCCTGACGGCCTGACGTCACGCGCCCATTTCCCTTCAGGGCGGGGCGCATGACCGATCTGATGAAAATCGATCGCCTGTTGCGGCGGCCCCAGTTTCTGGCGGCCGCCAAAGGCGTTTCCCAGGCTCGCGGCGCCGTGGTGGTCCAGCAACTGGATCGCGGCGACGGCGACCCTTTGGTGCGCCTGGGATTCACCGCCACCCGCAAGATCGGCGGCGCCGTCGTGCGCAACCGCGCCAAGCGGCGTCTGCGCGAGGCCGCCCGGCTGCTGACGCCCCTGCACGGGCGGGCTGGATGCGACTATGTGTTCATCGCCCGCATGGGCACGGCGGACCGCGACTGGGACCGCTTGCTTGACGATGTGAAATCGGCCCTTACAAGGCTCGCAACCCCGCGCGCGGCTCCCGATATGGGAGACCGGGCCGCTTCGACCGCCCGCGTCGCCCCCGACCCGCGCCCCGCCGACCAGGACCGCTGATCCCGATGCAGAACCAGAATTCGCGCAACACCATCATCTTCTTCGTGTGCGCGGCCCTGATCATGGGCGTCTACTACTTCATGGTGATGCGCCCGCAGGCCGAGGCGCGTCGCCAGGCTCAGGTCGTCGCCGCCGAGCAGCAGAAGGCGCGCGAGGCTTCGGCCGACGCCGGTCTGACGCCGTCGAGCGCCGCGCCGGGCGTCTTCATCAAGGAGCGCGCCGAGGCCCTGGGCACGGTCGCGCGCGTGCCGATCCAGACCCCGACCCTGAAGGGCTCGCTGTCGCTGCAGGGCGCGCGTATCGACGACCTGTACCTGACCAACTACAAGGAAACGCTCGACAGGAATTCGCCCCCGGTCGAGCTGTTCCGCCCGCAGGGCATGGAGCACGCCTATTTCGCCCAGTTCGGCTGGAGCGGCCCGAACGTCCCCGGCGGCGTGCCCGGCCCCAACACCGTCTGGCGCCTGACCCAGGGTTCGACCCTGACGCCGACCACCCCGGTCGAGCTGACCTGGGACAATGGCTCGGGCCTGCGCTTCACCCGCGTCGTCTCGATCGACGACCAGTATATGTTCACGGTCAAGGACACGGTGGCCAACCTGGGAACCCAGGCCATCGCCATCGCCCCCTACGGCCGCGTCGAGCGCCAGGGCGTGCCGGTCGACCTGGGCAAGCAGATGATCCTGCACGAGGGCGCGATCGGCGCCTTCGGTTCGGACGGCAAGTTCACCACCGAACAGGTCAAGTACAAGGACTGGGCCAAGAAGCCGCGCATCGAGAAGGACTCGACCGGCGGCTGGCTGGGCATCACCGACAAATACTGGCTGGCGGCCCTGATCCCGACCCAGGACGAGGCCATCGAAGGCCGCTTCTCGGTGCGCGACGCCGACGGGATGAACATCCACGAAGCCGCCATGCTGGGGGCCACCCACACCATCCAGCCGGGCCGCCAGATCGAGGAGACCCAGCGTCTGTTCGCCGGCGCCAAGCGCGCCGAAGTGCTGAAGGGCTATGAGGAATCGCTGGGCCTGCCGCGCTTCGTCTACGCCATCGACTGGGGCATGTTCTGGTTCCTGACGCGCCCGATCTTCACGGTGGTGGAGTTCTTCTACGGCGTTCTGGGCAACTTCGGCCTGGCCATTCTGGCCCTGACCGTCGTGGTCAAGCTGATCCTCTTCCCGCTGGCCAACAAGTCCTACGAGAGCCTGTCCAAGATGCGGACCCTCCAGCCCAAGATGGAGGAGATCAAGAAGAAGCACGGCTCCGATCCGCAGAAGCAGCAGCAGGAGATGATGGCCCTCTATCAGCGGGAGAAGATCAATCCGCTGGCGGGCTGTCTGCCGATGGTGGTGCAGATCCCGGTCTTCTACGCCCTGTACAAGGTGCTGTTCGTGACCATCGAAATGCGTCACGCGCCCTTCTTCGGCTGGATCCGCGACCTGTCGGCGCGCGACCCTTCGACGATCTGGAACCTGTTCGGCGCCGTGCCGTGGGACCCGGCCACCCTGCCGATCCTCGGCGGCATCCTGAACGGCCCGCTGCACCTGGGCGTGCTGCCGCTGGTCTACGGCTTCACCATGTGGCTGCAGATGGCGATGAACCCGCCCGCGCAGGACCCGATGCAGCGTCAGATCTTCGCCCTGATGCCGATCGTCTTCACCTTCATCATGGCCCCGTTCGCGGCCGGCCTGCTGATCTACTGGGCGTGGAACAACGTGCTGTCGATCATCCAGCAGTATGTGATCATGCATCGCTTCGGCGCCGAGAACCCGATCGACAGCTTCATCGCCCGCTTCAAGAAGGCCTGATCGGTTGGACGCTTCGGACGAGCCCAAGGTCGGAGAATACTCGGACGCCGAGGTCGAGGCGGCGCGCATCCTGTTCGCGCGCCCCGCGACCTTCATCATGGGCTGCGCCAAGATCGAGCAGCTGCCGACGCCGGACCTGCCCGAGATCGCCTTCGCCGGGCGCTCCAACGTCGGCAAGTCCAGCCTGATCAACGGGCTGGTGGGCATGCACAAGCTGGCGCGCGCCTCGAACGAGCCGGGCCGCACGCGCGAGGTGAACTTCTTCGACCTGGACGGCCGGATGCGCCTGGTCGACCTGCCCGGCTACGGCTGGGCCAAGGCGTCCAAGACCACGGTCAAGAAGTTCCAGGATCTGGGCCGCGACTATCTGCGCGGCCGGGTGACGCTGAAGCGCGTCTATCTGCTGATCGACGCCCGCCACGGCCTGAAGAAGGTGGACGACGAGGCCCTGGATGCGCTGGACCTGTCGGCCGTCTCCTACCAGATCGTCCTGACCAAGGCCGACAAGCTGAAGAAGGGCGAGGCGGAGAAGGTCCAGGCGGCGACGCTGAAAGCCATCTCCAAACGCCCGGCGGCCTATCCGCACGTCGCCGTCACCTCCTCGGAAAAGGGCTTCGGCCTGCCCGAACTGCGCGCGGAGATCATGCGCACCACGGGCGTCGTTCTCGACTGAATCTCACGTTGGCGTGAACCGTTAAGCCAGACCTGCGTTGTCCCCTCGGTTCTTAACGAGAGGGGAGCGCTCCATGCGTTCAGCGATCATCGGCGGCGTCGCCGTCGCCTGCCTGCTGGGTCTGTCGGCCTGCGGAAACAACAACAAGGCCGAAAGCCCGGCCGCCGACGGGGCCGAGACCGCCTCGACGGCTCCCGCGGCGACGCTCGACGCGCCCAAGCCGGGCCTGTGGCGCGTGTCCACCGCCATGGAAGGCATGCCGGGCGGCGCAGCCATCGCGCCGCAGGAAGTCTGCATCAAGGAAGCCAAGCTGGAGGCTCCGGCCAACACCCAGCAGCCGGGCGCCGATTGCACCACCCAGCCCTTCGCTCGTCAGGGCGACGCCATGGTCGCGACGTCGACCTGCACCCTGCCGGGCAATATGAAGGCCGACTCCACCATCCGCGTGACCGGCGACTTCAACAGCCGCTACGTCACCGAGGTCACCACCAAGATGGACCCGGCGCCGACGCCGCAGATGGCCCAGACCAAGGTCACCATGACGGCCGAGCGCATCGGCGACTGCCCCGCCGCCTGATCGCGGCCTGCAGGATAACGACATGATCGTCACGGCCGGTATGGCGTCGCTGAAAAGCGGCCCCATATCGGTCGGATGATCCCACTGTCCATTCTCGACCTCGCCCCCGTGCCGGAAGGCTCCGACGTGGGCCAGGCGCTCGCCAACACCATCGATCTGGCCCGCCACGCCGAGAGGCTGGGCTACAACCGCTACTGGCTGGCCGAGCATCACAACATGCCGGGCATCGCCAGCGCCGCGACCTCCGTCGTCATCGGCGCGGTGGCGGCGGCGACGAAGACTATCCGCGTCGGCGCCGGCGGGGTCATGCTGCCCAACCACGCCCCCCTGGTCATCGCCGAACAGTTCGGCACCCTTAACGCGCTTCATCCCGGCCGGATCGACCTGGGCCTGGGCCGCGCGCCCGGATCGGATCAGGCGACGGCGCGCGCCTTGCGCCGCACGCTTCAGGGCGACCACGACGCCTTCCCGCAGGACGTGATGGAGCTGATGCAGTGGTTTGCGCCCGCCACGCCGGATCAGCGCATCATCGCCAATCCGGGCGAGGGCCAAGCCGTGCCGATCTGGATTCTCGGCTCCTCGACCTACGGCGCCCAACTGGCGGCGCATCTGGGCCTGCCCTACGCCTTCGCCAGCCATTTCGCGCCGGGCGAGATGATGCGGGCCCTCGACATCTATCGCCGGACCTTCCGCCCGTCGCCGTATCTCGAGAAGCCCTATGTCATGCTGGGCTACAACGCCTTCGTGGCCGAGACGGACGAGGCGGCGCGCCTGCTGTTCACCTCGGTCCAGCAGGCCTTCGTCAACCTGAGGACTGGCCGCCCCGGAAAGCTGCCGCCGCCGGTCGAGGGCTATTACGAGCGGCTGGACGGCGCGGCGCGCGGCATGATCGACGCCGCCCTGGCCTGCTCGGCGGTAGGCGCGCCTGCGACGGCCAAGGCCGCCCTCGACGCCTTCATCGCCCAGACCGACGCCGACGAGCTGATGCTCACCAGCCAGATCTGGGACCCGGCCGCCCGCGTGCGATCGATCGAGCTTCTGGCGGCGGCGACGGGACTGGCGTCCGTCTAACGCTCGCTTTCGGGCGCCTGGAACAGCAGGGGCGAGGCGACGCTCTCGGCGTCCAGATGACGCCAGGCCGCGCCCAGACGGATGGCGTCGGCCAAATCCTGCGGGGATATGGGCTCGGCCTCCGTCAGACGCTGGCGCAGCCCGGCGCAGGCCGCCAGCACGGCGGCGGCGCGCCGTACCTCGGGGACCGACGATCGGACGCCCAGGCCGTCCAGAGACGCGAAGCGCCACCCCTCCTCGGGCGGGGCCGCCTGGATGAGCGCCCATTTCTCGGCGGGGGAAAGGCGGTCGGACAATCGCTCCCAGACGCCGTCGTCGCCCCGTCGGCGATACTGGCCCGGCTCGGCGGGCAGGCCGTGCCGACCATAGACCTCGCACGCGGCCCCCTCGATGGCGGCGACCTCCGCCAGCAGACTGTCCACGCCGTCCATCGGCGCCTCTCGAGGGGCGACGGCGCGCGGGTCGCTTCGGTCGTCGCGACGGCGTCCGAAGCGACCCAGCATGAGCCTTAGCGGCTCAGCGTGCTGGTGACCGAGACGTCGTAGACCACGCGGGTGATGCTCTGGACCACCTCGAAGAATTTGCGCATCTCGGCCGCGCCGGCGCGCGGCGTGTAGAGCAGGTCGTCGGGCTGCATCTGGAAGTTGCTGGCGATGAAGAAGCCCTCGCCCTCGGTCAGGTTCAGGCGATAGACCACCGGCACGCCGCGTGAGGTGGCGGGTTGCTGGATGCCCAGCGCCTGGGCCACTTCCGGCCGCTCGAAGCGGAAGACCAGCACCGACTTGGCGTCGGCCAGGTTGGAGTCCAGCCCGCCGACGCCGCTGAGGGCCTCGGCCAGGGTCAGCGGACCGGGCGGCAGTTCGCTGCGCGCCACGGCGTTGAAGGCGCCGAAGGAACTGAACCGGCGCGGTTGATAGACCAGGTTCACCTGATCGCCGCGCTGCAGGCGGACGTTCTCGTTGAACTCGGTCGTGACGATCGACATCGGGGCCGTATAGGTGCGGCCCTGGCGCTGAATCTGGACATTGACGTCATAGATGGAGCGCGAAGAGCCGCCGGCGGCGGCGATGATGTCCAGGATGCGGTCATGGTTGGCCGACAGGGGCTGGCGGCCGGGGTTGCGCACCTCGCCCAGCACGGTCACGGCGTTGGACGCATTGCCCGCCACGGTGACGATCACCTGGGGATTGGCGACCTTGCCGACCAGGGCGCGGCGCACGGCCGCCGAAGCCTGTTCGGGGGTCAGTCCCTCGACCCGCACGTCTCCGGCGAAAGGCACGGGCACGGCGCCGTTGCGATTCACCATCAGGGGCGGAAGGGTCTGATTGCCCGACGCCGCCGGCGCCGTGGCGCTGCCGCCGCCGAACAGGGAGCCGCCGGGCTCGAAGATGCTGACGGCCAGGGTGTCGCCGATGCCGATCACATCGGTGGGGGCCTCGCTGGAGGCCAGGGCCAGACTGCTGAACGAGGGGGGCGGCGCGGCCTTCAGACGTTCGCTCAGTTCGAAGTCCAGATTGACCAGGGCGTAGTCGCCTGCACGCTCGGGCGAGGCGGCGCTCCCGACCACGTTGCGGCCCGACGGTCCGTCGCGCGGCAGGGTGGAGCAGCCCGCGAGCAGGGCGACGATCATCAGGCTGGCGGCGGTTCTGGTCATGACGGCCCTATTGCAGTTTGATCAGTTGCTTACTCGCAGGGCGTCCGCGCCGCCAGAGGGCGGCAGCACCTGTTGCTCCACGACTTCGAAATGCCGCTCCCACGTCGGAGCGGAATAGGACGGGGCCACGGGCGGCGTGCGCGTCCATTCCTCGAGGGCGGCCAGCCAGCCCAGACCGTCCAGCGGATCGATCAGGCGGGCGTGCGGCACCAGTTCGCGGTGGGCGGCGATGTCCGAGGCGATCAGGGGAATTCCCATGGCGCTGGCCTCGACGGCGGGCAGGTCGAAGCCTTCGGTCGACGAGGGCGCGACCACGGCGCGGGCTCCCCGCATCAGGGCCGACAGGGCGCAGTCGGGCAGGTTCTCGGCCTGATGGACCAGGCCCTGCAGATTGGGCGAGCGCTGCAGCAGATCGAGCACCGCTTCATTCTCCCAGCCGTAGCGTCCCACCAGGACCAGACGCGGGGCCTCAGCGCCCATCCTTTCCTGCAGGCGACGCCACACGGTCAGCAGGAAGGCGAGATTCTTGCGCGCCTCGATGGTGCCGACATGGACGAAATAGGGATGGGCGGCCCCGACCACGACGCTGCCGTTCAGGGTGCGCTCCAGGCCCAGGTGGGCGACATCGACCGGCGGCGACGTCAGGCCGGATCGTCCGGCGAAGGCCAGAAGCTCATCGGCCGTGTGCTGGGAGTTGACGATGATCCTTGAGGCGTGGCGCAGAACATTCACCACCCGGCGCTCATGCTTGGCCCGGTCGCCCGGTCGGCAGAACTCGGGATGGGTGATGGGAATCAGGTCGTGCACCATGACGACCCGTTCGATGTTTCCAGCGTCCAGGGCGGTCAGGATATCCGGCGTGTTCAGGCTGGTGTGGCCGACATTGACATAGGCCCGGGCGGCCGGCGGCGCCTTGACGCTGCGGGTACGGAAATACGTCTTCCAGGCGCGCCGCTTGATCCGCTTGGGCGGAGCGTCCTCGTCGGGCACGCGGCCGAGGATGGAGCCCCCGTTGTCCGAAGAGCGCAGGGCGGCGAACAGGCGCTGAGCTTCGGGGCTCAACTCGCTGACCCTGCCGGGACCGCTCCAGCGTGTGCGCAGCTCGGCGATCCTGTCGCGGAACCACTCATCATCGACGCGCGCCAACTGATCATGACGCGCCCGAACCGGCACCATGCGATAGACGGGATGATCGATCAGCCATTCTGCATAGGCCAGGCAGACGCGATCCACACCAGTCGGTGCGCTTCGCTCCGTGCGGCTGAGCAGCCGGCTGGCGTCGAACAGAATGTCTTCAGGCATCAGGATACATAGCCCGCCCGCATGAGTTCGGCGATGTGGATGATGGAGACGGGGCGGCGCTCGTCGATCACGAACAGATTGCTGATCTTGTTCGCCGTCAGCAGATCGACCACGTCGCTCATCCGGGCTTCGGGTTCGACGGTGATCGGGCTGCGGCTCATGATGTCCGTCGCACGAAGGGTGGCGATGTCGTTGGCGAAGGCTCGGCGAACGTCGCCGTCGGTGATCACTCCGGCCAGGCTTCCGTCCGGGCCCAGGACGGCGACCGCCCCCTTGCGCCCCTCGGTGATCGCCGACACCACGGTGCGGAAGTCCGCGTCCAGCGGCACGCTGGCCGGGGCGGCGGCGTTGTCGCCCATCCACTCGCGCACGGTCTGCAGGCTCATGCCCAGGGCCCCGCCCGGATGGTGCAGGCCGAAATCCTCGCGCGTGAAGCCGCGACGGTCCATCAGCACCATGGCCAGGGCGTCGCCCATGGCCAGGGTCATCAGCGTCGAGGTCGTCGGCGCCAGGCCGTTGGGGCAGGCCTCGGCCACCTTGGGCATGGTCAGGCAAACGTCCGAGTGGCGGCCCAGGAAGCTCTGGGGCCTCTGGGTGACGCCGATCACCGGAATGTCGTTGCGGGCGCAGAAGAGCAGCGGATCGCGCAATTCGCGGCTTTCGCCCGAGTTGGAGATGGCCAGAAGCGTCGTGTCGGGGCGCAGCATCCCCAGGTCGCCATGGCTCATTTCGGCCGGGTGAACGAAGAAGGAATTGGTTCCGGTGGAGGCCAGGGTGGCGGCGATCTTGCCGCCGATATGGCCCGACTTGCCCATGCCCGTCACCACGACATAGCCGGGGCGCGACAGGATGACGTCGGCGGCGCGCGCGATGGAGGAGTCCAGTGAACGCTCCAGCGCCTCCAGCGCCTCTATGTTCAGACGCACGACTTCGCGCGCCCGATCGGACATGGCGGTCAATTGTTCCGGAGAGGAAGGGGCGGAAAAAGCAGTCATGACGGCTCCAGACGCCAGGGCCGTTTCGGCGGCTCTTCATGGCGCAGTGGCAAATGCCTTATTCGCGAGTTCGATACAATGGCGCCGTCGCGGGTGAATGGTCGATGAATAAATGACAACCAAAGCGACCCTCATGCGTTGCAATACGTCCTGGGGATAGAAAAAGAATCTTGAGACGTATGTCATCACCACAGGGGCTCGCCTGCCCTCGACTGCCCGCGCCGCCTGCCCGACTGGCCGAGGCTGCGCTTTTTCTCGATCTGGACGGGGTGCTGGCGCCCCTGGCGCCGACGCCCGACGCCGTGGGGCCGGAGCCGCGTCGCACCCGCACCCTCACGCAATTGACAAGGGCCCTGGGGGGGCGCGTCGCCGTCGTCAGCGGCCGCACCCTGGCGGAGATCGACCGCATCGTCGACGGCGCGGCGAGCGCGGCGTCGGGGGTGCATGG
>DGIZ01000258.1 GCA_002386585.1 Brevundimonas sp. UBA4609 | reverse complement strand
GAACCTGCGTCACGGCCCTGCTGGAGCCCGGACGGTTCCGGGCGCCGCGCGATGAAATCGAGGCGCGGCATACGGCGTCGACCGCCGAACTCGAGGAGATCTTCCCCGAGCGCCTGCCGCGCCTCATCCTCACCCATACGCGGCCCGAGCCGATGCTCGGCCTGTTGCGGCGCCTCGACGGCGGCCCCCGCCGGACCCGGGCGCTGGGCTATCTCAGTCGCGGGGGAACCCTGGACACGCCCGGCATGCTGTTCGCCAACCGGTGCACCTGGGCCCACGCCGCGGTCGCCTGCGCGGATCTGCTCGGCGACGCCGCCGGCGTGCTGACGCCAGGGGAGATGGCCGCCGTCCGCGGCGAGGCCCACCCCCGCATCCTGCAAGTCTCACCCCCGGAAGGATCTCCATTGTGATCAGTCTCACCAGTCTCGGCGGCGCCGGCGCCGTCACCGGATCAAAACACCTGCTCGAGGCCGACGGTCGCCGCATCCTGATCGACTGCGGCCTGTTCCAGGGCCTCAAGACCCTGCGCGAGCAGAACTGGGCCCCGCTCCCGGTCAAGCCCTCCAGCATTGACGCGGTGATCCTGACCCACGCCCACCTGGACCACTCCGGCTACCTGCCGAAACTGGTCAAGGATGGATTCCGCGGGCCCATCCTGGCCAGCGCCGCCACCCGGGATGTGGCGGAGATCATCCTGCGCGACAGCGGCCATATCCAGGAGAAGGACGCCGAGCAGACGAACCGCTACGGCTACGGCAAGCACAAGCCGGCCTTGCCGCTCTATGGCGTGCAGGACGCCGGACGCGCGATGGAGCGCTTCGTCTCGACCCCGTTCCATACGTCCGTAGAGCTGCCGGGCGGAGCCAGACTGACCCTTCGCCGCGCGGGGCACATCCTCGGGGCGGCGACCGCCGAGGTGACCTGGAACGGAACGAAGATACTCTTCTCCGGTGATCTCGGCCGTTATGGCGACGCCACCATGGTCGATCCCGAGCCGGGGGAGGAGGCCGACTATGTGGTCGTGGAATCGACCTATGGTGATCGGCGCCATGATTCCCGGGACCCCACGGAAGCCCTGGGCGAGGTCATAGAACGAACCACCGCGCGCGGCGGGACCGTGGTCATCCCCGCCTTCGCCGTCGGCCGGGCCCAGTCGCTCCTTTACCACATCTGGCGACTGAAGCAGGCCGGGCGGATCGGCCTGACGCCCATCTACCTGGACAGTCCGATGGCGATCAACGCCACCGACCTTCTGCACGCGCACCTGGAAGACCACCGCATGCCGGCGGAGGTGTGCGACGCCATCTGCGCCGTCGCCACCTATGTGCGCGATGTGGAGGCGTCCAAGGAGATCACCGCCAGCCCCATGCCCAAGGTGATCCTGTCGGCGAGCGGGATGGCCACCGGGGGGCGGGTGCTCCACCACATCAAGGCGTTCGGCCCGGACCGGCGCAACACCATCCTGTTTTCGGGTTTCCAGGCGGCGGGAACCCGCGGGCGTTCGATGGTCGAGGGGGCCCAGGAGGTGAAGATTCACGGCCAGTGGGTGCCTATAAATGCCGAGGTCGCGAACCTGCCGATGCTCTCCGCCCACGCCGACGCCGAGGAAATCCTGCGCTGGCTGTCGGGACTGAAGCGTCCGCCGCGCAAGACCTTCATCGTTCACGGCGAACCGCATGCTTCAGACGCGCTGCGCGTTCGCATCCAGGATCGCTTCGGATGGGACTGCGTCATTCCTCAAATGATGGAGCGCCACGACCTGTGACCGTGTCCGACGCTACCCACGCCGCTGTTCCCTCCCTGAAGGCGCGTCGCTTCGGCCTTCACGCCCAGCACGAATCCATCGTTCTGATGCGGCGCGACTGCCCCGTCTGCCGCTCGGAGGGCCTGTCGTCCCGCTCCCAGGTGCTGCTCTCGGCCGGAGGCCGGGAAATCTACGCCACCCTGTACCAGATGGACGGGGACATCCTCGGCCTCGACGAGGCGGCGCTCTCTGAAGAGGCCTGGCGACTTCTGGAGGTGGCGCCGGGCGATCCCGTCGCGGTGCGCCACGCTCCGGCCATCGAGTCCATGTCCAGCGTTCGTCGCCGGATCTATGGATCGCGGCTGGACAAGAGCGCGATCCAGGGGATTATCCAAGATGTGGCGGCTGGACGCTACACGCCCATCCATCTCGCGGCCTTTCTGACCGCCACCTCGGTGCTTCCGCTCGACGACGCCGAGGTCGTGGCGCTCACCCGCGCCATGGTGGACGTCGGCGACCGCCTGAGCTGGCCGTCGGACGTCGTCATGGACAAGCACTGCATCGGCGGCCTGCCGGGCAACCGGACCACGCCGATCGTGGTGGCCATCCTCGCCGCCAGCGGCCTGGTCATGCCAAAGACCTCGTCGCGCGCCATCACCTCGCCGGCCGGAACCGCCGACACCATGGAGACCCTGGCCCCGGTCGACCTCGATGTGCCGGCCATGCGGCGGGTGGTCGAGGCGGAAGGCGGCTGCGTCGTCTGGGGCGGGGCGGTCAGGCTGAGTCCGGTGGATGACATCTTCATCCGCGTCGAACGGGTTCTCGACGTTGATACGGAGGGGCAGCTCATCGCATCGGTGTTGTCCAAGAAGATCGCGGCAGGAGCGACACATGTGGTGCTGGATATTCCTGTCGGGCCGACCGCCAAGGTGCGATCGCAAGAGGCGGCCGACAAGCTGGCGACGCGACTGACGACCGTTGCGAGCCATTTCGGGCTCAGCGCCCGATGCCTGCAGACGGACGGCGCGCAGCCCGTGGGCGTCGGCATCGGGCCGGCGCTGGAGGCGCATGACATCCTGGCCGTGCTGCAAAATCGGCCCGGGGCCCCCGGAGACCTGCGGGTCCGTGCGTGCCTCCTGGCAGGCGCGGCGCTCGAACTGGCCGGCCAGGCCGCTGCGGGTCAGGGGGCGCGCGCCGCCGAGGCGGTGATCGCCGATGGTCGCGCCTGGGCGAAGTTTCAGCGGATATGCGAAGCCCAGGGCGGGATGCGGATTCCTCCGACTTCCGAGCGGCGCGCCGTGATCCGGGCGACGCGATCAGGTCGGGTGATTCTGGTCAACAACCGCCAGATTTCGACTCTGGCCAAGCTGGCCGGCGCGCCTCAGCAGAAGGCCGCCGGCCTGGAGATGCACGTCCGGCTCGGCGCGGAGGTGGCGGCCGGCGACGCTCTGGCCACCGTCCACGCGGAAACCCCGGGTGAACTGGATTACGCCCTCGACTATGCGGCGTCGCACGCCGACCTGATCGAGATTGAAGCCTGAAGCTCCAGAGGCCCCGCCAGAGCCGAGCGGGCGGTGGCCGCTGCTGACAGGGCGCAGGGCTCCGGGCAGCTCTGACAGTTCGCCAGCATCCGCCGCCGCAGCGCGGCGCGGCCCCGGTGCACCCGCACGCCGACGTTGTTGGCGGTCAGTCGCATCTCGGCGGCGATCGTCGCCAACGGAATCTCTTCCAGTTCGGCCTTGCGCAGCAGGCTAGCGGTCTGCGGCGGGAGATCGGCGAGGGCCCGCTCGAGACAGTGCAGCGGGCGTTGGATGTCATCGTCCGGTCCGTCCGCCTCATCGTATCGGGGCTCGGCGTCCAGGGCGTCCGTCAACCGGGCCCGGGCAGCGTTGCGGCGGTAACGATCGAACAGGGCGTTGCGAAGCGCGATCCCGAGCCAGGCGTCCACCTTGCCCGGGTCGGTGAGCCGGCCCGCCGCCAGCGTCACCTTGAGTGCGAATTCCTGCAGGACGTCCTCGGCGTCGTCGGGCGAGCGCAGTCGTTTGACGAGGTAGCGCAAATGCGCAGGGCGATCGTCGCGCAGACGGCGCTCGACGAGCCGGCGAGTTTCAGCCGCCGGCGGCGCGGCGGCGACCAGCCGGAGGGCTGAGGCCGGTGTCCCCGGACACGATGCGGCGATGAGGCGCTGTGAGCTCATGATCGTTCCCCTGCGTGAAGTCAGCGAGGATCATTCGGTAGGCAACGCCAAGATTTGCGCTGAATCAAGTATTTAAAAATATTCCCCTCCATCCCGGTTTTGTTGAGGGATGGAGCGCCGCGATGCGTATAGACATCTGCATCGCCAGATCTCGATCAGTCGCGGTCCAGCAGTTGTGCGACAGAAAAGTGAAACGTCGCTCCGTCGGAGCCCGCTACGAACGACGCCTCGGGACCAGGAGGTTCGCGCCGATCTCTCCGATTGACTTCAAGGACGCGTCGTCTTCGGCGGCATTACCGAAGCCATCGTCGCGTTGGCGTAAGGAGCGAGAGGCTTCCGCGTCAATCGAATCATCTTGCCCGCCCGCGGCGGCGTCGTCGTCGCTCGGCGGCCGCCCCGCTTGTCGAGATTGACACCATGAGCAAGCCCGCCCCCCTGATCCTGGGGTTCGAGAGCGTCGATCGAACCTCGGTCGCCCAGGTGGGCGGCAAGAACGCTTCCCTTGGGGAGATGGTCCGCAATCTGGGTGGCCGGGGCGTGCGCGTGCCGCCCGGCTTTGCGACCACAGCCGAGGCCTATTGGCGCTTCCTCGACGCGAGCAGCCTGCGCCCCGTGATCGCGGCCGCCATCAGCGATTGGACCATGGGAAAGACGTCGCTTCCCGACACTGGCGCGCGGCTCCGCGCGGCCCTCCTGGCGGCGCCGTGGCCGGAAGAGAGCGCCGAGGCCATTCGCGCCGCCTACCGCGATCTTTGCGCTCGCATCGGCAGGCCTGATGCGGATGTCGCGGTCCGCTCCAGCGCCACCGCCGAGGACCTTCCCGACGCCAGCTTCGCCGGCCAGCAGGAGAGCTTCCTCAACATCCGCGGCGAGGCCGCGCTGCTGGAGGCGTGCCGACGGTGCTACGCCTCGCTCTTCACGGATCGCGCCATCAGCTATCGACAGACCAAGGGCTTCGACCATCTGAGGGTCGCCCTTTCAATCGGCGTTCAGCAGATGGTCCGCTCGGACCTGGCGGGGGCGGGGGTGATGTTTTCGATCGACACGGAGACTGGCTTCGACAAGGTCGTGCTGATCAACGGCGCCTGGGGCTTGGGCGAGAACGTCGTCCAGGGCGCCGTCGACCCCGACGAACACCAGGTCTTCAAGCCGTTGCTCGACCAGCCCGGGACGGTTCCGATCCTGGAGAAGCGCCTCGGCGGCAAGGCGCAGAAGATGATCTATGCGCAAGACGGGGAGCATCCCACGCGCAATATCCCCACCACGCCTGCCGAGCGGTCCGCCTTCGTCCTCGCGGACACGGAAGTGCTCGCGCTGTCGCGCTGGGCTGTCGCCATCGAGGCCCACTACGGCTGCCCGATGGACATGGAGTGGGCGAAGGACGGCGAGAGCGGCGAGATCTTCATCGTCCAGGCGCGGCCCGAAACCGTGCAGTCCCGCCTCGGCTCTGGCGCGCTGCGCAGCTTCAGGATCAACTCCAGGGGCGCCCTGCTGGTGACCGGCCTCGCCATCGGAGACGCCGTGGTGGCCGGCCAGGTCTGCCGGATCGACAGCCCCCGCGACATCGACCGGTTCGTTGACGGGGCGATCCTGGTGACCACCGCCACCGACCCCGACTGGGTGCCGATCATGAAGCGGGCGGCGGCCATCGTGACGGACCACGGCGGCCGCACGTCCCACGCCGCCATCGTCAGCCGAGAACTCGGACTGCCCGCCATCGTCGGGACGGAGACGGCCACTCATGACCTCCAGGCGGGGCAGGAGGTCACCGTCTCCTGTGCTGAGGGCGACGAGGGCTTCGTCTACGACGGCCGCGCGCAATTCGAGACGCGGGCACTCGACGCAAGCGCGGCGCCCGAGACCACGACCCAGATCATGCTCAACCTCGCCAACCCTGCTGCGGCCTTCCGCTGGTGGCGCTTGCCGGCTGATGGGGTAGGTCTCGCGCGCATGGAGTTCGTGGTGAGCAACCATGTGAAAATCCACCCGATGGCGCTCGTCCGCTTCGAGGCGGTCGAGGATCCGGAGGCGCGGGCCGCTATCGAGGCGCTGACGGCCGGCTATGTCGATAGGACGGAATATTTCGTGGAACGGCTCTCACGGGGCCTTTCCCGCATCGCCGCGGCCTTCCACCCGAAGCCGGTCATCATCCGCATGAGCGACTTCAAGACCAACGAATACGCCAATCTGATCGGCGGCGCCCGCTTCGAGCCGAAGGAGGAGAACCCCATGCTCGGGTTCCGCGGCGCCTCTCGTTATTACTCGCCGCGCTACCGCGAAGGCTTCGCCCTGGAATGCCGGGCGATCCGCCGCCTGCGCGAGGACCTGGGCCTGCGCAACGTCATCGTGATGATCCCGTTCTGCCGGACGGTCGAAGAGGCGCGTCGGGTTCTGGAGGTGATGGCCGAGAACGGTTTGGTCCGCGGAGAGGAAGGGCTCCAGGTCTATGTGATGTGCGAGATTCCTTCGAACGTGATCCTGGCCCGTCAGTTCGCCGAACTGTTCGACGGCTTCTCGATCGGCAGCAACGATCTCACCCAGCTGACGCTGGGCGTCGACCGTGACTCGGGTGAACTCGCGGCGCTCTTCAACGAGCAGGATCCGGCCGTCGAATGGATGATCGATCAGGTCATCGTCTCCGCGCATGATGCGGGCGTGAAGGTCGGGCTCTGTGGAGAAGCGCCCAGCAACCACCCCGAGTTCGCCCAGTTCCTCGTCCAGCGGGGCATTGACTCGATCTCGGTCAATCCAGACAGCTTCGTGGCCGTGAAAGAGGCCGTAGCGGCGGCTGAGGAGACTGCACACAGGACACCCCGCCGCATACCTTGACGACCGGCTGAGACGGCGGGCGGGTACGTCCATGGCCCAGCACGTTCGCCCCGGCTGATCCTCGGCTCGTCCGTCGCGCGAGACTGAGCCAGGGATCTGTCGATTCCCGGGGTCGAGGCATGGGACGCGGAGGGGCGCATCGCGGCTCGCGCCAGCGCCTTAGCGCCGCGACGGCGAGGCCGTCATCGACCTTCTGGCCTGGTCCGAGGGGCGAGCTTCAGGCTTCCATCAAGGGGGCGTCAATGGCGCACCCCTGTTCACCGCCGACTGGTTTTTCTTGCGACGCCAGTGGCGAGGCCGCTGGAAAACGGCGCCGGTCCCCGCATAGGGAAACCGGGAACCGACACGACCGGCGTAACGTTGATCCATCGGCGCGGGCGGGTCCTGCGGTTGATAACTCAGCGACATGAGTGAGCCGGACGGTATCACAGTCGACCAGGGCCTTGTCCTCGACACGCGCGCGTTCGACGCCGCCATGTTCGATCTGGACGGCGTCGTCACCCGGACCGCCACACTTCACGCGGCCACCTGGCGCAAGCTGTTCGACGCCTTTCTCCGGCGCCGGGCCGAAACGAAGGGAGAGGCGTTCCGGCCCTTCGACGTGGAGCGCGACTACCGCACCTATGTCGACGGCAAGCCGCGCCATGAAGGGATCCGCAGCTTTCTGGCGTCGCGCGGGGTAACCTTGCCGGAGGGCAAGCCGGATGATCGCGCCGACCGTGAAACGGTCTTCGGTCTCGGCGCACGCAAGAACCAGCTCTTCCGCCAGGCCCTGGGCCGATCCGGCGTCGAGGTGTTCGAAAGCTCCCTCGAACTCATCCGCAGGCTGCGCGAGGCAGGCCTGAAGACGGCGGCGGTCACATCCAGCAAGAACGCCGCGGCCGTGATCGAGGCGGCGGGACTCGCGGACCTGTTCGACGCATGTGTCGACGGTGTCGAAGCGGAGCGCCAGGGGCTGAACGGCAAGCCTGCGCCGGACACCTTCGTGTACGCCGCCCGGCTCCTCGGCGTCGACGCCAAGCGCGCCATCGGGGTGGAGGATGCGATCGCCGGCGTGGAGGCGATCCGGGCCGCGGGCTACGGCCTCGTCGTCGGCGTCGATCGAGCCGGGCAGGCCGCCGTCCTGCGCCAGCACGGCGCCACGCTCGTCGTGCGGGATCTGGGGGAGCTGCGGATCGTCCCGGCGGCGCCGGCCGCACCCATGGGCCTGCCGGCGGCCCCCAGCGCCGCGGCCGGGTGGTTGCTCGTGGAGGAAGGCTTCACGCTCACGCGGGAGCACGAACTGGAATCCATCTTCGCGATCGGAAACGGCCATCTCGGTTCCAGGGGGTCGCTGGCGGAAGGAAGCGGGATGTCCTCGCCCGCCACTTTCGTAGCCGGAGCCTTCGATGCGCAGCCGGGACCGACGCCCGGCCTTGCCATCCTGTCGGATTGGGCGAAGCTCTCCATGACCATCGAGGGCCGGCCTCTCCGACTGGATACGGGCAGGACCCTCAGGCACCGCCGGATGCTCGACATGCGGCAGGGGATTCTCTGGCGCGAGTGGCGACACGAGGACGCCGCCGGTCGGATCACCCGAATGCGGGGGCTGCGTCTTGCCTCCCAGGCCGACCGGCGCCTCCTGATCCAGTCGGTTGCGGTGACGCCGGAGAACTACAGCGCGACCGCAAGCCTGGACGTTCCTCTCGATGAGATGGCGACGCGCCGACTTGGCGACGGCGGCGTCATTGCGCTCGCCGCCGCAAGCGCGATCGGCGAGATCGGCGAGATCGGCGACCGCAGCGCCGCGTCTGGGCGCGCGCCCAGGCCGCCGATGGTGTTGGAGCTCGAACTCGGGAAGATCTACCGGCTCGACAGGGTGGTCGCCGTCTGCACCTCAAGGGACCAGGATCAGCCGGAGGCCGCCGCACGCAGCCGCGCCGGCCGCGCGATCAACACAGGCTTGTCGGCCCTGATCACCGCCCACCGGGAGGCCTGGAGGGTCAGGTGGGAGGCGAGCGACATAGCCATCGACGGTGACCCGGCCGCGCAGCGCGCGCTGCGCTTCGCGGTCTATCACCTGCTCAGCGCCGTGGACCCCGACGATGACCGCGTCTCGATCGGCGCCCGGGCGCTCACCGGCGCCGCCTACGGCGGCCATGTGTTCTGGGACACCGAGATCTTCATGCTGCCGTTCTACGTGCTGACATGGCCGGAAGCGGCCAGGGCCCTTCTGACCTACCGCCATCGGACGCTTCCGGCGGCTCGGGACAAGGCCGCGCAGCATGGGGAGCGCGGCGCCTTCTATGCCTGGGAATCCGCCGACACCGGTCAGGACGTGACGCCGCCCTTCGTTGTCGCGCCGAACGGGGAGGTCATCCCGATCCTGCTCGCCGACCAGGAGCAGCACATCAGCGCCGACGTCGCTTACGGCGTCTGGACCTACTGGCGCGCGACCAGGGACGAAGGTTTTCTGCTCGACGTCGGCGCTGAAATCCTCCTCGAGACCGCCCGCTTCTGGGCCGGCCGCGCGAAGCTTGAAAGCGATGGCCTACGTCACATCCGCGGCGTGGTGGGCCCGGACGAGTATCATGAGACGGTCGACGACGACGCCTACACCAACGTCATGGCGCAGTGGAATCTGGAGACCGGGAACGCCGTGGCGCGGCTTCTGGTCGAGCGCTGGCCAGAGCGGTGGCGGGTGCTCTCGGAATCGCTGGCGATGGATGCGGCCGAGCCCCTTGCCTGGAGTGCGGCGGCGCGGGAGCTCTACACGGGGTTCGACGTGCGCACCGGCCTCTTTGAGCAGTTCCAGGGCTACTTCGGACTGGAGGAGATCGATCTGGCCGCCTTTGAGCCGCGCAACGCGCCGATCGACGTGCTGCTCGGTCGCGAGCGGATCCGCCAATCGAAGGCGATCAAGCAGCCTGATGTCGTGATGCTGCTGCATCTGCTGTGGGACCGTTTCCCGCCGGAGGTCCGGGAGGCCAACTTCCGTTATTACGAGCCGCGGTGCGCGCACGGCAGCTCCCTCAGTCCGGCGATCCATGCGGCGGTCGCGGCGCGGCTCGGGGACGTGAGGCTCGCGGAGCGCTACTTTCGACAGGCGAGCGATATCGACCTGGGGGACAACATGGGCAATGCCGCGGCCGGAGTGCATGCGGCGGCCCTCGGGGGCCTCTGGCAGGCTGCGGTGTTCGGCTTCGCCGGCCTGCGGTTCACCGAGGAAGGGCCCGAGCATCAGCCGAACCTGCCGCCGCAATGGCGAGGAGTGTCGTTGCGTTTCAAGTGGCGCGGCAAGGATCACGAGCTCAAGCTGCCGGACGACAGCGCGCGCATTGGAGCCGCGCCAGGAGTTGCGCCGTGAGCGATCAGCCCGTGATCCTCGTTCCATTGGACGGGATGGCCGACGCCCTCCCGGCGCTATCCGTGGCCAAGGTGTTCTCGGGTCTTGAGCACGCGGCCGTCCGCATCCTGCATGTCGCCGAGCAGGCGTCTGCTGCGGAGGAGCTGGCGCCTCGGCTCGGGCTTGCCGCCGAGGACCTGCGCGGCGCCAGTTTCGAGACTCGCAGCGGCGAACCCGCCGCCGCGATCCTCGCTGCGGCTGGCGATCTTCACGCCCGTCTTATCGTGCTTTGCACCCACACCGCGCCGGGCAGCCCGGCCGGGAAGGTCGGCGGGACTGCTCTTTCCGTGCTGCGCGGGGCATCCTGCCCGGTGATCCTGGTCAACCCCGCGCAACCGCTGCAGGACTGGCGGCTGAGAAAGGTTCTGCTCCCGCACGAGGGGACCTCGGCCGCCAGCGATGCGGTGAAACCCGGCGTAGAGCTCGCGCGCCGCGCGGACGCCGACCTCCTGGTGCTCCTGGTCGCCGCGCCAGGCCCCGCCAGTCCCCAGGCGCGGGGCTCGCTGACGTCGCCCTTCTACCTGGATCAGCCCCAGCACGAGTGGCCGGCGTGGGCGGGCGAATTCATGGAGCGGCTCGCCTGCATCTGCCCGCTCTCCGACCTGCGCGTCCGGCTGCTGCTCGCTCGCGGCTCTCCGGCGTCAGAAATCCTGCGAGTGGCGCGTGAAGAATCCGTCGACCTCATCATCCTGACCTGGAAGGGGATTTGGGCGCCCGAGCGCGCCGAGACCCTCAAGGCCGTCGTGCGTGAAGCGGCATGTCCCGCGATGGTCGTGCGCGTCCGAGCGGGCGGCGGGTCAAACAGCCCCCGGAACTCTGGGGCGGCCGGCGCGCCACGCGCCGCGCCGGCGGCGCAATAGGAGCAGGCAGGATGGATGTGGCGGTATTCGAAGCGGCGGAGTGGGAACACCAGGCCTGCCTGCGGCTGGAGCCGGGGCACCGGGTGCGCTGCACCGCGGGGTGCCTGACGCCGCAGACCGCGCCGGACTATGTTGAAGCCGAGGTGGTGAGCCCCTTCGTCGGCTCGGAGGTCTCGGCGGCGGTGATCGCGGCGCTGCCCCGGTTGCGGCTGGTCGCCACGCGCTCCACCGGTTTCGACCATATCGATCTTGAGGCCTGCCGCGCGCGCGGGGTGGCGGTCTGCAATGTGCCGGACTATGGCGACCCGACGGTGGCCGAGCACGCCTTCGCCCTGCTGCTCGCGGTCTCGCGGCATGTCGTCGAGGCCGCCGACAGGACGCGTCGGGGGGATTTCCACGTCGAGGGGCTGCGGGGTTTCGACCTCGAGGGCCGCACCCTGGGCGTGGTTGGGGCCGGACGCATCGGCCGGCGGGTGATCCGCATCGCCCGCGGCTTCGGCATGACGGCGCTGGCGGCCGACCCGCACCCTGATCCCGCCGCGGCCGCCGAGCTGGGCTTCGACTATGTGACCCTGGACGACCTGTTGCGCTTGGCCGACGTGGTGAGCCTGCACGCGCCGGGCGGGCCGCAGACCCGCGACCTGATCTCGGACGCCCAGTTCGCGGTGATTAAGCCGGGCTGCGTGCTGATCAACACGGCGCGCGGCGGGGTGGTGAACGCCGCGGCCCTGGTGCGCGCCCTGAGCAGCGGACGTCTGGCCGGGGCGGGGCTGGACGTCCTCTCCGAGGAGCCGCTCCTGCGCGAAGAGGCGGAGATCTTCCGCATGGACACGCCGCTGCCGGCCGAACGCCTGCGCGCCCTGGTGGCCGCCAACACGCTCCTGCGCCTGCCCAATGTCGTGGTCACGCCTCACATCGCCTATGACACGGCCGAGGCCCTAGGGCGGATCGTCGGCACGACGCTCGACAACATCGAAGCCTTCGCCCGGGGCGAGCCCCAGAACCTGGTGGTCCCGTCCGGGGCGGCGGGGGATGTCGCGGAGACCCGTCCATGACTCGCCACAGGCAGGCCTCCGTCCAGGTCGCCGCGACCCCGGAACGGCTGTTCGCCCATCTCGACGACCAGACCCGCCTGGCCGCGCACATGGCCCGCCCGTCGATGATGATGGGCGGGGGGCGGATGACCTATGACTTCGACGCGGGCCGGGGACAGGCGGTCGGCTCGCATATCCGGATGGGCGGCCGGGCGTTCGGTCTCGGGCTCTTCGTCGACGAGGTGGTGACCGAGCGCGCGCCGCCGCGGCGCAAGGTCTGGCGCACCGTGGGCCGGCCGCGGCTGATAATCATCGGCGACTACGAGATGGGCTTCCAGACCACGCCGATCCGTGGCGGGGCCGGATTGCGGGTCTGGATCGACTACGACCCTGCGCCCCGCGGCCCCGGGCGCCTCGTCCCGGGGCTGGCGGACGCCTACGCCCGTTGGTGCGTGGAACGCATGGCGGGTGACGCCCGCCGCGCCTTCGGCCCGGTGTCCGCGAGCGCCGGCTAGAGCCGGACGCCCCTGAGCCTGAGCGCATTGGTCACCACGCTGACGCTGGACAGGGCCATGGCGCCGGCGGCGATGGCGGGCGACAGCAGCCATCCGAACACCGGATAGAGCAGCCCGGCCGCGATCGGCACGCCCGCCACGTTGTAGGCGAAGGCGAAGAACAGGTTCTGGCGGATATTGCTCATCACCGCGTGCGACAGCCGCCGCGCCTTGACCAGCCCCTGCAGGTCCCCCTTCAGCAGGGTGACCCCGGCGCTTTCGATGGCGACGTCGGATCCGGCGCCCATGGCGACGCCTACCTCGGCGGCGGCCAGGGCAGGGGCGTCGTTCACCCCGTCTCCGGCCATCGCGACCTTGCGCCCCTCGGCCCGCAGCCGCTGGACGACAGCGGCCTTGTCCTGCGGCAGCACCTCGGCCTCGACCTCGGTGATCCCGAGCTGGCGGGCGACGGCCAGCGCCGTGGTGCGGTTGTCGCCGGTCATCATCACCAGCCGCACGCCTTCGGCCTGCAGGGCCTGAACGGCCCGAAGCGTGGTGGCCTTGATCGGATCGGCGATGGCGAAGACGCCGGCCAGGGCGCCGTCGACCGCCGCGAAGATAGCCGTGGCGCCGTCGGCGCGAAGGCTCTCGGCTTCCGCGTCCAGGGTGGAGGTGTCGACGCCCTGCTCGGCCATGAACTTGCCCGAGCCCAGGCTCACGCGGCGGCCGTCGATCCGGCCCAGGACCCCCTTGCCGACCGGAGAATCGAAGTCCATCGGCTCGACGAGGGCGAGCTTGCGTTCGGTCGCGGCGCGCAGGATGGCGTCGGCCAGGGGATGCTCGCTGCCGCGCTCCAGGCTGGCGGCCAGCCGTAGCAGTTCGGCCTCCTTGAAGCCGGCCGCCGGGTGTATGGCGATCACGGCCGGACGGCCCTCGGTCAGGGTGCCGGTCTTGTCGATGACGATGGTGTCGATCTTCTCGAAACGCTCCAGCGCCTCGGCGTTCTTGATCAGCACCCCGGCCTGGGCGCCGCGGCCCACGCCGACCATGATCGACAGCGGGGTGGCGAGGCCCAGCGCGCAGGGGCAGGCGATGATCAGCACCGACACCGCCGCGACCAGGGCGAAGGCGAAGCGCGGCTCAGGTCCGAAGCCAGCCCAGACCGCAAACGCGATCGCGGCCACCAGGATCACCGCGGGCACGAACCAGCCGGAGACCAGGTCGGCCATGCGCTGGATGGGGGCCCGGCTCCGCTGGGCCTGGGCGACCATCTGCACGATCTGGGAGAGCAGGGTGTCGGCGCCGACCTTCTCGGCCCGCATGACGAAGGAGCCGGTCTTGTTGATGGCGCCGCCGATCACCTTGTCGCCAGGCTCCTTGGTCACCGGCATGGACTCGCCTGTGACCATGGACTCGTCGATCGCCACCCGGCCCTCGACGAGTTCGCCGTCGACCGGGACCTTCTCGCCGGGGCGGACGCGCAGGTTGTCGCCCACCAGGATCTGGTCGAGCCCGACCTCCTCGTCGGTCCCATCGGCGCGGACCCGACGCGCGGTCTTGGGCGCAAGGTCCAGCAGGGCCCTGATGGCCCCGGACGTCTGCTCGCGCGCGCGCAGTTCCAGGACCTGGCCCAGCAGCACCAGCACAGTGATGACGGCTGCGGCCTCGAAATAGATCGGCACGCTGCCGTCGGCGCGGCGGAAGGCGGGCGGGAACAGATGGGGCGCGACGGTCGCCACGACGCTGTAGATCCAGGCCACGCCCACGCCCATGGCGATCAGGGTGAACATGTTCAGATGGCGGGTGACCAGCGACCTGGCGCCGCGTTCGAAGAAGGGCCAGCCGGACCAGAGGACGACCGGGGTGGCGAGCGCGAACTGGATCCAGGCCGAGGTCTGGCCGCTCACGCTCATCATCAGCCCGGTGAGGTGGCCGCCCATCTCCAGGGCCAACACCGGAACGGACAGCGCCAGCCCGATCCAGAACCGGCGCGTGAAGTCCGTGAGCTCCGGGTTCGGGGCGCTGGCGGCGGTGACCAGTTCGGGTTCGAGCGCCATGCCGCAGATCGGGCAGGAGCCCGGCCCGACCTGGCGGATTTCCGGGTGCATGGGGCAGGTGTAGACGGTCCCGGCCGGCGCTGCGGGCGTCTCGGCCTTGCCGCCGTCGAGATAGCGGGCCGGCTCGGCGACGAACTTGGTCCGGCAGCCGGCCGAGCAGAAGAAGAAGGGCTTGTCGTCGAACTCGGCGCGGTGCGCGGTCGTCTCCGGATCCACGGTCATGCCGCAGACCGGGTCGTGGACCTTGCCGGCGGGAGGGGGCTCGCCATGGCCCGCGTGAGAAGCGTGGGCGTGATCGGGGTGGGAAGGGGCGTTCGACATGGCCGGAGAACTCCACAGCGTGTGGTAATCTGATATACCCCTCGCGGTATATTTTCAAATACCCTGAGGGGGTATGCTCGCCGCCGGCAAGGGAGGACGCTCTTGGACCATAACGACAAGCCGAAGCTGCTCAACCGCCTCAGCCGCATCGAAGGGCAGGTGCGGGGCATCGCCCGCATGGTCGACGAGGACCGCTACTGCATCGACGTCCTCACCCAGCTGCAGGCCGTACGCGCGGCGCTTCGGCGGGTGGAATCCGAAATCCTCAAGGACCACCTGGATCACTGTGTGACCAGCGCGCTGGTGGATGGGGACGAGGCGGAGCGGCGGGCCAAGGCCGCCGAACTCATGGCTGTGCTGGATCGGGCCCTGACCTAGCCGCGGAAAGACGTCGGGCCGGACCTTGCCGTGTCGTGCGTAACGTCCGCGGGCGCGCGCATTCCTGGTGCGACCTTCTCCATCTGGAGATCCGGACATTCGCTCCTCTATTCTCATCGCCCTGGCCGCCGCGCCGGCTCGGAGCTTATGAGTCCGCGACCTGATCCGGCGGACCCAACCGGTCGAGAGCGCCGATGCCGAGGCTGGCGTCGGTCCTGGCGATCGACACGGCCGGCGCGGCGATCCGGCCGGAGAGGGCCCGGATGGCGTCGATGGTCTCGGGAATGACGATGGCCTGGTTGTCGACCATGTAGGCGTAGAAGAGCTCGTCGCCCTGGACGCGGAGCATGTCGGTCCAGAGCGCCACTTCATAGAGATTGTCATGCGGGCGGCCGAGGTCGGCCATCAGTTCCTTGACGCTGTTTAGCGCCGTCAAGCCGTCGTCCATCCGGATCGCCGCGATGCGCGAGGAGGCGAGGAAGGCCGCGACCACCTCCGCCTTGTCCGCCGCACGGGTCATCTGCACCGACCAGTAATGCAGATGAGCGATGGTCTCGGGGACCTTGACCGCCATGGTCACGACATCCAGGTCGGGATCGACGCTCTGCGCATCGGGGCCCTGGTGGCTCGGAATCTGGGGCTCGGGCGCCAGCGTGTTCATGATGCCGCCCCGGTCGCTCTCCCAGGGATCGGTGGCCCGCCGCAGCAGCGTCCCCCGCGCCCGGCGCAGCAATCCCGCCTGTTTGAGCGCGGTGAGAGTGCGCACGATCGAGGTGGTGTTGCACGAGACAACCCTGGTCGCCGGCCGTCCGAGCGCGCCTGCGTAGCTCGACTCGGCCACGAAGGAGTGACCGGCGACTTCGTGCTTCTCGCCGCCCTGGACGATGAAGGGCTTGTCCTTGCGCCGGTAGACCTCCGCGTTGGCGGCGCCGATCCCCTTGGGCGTGCAGTCCACCATGACATCGACCGACGCGATCAGGTCGTCCAGATCGCCCGCCACAGGGAGACCGGCCCGTTGCATCGTCAGGGCGGCCCCGGGGGCGGCGCCGTAGAGGGAGAAACCCATCCGGGCCGCAAGACGCAGGCGCCAGTCGGCGCTGACGTCGGCGACGCCCACGAGGATCATGTCGTCCTGCTGTCTGACGGCGGCGGCCACGCGCTTGCCGATCACGCCGTATCCATTGACCCCGACGCGGATAATATCCGAGTGAACCATGATCGCTGTCCTCGTCCGTTGGGCATGGGCTCTGGCCAGCCGTGGTGATTTCCCCATCGGCGCAGGAGGACGGCGACCCCTCGCTGCGCGCGTGTGTTCTCCTTATGAGGACGCAGCCCCCGCCGCTGGATTACAGGCGAGGCGGCGACCTCATCGCACGCCGCCGGACCGCTTGCGTATCCCTGAGCGGCGGAGGACCCCTCGTCTGCATAGGCGAACGACAGGCCTGCGGCGCCGGGCGGGACCATGCCGCAGGGGGCGACGCTACGCCTGCGTTACGGCTGACCGCGACGGCGGCTGGACGTCCATGCCGGCGCCCAGCCGCAGACGCTTGAGCATCAGGGCGTTGACCGCCACCAGCACCGAACTGCCCGACATCGACAGGGCGGCGATCTCGGGGCTGAGGGTGAAGGGATAGAGGACTCCCGCGGCCAGGGGAAAGGCGATGAGATTGTAGCCGACCGCCCACCACAGGTTCTGATGCATCTTGCGCAGGGTGGCGCGCGACAGCTCGATGGCCTTGACCACGTCGGCGGGGTCGCTGCGCATCAGCACCACGTCGGCGCTCTCGATGGCGACGTCGGTGCCGGCGCCGATGGCGAAGCCGACGTCGGCCTGGGTCAGGGCCGGGGCGTCGTTGACCCCGTCGCCAACCATGCCGACCCTGTGGCCCGCGGCCTGGAGTTCCTTCACCTTGAGCGCCTTGTCGCCGGGCAGGACCTCCGCCAGCACGATGTCGATGCCCAGTTCACCGGCGATACGCCGTGCGGTGCCGAGGTTGTCGCCGGTCATCATGGCCACCTTGACGCCCAGGGCCTGCAGTCGCCGGATGGTCGCCGCCGCGGTGGGGCGGACGGCGTCGGCCACGGCGATCAGACCTATGACCCGCCCGTCGCGGGCGATATGGACGACGGTGCGGCCGGCGCCCTGCAGCCGTTCGGATTCCGCCGTCAGCTCGCCGAGCTCGACGCCGTTGTCGGCCATGAGCATGCGGTTGCCGGAGAGGACGGTCCGCCCGGCCACGGTCGCCCGAAGTCCCTTGCCCCCGAAGGATTCGAAGCCGGCAGCGGCCAGTTCGGGGAGGCCCTTCGTCCGCTCCAGCACGGCCTTGGCGATGTGGTGTTCGGATCCTCGCTCCAGGGCCGCGGCCGTGGTCAGCAGGTCGGTCTCGTCCACTCCGGCGGCGGGGGTGACCTGGACCACTTTCGGCGCGCCCAGGGTCAGGGTGCCGGTCTTGTCGAAGACGATGACGTCCAGCTTGACGGCATGCTCGAGAGCGGCGGCGTTCTTGATCAGCACGCCGTGGCGCGCCCCCAGCCCCGTGCCCACCATGATCGCCATGGGCGTGGCCAGGCCAAGAGCGTCGGGGCAGGCGATGACGAAGACGGTGATGGTCAGGGTCAGGGCGAACATCAGGGTCTGGCCCAGGGCCCAGAACCAGACGCCGAAGGTGAGCAGGCCGATGACGACAGCGGCCAGCACAAGCCACTGGGAGGCGCGGTCGGCGAGCAACTGGGCCGGGGCCTTGGAGTTCTGCGCCTCCTGCACCAGCTTGACGATCTGCGCCAGCGCGGTGTCGGCGCCCACCCGCGTCGCCCGATAACGGAAGGCGCCGGTCTTGTTGATCGCGCCGCCGGTCACGGAATCCCCGGCGCCCTTGGTCACGGGCAGGGATTCTCCGGTCAGCATGGATTCGTCGACCTCGGAGCCGCCGTCCTCGATCACGCCGTCCACGGGGATGCGGCCGCCCGGCCGGACGACCACCCGGTCGCCCACCAGCACGGCGGAGGTCGCGACCTCGACCTCGACGCCGTCGCGCAGCACCCGGGCGGTGGGCGGCGCCAGGTCCATCAGCCTGCGGATGGCGTCCGAGGCGCCGGCCCGCGCCCGCATCTCCAGCCAGTGGCCCATCAGGATGAAGACCAGCAGCAGGGCCGAGGCTTCGTAGAAGTCGGGCGCGTCGTAGAAGAAGGTGGCGCCGACGCTGAACAGGTAGCCGGTGCCGACGCTGAGCAGGACCAGCACCGCCATGTTGAGCACACCGCGTCGCAGGGCCCGGACGGCGGCGATGTAGAAGGGCCAGCCCGGATAGAGGATGGCGGCGCTGGCCAGGACGAACAGCAGGGGCTTCAGCGGCAGGCCGAACGGCGGCTCCACTCGCATGAAGTCCATGCCCATCGGGGCGAGCAGGAAGATCGGGAGGGTGAAGGCGACGGCGAAGAGGAAGCGGTTGCGCATGTCCCGGGCCATGGCCTGCATGTCCATGCCGGGGCCGTGCCCCATCTCGGCCATGTCGTCGGCGCCGGCTTGGGCAGGATGAGCAGAGGGCGCGTGGCCCTCATGCGCGGCCGCCGGAGCTGCGGGATGCTGGAGGTGCGACCGGGCGTCCACGACCTCCTCATGCGGGACGCAGATGTGACGCGGCACGACCTCGCCGCGGCAGTGGAAGCCGCAATCCCGCACCGCCTGTTCCAGTTCGACCTGGCTGACCAGGGCTTCGTCATATCGGATCGTCGCGGTCGCCGAGCCGAAGTTGGCGGCGGCTTCCAGCACGCCCTTCAGGCCCCGCAGGTGCTTCTCGATCACCAGTGAATCCAGCGGCGTGCTGAAACCGGAAACATCGACGGTAGTAGTATGCATGAAGGAAATTCCAGTCGAAAGCAGTTCAGTCTTGAGGTCGGTGGGATTCCGCGCCCTACAGGGGGCGTAGGCGGGGAACGAACGCGGGCGTAGCCTGCCGGTAAGCGCTCCAGGCCGGGCCGAAGCGGGCGGCGGTCTCTCGCTCCACCGCCATGGCGAGGCGCCAGTACAGGATGACCAGCGCCGGGAACATCGCCAGGGTGAGCAGCGTCGGCCATTGAAGCAAAAAGCCGATCATGATCAGCACGAAACCGGCATACTGCGGCTGGCGGATTGACCGGTAGGGACCGGTCGTCGCCAGCCGGCCTTCTCGTTGCGCGCTATAGAGCACCGGCCATGCCGCGGAGAGGAGCCAGAACCCGCCGCCAACGAGAACCAAGCTGAGAATATGGAAGGGCCCGAAGTGCGGGTGCGCTCGCCAGCCGAACATCATCTCAAGCAGGTGTCCGGCGTCATGGGACCACCAGTCCACGCCGGGAAAGCGGCTCTGTAACCAACCGGCCAACAGAAAGATCGTCAGCGGGAAACCGTACATCTCGGTGAAGAAGGCGATCAGGAAGGCGCTGAAGGCGCCGAAGGCGCGCCAGTCCCTCGCCGTCTTCGGCTTGAAGAAGGTGAAGGCGAAAAAGATGAACAGGATGGAGTTGAGGGCCACCAGCGACCAGAGCCCGTACGTTTGCGGTTCCGCCATGATCAGGCCTCCGGAGCTGGGGGACGGGCGCGGTCGCCCGGGTGGTCGGGGCCGTGCCCCCCGCCGTGGCCGCCATGCATGGTCATGTGCAGCAGGGGACAGAGCAGCAACAGCAGGAACGGCGCCCAGCCGAGCAGGTGAACCCGGTGCTCGCCGATCAGCAGATAGGCCAGCCCCGCCGCGAAGGCGCCCAGGGTCAGAAGCCTGAAGACCCGGCCGGCGGCCGGGGATTTGGAGGTCATGCGAGGCGCCTTCCGTGCTGAACACCATCCCGTCGTCTGACGCCCCACCCGGCCAAACATTACGGACGCGTGGCGTCGACGATCGTAAGAGCCGCCCGTCGTCAGCGTCAGACGTGGACAGCTGGGTCGCGGTCAGGTGGGGAGTGCAGTCGGGCATGCCGTTCATTCTTGCTCTCAACAGCGGGTCCTCGACCTGCAAGTTCGGCGTTTTCGATCAGGGGCCGGGCGGACTGGCGCCCTGTCTGCGCGGCCGGATCGAAATGCACGGCGAGGCGCCCCGACTGCTGAGTTATGACCCGGCCGGGGCGGTTCTTTCAGACGAGCCCTGGCCTCGGACTTCGGCGCCGGACCTCCTCGGGTGGCTTGAGATGCGCCTGCCCGGACCGATCGCCGCCGTGGGCCATCGGGTGGTTCATGGCGGGCCGCGTTTCTGCGCGGCGACGCTTGTCACGGAGGCGGTCCTCGCGGCCGTGGCGGCGCTCGCGCCGCTCGCCCCCCTGCACCAGTCCCAGTCGCTGGCGGGGGCGTCCGCCCTTCGCGCCGCGCGGCCGGGGCTGCCGCAGGTCCTGTGCTTCGACACCGCCTTCCACGCGGGCCATGATCCCGTGGTTGACCGTTTCGCTCTGCCGAGGGTCTGGGAGGCGCGGGGTCTTCGCCGCTACGGGTTTCACGGCCTGTCCTATGAGTATCTCACCGGACGTCTGGCGGCGCTCGACCCTCCCACGGCCGCCGGCCGTGTGGTCGCGGCCCACCTCGGCGGGGGAGCCAGTCTGTGCGCCCTCCGCGACGGGCGCAGCATTGACACCACCATGGGCGCCACGCCGCTCGACGGTCTGGTCATGGCCACGCGCTGCGGCAGTCTGGACGCGGGCGCGGTGCTCTATCTGTTGCGCGAGGGGGGACTGGACGCCGCCGGCCTGACCGATCTGCTCTATCGCCAGTCGGGACTGCTCGGCGTCTCTGGCCTCAGCGGCGACATGCGCGACCTGCTCGAGAGCCGCGAACCGGCGGCGCGCGAGGCTCTGGATCTTTACGTCCATCGCGCCGCGCGCGAGATGGCGGCGCTGGCGGCCAGCCTCGGAGGGCTGGACGGCCTGGTCTTCACGGCGGGTGTCGGCGAGAACGCGCCGCGGATCCGAGCCGAGATCTGCGCGCGCCTCGGCTGGCTCGGGGTCAGGCTCGACGCCGCCGCGAACGAGCGCGGCGCCGGCCGTCTGAATGCGGCCGACAGCGCCGTGGCGGTCTGGATGATACCGACAGACGAGGAGGTTGTGATCGCGCGCCAGACGGCGGCGCTGCTTGATCTGGCGGAATGAAGCGCCGGGGGCAGGGGGCGCGGACGGCGTTCACCGGCCGCTGCGACGG
>DGIZ01000115.1 GCA_002386585.1 Brevundimonas sp. UBA4609 | reverse complement strand
TCCAGCGTCGCGCGCCAGCCGGCGGCGTCCGCCGCCTCGATCAGCCGTTCATGCAGACGCCCTGCCGCCTCCGCGTCGCGCACGGGGCCGCACGGCTGCAATCGCCTCGCCAGAGCGTCGCTCACGCCTCGGGCGTCCGACTGGCGGCGGGCAGGATCAGAGCCACGCGCAGGCCCGGCCCGCGTCCGTCATAGACGCCCGGCCCCTCGTCCAGTTGGATGCGGCCGCCATGCGCCTCGGCCACCGCCGTGACCAGGGACAGGCCCAACCCCGAACCCGGCTCGGTGCGGCTGTTGTCCAGCCGCACGAAGCGTTGCAGCACGCGTTCGCGATCCTCGTCCGGCACGCCCGGCCCGTTGTCGGTGACGGAAAACTCCACATCGCCCGACGAGCGGCGCCGCGCGCGGAACATCACCGCCCCGCCTTCGGGCGTATATTTGATGGCGTTGTCGATCAGATTGGCCAGGGCCTGGGCCAGGAAGGGCTGGTTGCCCTCGATCATCAGCCCCTTCTCGATCTCGGCGGCGAACTCCAGCCCCTTGTCCTCGCCGGCGGGTTCGTAGAGCTCGGCCATGTCGGCGGCCAGATCCGCCGCATCGAACACCTTGGGATCGGGGGCCCCGCCCGCCTGCAACCGGGCGATGGCCAGCACGGTGTTGAAGGTCTTGAGCAGGGCGTCCGCCTCGTCCAGCGCCACGCTGAGGGCGTCGACGCCCGACGTCCGCCCCGCCTCGGCGTCGATCAGGGCGACCTCCATCTTGGCCTTCATCCGGTTCAGAGGGGTGCGCAGGTCATGGGCGATGGCGTCGCCGGCGTGGCGGATCGAGGCCATGGAGCCTTCCAACCGGTCCAGCATCCCGTTCAGCCCCTCGCCCAGTTCGTCCAGTTCGTCGCCGGAATGGCGGATCGGAACGCGCGCCTTCAGATCGCCCTCCTGCACCGCCGTCACCACGCGATTCAGCCCGCCCATGGCCCGCTCGACCCCCCGGCTGATCCACAGACCGCCGCCGACGCCCAGCAACAACACCATGATCATGGCGCCCCACAGGGCCTGGGTCAGGCGAGCCAGATAGGCCTCGATGTCGCCGATGTCCTCGCCGACGAACAGATGTTCGCCGCCCGACAGCGGAGTGTTGATCCCGATCGACTGGCGGCGCCGGACGCGGCCGTCTTCATCGGTGTCGGTCAGGCGGAAGCTGTCCCACTGCCCCGGCGCCACCCCGTCGGGCACGTCGGTGATGTTGGCGGTGATGATACGGCCCTCGGCGTCCTTGAAGACGTAGAGATACGGCCCGTTGCGGATCGCCCGTTCGACCAGAGCCTGGTTCAGCGCGTCTCGGCCGCGCGTGCGATAGATGGCGGTCAGACTGTCGACCTCGCCCTGGACACTGGCCTCCGCACGCATCCGCGCCTCCGACGCCGAGGCGAAATAGACATAGGCCAGCACTGCGCTGGCCGTCGCCGCGAACAGCGCCAGGAACAGCAGCGTCAGCCGAAAGGGCGTCCGCCGAAAGAGCGAGGGTAGTTTCACTTCAGCCTTCTCCCTCCCCCTTCATGGGGAGGGTGGTCGCGCAGCGACCGGGTGGGGAGGGCTTCAAGCGCGCCCACTATTCCCGCCATCACGCCGTCGAGATCATCGCGAACGGCAGCGTTGTCGAACCTCAGCGTCGTGAACCCTTCGCCAGCCAGCACGGCGTCCCTCACCCTGTCTCTGTTCGCCTGCGCCTCGATCGCATGGGTGACGCCGTCAATCTCTATGACCAACCGTCGATCGAAGCAGACGAAGTCGAGATAATAGCCTCTAAACGGCGCCTGCCGCCGAAAATGAAACCCTTGAGCGCGCAACAGCTTCAACTGAACCCACATACGCGCCTCTGGCGGCGTCAGCGCTTTTCGCATAGCGCGGGCTCGGGCGATGATCGCCATGGTCTGCAAGCCCTCCCCACCCGACCGGCTGCGCCGGCCACCCTCCCCATGAAGGGGAGGGAGAACGATGGCGCGGTTTACGCCTCCAGCCGGTACCCCGCGCCGCGCACGGTCTGCAGCATGGCCTTGTCGAAGCCCTTGTCGATCTTGGAGCGCAGGCGGCTGATGTGGACGTCGATGACGTTGGTCTGAGGGTCGAAGTGGTATTCCCAGACCTTCTCCAGCAGCATGGTGCGCGTCACCGACTGGCCCGCGTGGCGCATCAGGAACTCCAGCAGCTGGAACTCGCGCGGCTGCAGGTCGATCTCCTGCCCGTCGCGGTGGACCGTACGGGCGATCAGGTTCATCTCAAGGTCGCCGACCTTGAGCACGGTCTGGACCCCGCCCGTCTCGCGGCGACGCGACAGGGCCTCGACCCGCGCCACCAGTTCGGCCAGGGCGTAGGGCTTGACCAGATAGTCGTCGCCGCCGGCCTTCAGGCCCGTGACCCGGTCCTCGACCTCGCCCAGGGCGGACAGGAACAGCACCGGCGTCTGATCGCCGCCCTTGCGGATGGTCTCGACCATGCCGACGCCGTCCAGGCGCGGCATCATCCGGTCCACGACATAGACGTCGTAGCCGCCCTTCTGCGACTCCAGCAGGCCGAAGGCGCCGTCCACGGCGTGGGTGACCTCGTGCCCGGCCTCGCTAAGGCCGCGCACCATGGCGGTCGCGGCCTCGGCGTCGTCCTCAACCACCAGAATACGCATGCAGCCTCCCAAAAAAGATTCGGCGGCGATGTTAGCTCATCGCCGCCGATCCTGTGAGTTACGCCTTATTCAGACTTGGCGAAGGGCAGAACCGTCGAGGTGTTGCCCGCCGGGGTGCGGATCAGCAGGAAGACCCCCGGCCGTCCCGCCTCACGCGCTGCATCCACCGCCGCCTTCAGGTCCGCCTCGGAACGGACGACGCGGTTGTTGGCGCGCTGGATGACGAAACCGGGGCGCATTCCCAGCTTGCCGGCCTCCGAACGCGGGGCGACGGCGGTCAGCACCACGCCATCCGTTCCGTCGGGGATCGAGTAACGCTGACGCAGGGCCGAGGTGATCGGCGTCACCGTCATGCCCTCGATCGACTGGCCGACGGCCGCGCCGTCCTCGCCGGGCTGCTGAGCGCTCGAATCCTGGCCGCCGTTCAGTTGGGCTTCTGGCGGGCGCGTGCCGGCGCGGATGTTCAGCGTCTGGCGCCGGCCGTCGCGCAGGATCTCCAGACGCAGGGTGTCGCCGGGCTTGGCGCGGGCCACGCGGCGGGTCAGCTCGGTCGAGCTGTCGACCGCCTCGCCGTTGACGCTGGTCACTAGGTCGCCGATCTGCATCCCGCCGCGCTCGCCGGGGGCCCCGGCCGTCACCTCGGCGACATAGGCGCCCTTGGCGTCTTCGCTCAGACCCAGGGCGGCGGCCGCGTCCTTGGACAGGGTCTGGATGGTCACGCCCAGATAGCCGCGCTCCACCGTTTCGCCGCGCATCAGCTTGTCGGCGACCGCCTTGGCCGTGGTCGCCGGAATGGCGAAGCCGATGCCGACCGAGCCGCCCGACGGCGAGAAGATCGCCGTGTTCACCCCGATCACCCGGCCGTAGATGTCGAACGTCGGACCGCCCGAGTTGCCCCGGTTGATGGCCGCGTCGATCTGCAGGTATTCGTTGTAGCCGATCGGATCGATATCGCGCGACTTGGCCGAGACGATGCCCGCCGTCGCCGTGCCGCCCAGACCGAAGGGGTTGCCCACGGCGATGACCCAGTCGCCGACGCGCGGCTCGGCGGCTTCTTCAAAGCTGACGAAGGGGAAGGCCGAACCTTCGACCTTGATGACGGCCAGGTCCGTGCCTTCGTCGCGGCCGATCAGCTTGGCCTTGAGTTCGCGGCCGTCGCTGAGTTTGACCGAGATTTCCTCGGCGTTCTCGACCACGTGGTTGTTGGTGACGATGAAGCCGTCGCCCGAGATGAAGAAGCCCGAACCGGCGCCGGCGGCCAACTGGGTGTCCGCCTCCTCGCCCTCGCCCGAACCGCCCGGCGCGCCGGGAATCGGCACGGCGCCGAAGCCCGGAATCTGGAACACGCCGCGCGGACGCTGGACGCGGGTCTTCACGTCGATCTGCACCACGGCGGGCGCGACCTGCTGGAAGATGTCGGCGAAGCTGAGCGGCGCGCCCTGCGGAGGGGCGAAAGCCAACGCCCCGGCTCCGGCCGAAGGAACCAGCTGTCCGACCTTGGCGGCGGGCGCAGCCTCGGCGCCCGGCCAGGTGATGACCCCGCCCGCCGTCGCGGCGGCGGCGAAGGTCAGGCCGACAGCGGCCCCCAGAATGAACTCCTTGCGTTTCAGCATCGTCGTCCTTGCAGTCTTTTACTGGCGTTCACGGAAAGCTCCGTTCGCCCATGGATATAGGGCGTTACGGCTCAAGCCAATGCACGCCGTCGAGATGATTGTTCCTGATCATCGTTCGGCGTGTGGCGCGTCTGCGTCAGGAAGACGGCGAAAGGCTTTCCAGACGGAAAGCTTCAGGCCTGTTCGTCATCCGCTGTCAGGGCGGCCAGGGCGCGTTCTTCCTCGGGCGTCAGGGGAGCGGCCTCGCCTGCCCCGCGACGACGCGACCGCAGAACCAGCACCACGCCCGCCCCCGCCGCCAGGGCGAACGGGCCGAACCACAACAGCCAGGTGCCGATCCGCACCGGCGGCCTGAACAGCACATAGTCGCCGTAGCGGCGGATCAGATCGTCCCTGATCTGGGCGTCCGTCTTCCCCTCGGCGATCTGTTCGCGCACCAGGCCGCGCAGGTCGGCGGCGATGCCGGCCGGACTGTCGGCGATCGACTCATGCTGGCAGACGACGCAGCGGATGTCGCCGAACAGGGCGCGGGCGCGGGCCTCCTGGGCCGGGTCGGCCAAAGGCCGGTCGGGCGCGGGCGGCGGCTCG
>DGIZ01000132.1 GCA_002386585.1 Brevundimonas sp. UBA4609 | reverse complement strand
GCGCCAGCACTTCGGCGGCGAGATCTACAGTCTCGACGACTATCGTCGTCGTTATGCCCAGTACAAGAGCGATCCCGGCCTGATCGCCGTCCACGCCGCCAGCGCCTTCGCCTGCAGCTTCGACGACCACGAGGTCGATAACAATTGGGCCGGGGCCTACGATCAGGACGGCACCCCGCCCGAGGTCTTCATGCTGCGCCGGTTCGCGGCCCTGCAGGCCTGGTACGAGAACATGCCGGTCCGCCGCGCGCAGTTCCCGACGCTTGCGGGCGTGAAGGCCTATCGCCGTCTGGACTATGGCCGCCTGCTGCGGATGCATGTGCTGGACACGCGCTCCTATCGCGACGACCAGCCTTGCGATGACCGCTTCCGGGGCAATGTCTGTCCGCCTGAAGCCCGCAGCGCCAACATGCTGGGCCAGGCCCAGGAGACCTGGCTGGACGAAGGGCTGGGCCATGAGACGAACTGGAACCTGCTCGCCCAGCAGGTCATCATGATGCCCTTGGATTTCCGGTCCGAAATCGGGGGCGCCGAAGGGCTCTTCGCAACCGACCTGTGGGACGGTTATCGGCCCGCGCGCCAGCGCCTGATCGACACCCTCCGTCGTCGCCGACTGACCAATGTGGTCGTGGCCAGCGGCGACAACCACAGACACGGGGCGGGCGAGATTCCTGTCGACGACCGCGCGCTGGACGGCGAGAAGGCCGCGGTCGAATTCCTCGCGTCTTCCATCAGTTCAGGCGGAAACGGAGAAGGCGAGAAAAAAACCGCCTCGCTGATGCCCGATAATCCTCACTGGCGGATGTATACGGATCGGCGCGGATATCAGCTTTTCGACATCACGCCCCGCGAATGGGTGACCAGCGTCAAGGTCATCGACAAGGTTTCAGAACCGGGCGGCATAATGAGCACTCTGGACACCTATGTCGTAGAACCGCTTGCAGTAAACCTGCATAAGGCTTGAAATTCTGTATGGAATTCCGCTCGGACGACTTAAAATACAGATAGGAGTTCAATGAATCGCCTTTGGCGCTGAGACGCGACCTATCAACACACAGAAACAAATGAATAACGCCAGCGCGCGCACTGGGCATTCTCAGGTCGTCACTCAGTCTAAACCGGCGCCTGGACCGCTTGGCGTCGCGCCTCTCGCGAAAGACGGGCCAAACCTTCGGCGCCCTGAGCCGAGACCATAGAATAGCCCAGCCCGCGATCGGCCTAGGCATAGCCCTCGGTCGCTCCCTCCACCCGCCGACGCATGGAGGCGGTCTTGTCGATCTCCATAGGCCGCACGAGCATCGCGACACGTGCGCCGTCCGTGGCCTGATAAAGGAACATACCCGCCGGCCCGTTGGGCGTCGCAACCAATCGGCCGCCCACCAGCCGGAAGCCGGAACCGCTGAGGTCCGGCGCCCGTACCGGACGACCCATGCGACGAGACACCCACTGATCCAACGCAGCAAGGTCCGACGCCGGAATCTCGATCGGTCGCTCGAGATTCGGCGCACAGACGGCATAACCGGCGGCCGCCTCCTGGGCCAAGGCGTCGATGCCCCGGCCTGGCGGGGGGGGCTGTTCCAGCCATGCAGGGTCCAGCCCGCCGCTCCGCCCAACGCAAGCAACAGCACCGCAGCCGCGGCTGCGCCTGGCCGTTCTCCTCGCCAAAGATCTCCGCCTGACGGCCAGATTGCGGATGTTCAAACGCGCCGGGGCCAGCTCGTCCTCGACCTGCGCCAAGGCGGCGCGCAGGTCGTGGTTCTGCCGGCGCCAGGCTAAGATCGACAAATTCCTTCGCGAGTTGCTATCGTGGCGCAATTCATCCTTGTACGTCGCAAGATAGGAGAGCGTAAATCGTGACAAAGAGAATAGTACCGGCAGCTCTGGCGCTGATCGCCCTCACCACGTCCTATCCAGCTTATTCGCAACCCCGAGGCGCCTCGGCGCCGACATCGGAGCGCACTCTCAGCATTGCAGAACGCCAGGCTGTATGGTCGCAGAACAGGAGGGAGTATCGGCGCCGTCTACTCCAAGACGGCCAATCCAGTGCAGATCGCTGGCTGGACGAGCAGGCGCGCAGAGCGCGGGGCGAATCCCGGCCTCAAGCTAGGACAAGGTCGCGCGACGGCACCGAAAACTGCCGAAACGTCCGCTGGGTCAATCGCGCAACACCAGGGTTCGGTGGCGGAGCGATGACGATGAGCCGCGTTCCCATCTGCGTCGATTAAGCAATGCGATAGCCCGACAGGAAGATGGCTCATGTAGGCCGACCCGATCCACCACGGCTGGCCGGCGGCATTCATGCTGATGACCTCGACCTGAAACTTCAGTACGCAGCTTGTTGTATCCTGGCCACCATATCTCTGGCGGTCCGCGTCACTCCGACGATGGTGGCCGAGGCGGCTCCGGTCCAGTCGCCGTAGCCCATGAGCCAGAGACGGGGCTGCCGCTTTGATCGGTTGTTCTTGACCGCGACGCGTCCGTCCGCCTCCACGACGCCGAGCGGGCGAAGGTGGTCCAGGGCCGGGCGGAAGCCGGTGCACCAGATTATCGCGTCAATCGGTTCGTCCCTGCCGTCAGGCCAAGTAACGCCATCCCTATGGAATGCGACGAACGGCCGACAACTGTTGAGGGCTCCGCGGGTCCGCGCCGCCCTGACGCTGGGGATGGCAACGATGTCGCCCAACCCGCCAATAGGCGCATCGACGGCACGTCCTTCCAACTGGGCCTTCCATCGGTCGGTGGCGCGCTGAAACAGGACTCGGCCATCGACGTCATCTGGTAGGAACAGCGGTTCGGTGGTCGTCACCCAGGTCGCGTCGGCTACAAGCGAGACCTCGGCCATGATCTGGGCGCCGGAATTCCCGCCGCCGATCACGAGGACGCGCTTGCCGGCGAACGCCACAGGCGTCTTGTACTGCGCCGAGTGCAATTGGACACCGCCGAACTCAGACCGTCCGGGGTATTCAGGCACGAAAGGATGGGACCAGGTGCCGGTCGCGCTGACGACCATGTCGGCCCTGCGCGTCCTTTGGTCAGTGACGACTTCCAGTCCACCTTCGATGGCATTGACGGCGCGGACCTGGACGGGACGCTCGATGGGAAGCTGATAGCGGTGCTCATAGGCAGTGAGATAATCTATCACGTCGTCACGGGTCGGGTAGTCAACGCCCGGCTTGGCCGGCATCGGCCAACCGGGTAGCGAACTCCAACTGCTCGGCGAAAACAACCTGAGCGAATCCCAGCCGTGGCGCCACGCGCCGCCCGGCTTCTGCCCCGCATCGAGCACCACATATTTCAAACCTGCTCGGCGCAAATAATAGGCCGTCGCCAAGCCGGCCTGTCCGCCGCCAATAACTATGACATCCACCTGAGCGTCGTTGGACTGGCCCGCCACTTTCACGTTGTGTGTCCCTTTGAGCGCGACCGGATTGCAATGGCCGACAGGTCGTTGGCTGCATCGACCGGCACGCCTGACGCCTTCCGCTCGGAATAGCGATCCACCAGCTGGCCCGAATGCGTGCGGGTCAGGACGGTGAAGCGCACCAGTTCCTCCATCACGTCGACAATGCGGTCGTAGTAGCTGGATGGCTTCATGCGGCCGTCGTCGTCGAACTCCATGAAGGCTTTGGCGACGCTGGACTGGTTAGGGATGGTGATCATCCGCATCCAGCGGCCGAGCAGCCGCAGGGTGTTGACGGCGTTGAAACTCTGCGAGCCGCCTGAGACCTGCATGACCGCCAGGGTGCGGCCCTGGGTCGGACGCATCCCGCCCATGTTGAGCGGAAGGTGGTCGATTTGCAGTTTCATGATCCCGGAAATCTGGCCGTGGCGTTCCGGGCTGCTCCAGACCATGCCTTCCGACCACAGGGCATGTTCGCGCAGTTCATGGACGGCGGGGTGGTCGTCGTAGTCGACCTGATCGGTCAGCGGCAGGTCGGACGGATCGAAGATGCGGGTCTCGCAGCCCATGAAGCGCAGCAGGCGCGCGGCCTCCTCGACGCATAGCCGGGAATAGGACCGATCCCGCAGCGAGCCGTAGAGCAGCAGGATGCGCGGCGGATGGTCGTTCGGGCCGAGGCCCAGCGCGGGGCGGCTGGACAGGTAAGCCGGGTCGAGCGCAGGCAGGTGATCGGGATCGGGCAGGTCGCGCAGACGGGTCATTGGGGGCGCAATTCCTTGAACATGAAGGCCGCCGAGGCCGGGCATAGGCCGCTGAACTGCCGGGAGGCGGCGATGGCGGACGGCGCGGTTGACCGAAGGGCGACCGAGTAACCGTGCCGCCGGAAGAAGGGGGCGGCCGAGGTCGTGAGCAGATAAAGACCGTCAGCCCCTTGCCCGGCGGCTTCAGCTTCGAGCCAGGACAGGATCACCCCACCGTGACCGCCGCCACGACGTCTGTCAGGAACGACGATGGAGCGGATCAGGGCGTCGGGTCCGACCCGCTCCAGTCCGCCATAGCCGATCAGCCCCTCGCCATCTTCGAAGCGGTAGAAGCGCCGTCCGGGTTCACTGAGGTCGTCCGTTGGCAGGCCGGCCGATTCCAGCGCGGTGATCAGGTCGGCCGTGGGCTCAGGTAGCTCCACAGCGTTGAAGGCCATCAGCAGACATCCTTCTTCGGGGCGGTCGCGGGGAAGTAGCGGCGGCCCAGCCACAGGGCGACCGACACCAGCAGGATCAGCACCGGCACCTCGACCAGCGGGCCGATGACCGCTGCGAAGGCGACCGGCGAGGCCAGACCGAAAGCCGCGATGGCGACGGCGATCGCAAGTTCGAAATTGTTGGAGGCGGCGGTGAATGCCAGTGCTGTGGTGCGCGGATAGTCCGCCTCGATCAGCCGCCCCATCAGGAAGCTGACCACGAACATGACGAAGAAGTAGATCGTCAGCGGGATGGCGATGCGCAGCGCGTCCAGCGGCAGGGCGACCACCTCGCCGCCCTTGAGGCTGAACATGGCGACGATGGTGAACAGCAGGGCGATCAGGGTGATCGACGCGATGCGCGGTAGGAAGCGCGCCTCGTACCAGTCGTTCCCTTTCCTCGCGACCAGAGTGCGCCGAGTCAGGAAGCCGCCGAGGAAGGGCAGGCCCAGATAGACCAGAACTGCGCCGGCGATGGTCCAGACGCTGACGTCGACCACGCTGCTCTCCAGTCCGAACAGCGGCGGCAGAACGGTCAGGAAAAGCCAGGCGTAGAGGCTGAAGAAGGCGATCTGGAAGATCGAGTTGAAGGCGACCAGACCCGCCACATACTGGTTGTCGCCACGCGCCAACTGGTTCCAGACCAGCACCATGGCGATGCAGCGGGCCAGACCGATCAGGATGACGCCGGTCATGTATTCCGGCTGGTCGCGCAGGAAGATGACCGCCAGGGCGAACATCAACACCGGCCCCAGCACCCAGTTCTGGAACAGGGACAGCAGCAGCACGCGCTTGTCGGCGAAGACGCGCGGCAGTTCCTCGTACTTCACCCGCGCCAGCGGCGGATACATCATCAGGATCAGGCCGATGGCGATGGGTATGTTGGTCGTCCCGACCGACAGGCCGTCGATCCAGCCGGGAAGCCCCGGCGCGACCGCGCCGAGCAGCACCCCCAGCGCCATGGCCGCGAAAATCCACAACGTCAGCCACCGGTCCAGGAAGGAGAGGCGGCGCTTCGGCTGTTCAGCGATCACGGCGTGGACCATCAGCGGACCCTCCGGCCCTCGGCGTCGATGACGACTTCGCCGTCCTCCTTGGTGAAAGGCTTCAGACCCTCGGACGGCAGGAGGTCCAGAACCGCCTCGGACGGCCTGCACAGCTTCACGCCCAGCGGGGACACGACGATGGGACGGTTCAGCAGAACCGGATGGCCTTCGATGGCCTCCAGCAGTTGATCGTCCGTCAGGTCGGCATCGCCAAGCCCCAATTCGGCGAAGGGCGTGCCCTTCTCGCGCAGCAGGCTGCGCAGCGGCACGCCCATCCGCTCAACCAGCCCCAGGATCATGGCGCGGCTGGGCCGCGTCTTGAGATACTCGATGACGTGCGGCTCGATCCCGACATGACGGATCAGGGCCAGAGCGTTGCGCGACGTCCCGCAGGCGGGGTTGTGATAGATGACAACGTCCATGATCTCCTCAGGCACGGCAAGGCGCGAGTTCGGCCAGCAGCGGCTCGCACAGTTCAGCGCTGCTCTGGCAGCAGTCCTTCAGGAGGAACAGAACCAGCGCCTGAAGGCGGCCCAGGTCCGCGCGGTAGATGATTGACCGGCTGCGACGCTCGGAACTGATCAGACCGGCGCGGGACAGAACCCCGAGGTGCGCCGACAGGGTGTTGGCGGGTACGGCGAGGGCGTCGGCGATCTCGCCGGCGGGCAGGCCCTCAGGCTCATGCCGGACCAGCAGGCGGAAAGTCTCGAGGCGGGTGGACTGCGCCAGGGCGGCGAGAGCAAGGATAGCGGACTCTAATTCCATAATTCCAAGATAATAGAATTATGGATGTCGTCAACCAAAGCTGAAGGGCGATCTGTGAGACGTGAATGTCAGTTTCCAGGCTAGGTCCCTATGTCCGCTCCTGGCGCCCACCGGTCGTTTCGGTTGAACGCAATCCCTGACCCCAGAAGCTGACATCTGAAACGCCAGGGGCGGGTGGGAAGCGAATCTTGGCCGCCTAGCTGAGGATCATTGCGATGATCCAAGCCAAAAGAAATCAGGATGCCGCGCCCAATGCGGCCAGCAGGACATAAACGGGGTCCAGGGCTCTAAATCGATACGCCCATGATGGAGGGAGATGCAGCCTTAAGCCCACTATTGGAATGCATACGACCGCGCAAATTGCGGCGGCCGTCATGCCGACACCAGCGAGCTTCCAAAAGAAGTGTCCGGGCCGCGCGGTCGCAAGCATACTCACCGTGCTGAGGCCGCCGCAGAACATGGTTGCCAGCAGATACAACCATAAACGACCGTAAAGTGCAGTCACTGCGGCCACGGCGCCGGTGACCGTAGCAGGCACAAGACCTGCCACATAAACGAATGGAGTCGCGCCGAGAAACAAGCCAACCATGGTCAGGGAGGGGCCGACCAATAAGACCGAACCAACAATCGGACCCGCAACCATGAAAATCAGAGTTGCGAGCACCGACTGTCTGATTGCGACAGCGGGAGACTTTCCGGGCCGTCCTGTCGCTAAGGAGTCCATCGCGGGAGAATGCGATGGAAACCGGAAGACCCGCAACGGGTCGTTTTCGTTCCTGGACTTCGGCACCCGGAAAGCGGTCAGCGTCAAAATCAGCTAAGGGTGGAAAGCGGACGTCATCGATGGTGCCGCACGACCTCTAAAGGTCAATATAGAAGGGCCCACCGTACCACCAACGCACCTCTGTTACGACACCATCGTGCAGGCGAAGAGTTATCACGCCATTTCTCCACGACCTGTCACGATAAGAGACTTCGCTTTGTCCGGATAGTACCGGAGACCATGAGGTTTTGCCCGCGCCACGAGCCTTCTCTTCTTCAGTGCCAACCCACCACAATACAAACACCGGTTCGAACTGAGATCGAATGATTTGGTCGGCTTCCCGCCAAGGCATACCTGGACGCAACCCAAACCTGCTCCCAGATGTCAGTTCGCCGACTTCTGTGTTTAGTCCAGCTTTCGTGAGGTCACTGTGAGGCCACCACGCCACCCATGCAGCGGTGGAGCCTACAACGAGAAGAGCTGCCGCTATCAGCCAGAGAAATATCCGCACACCTGCCCCCAACAGCCGCCTCGAACATCAAATTCGGTGGAGACTGTCTTCGCAAACGCCAATGTCCGCAACGGGTCGGTTTGCGAAGTAGATATCGCACCCGAAAGCGGCCTTCCAGCTTACAGGCCCAACATCGCGTTTACGGCGTGGTCTGAATGATCGCTCCTGGCGCGCAGCAGCCGAGTCTAGGTCATTCTTGGCGGATAGGGAGGAGAAATCTTCTAGAAGAGTTTTGCTAATCTGACTTTCTTATCCCAGCCGTACACTGTCCGACTGTCGGTCCCAAGCGATCCATCCGAAGAGTAATTCGCAGCATATTAGGATCCGAACGTGCCTTATTGGCGGCATGTCAAACCTCCCATGTACTGGCTGGTCGGTCCGAAAGTTGGAGAAGGAATACTAGCGCAATTCAATCCGGGGCGGTATGTCGTGGAAGTTTTTCTATTAACGGTGTTGGTAAAAGCGCAATCAGTTCCGCCTTGTCCGGCCAAATTTGGTCTATGCATTAGGAATGTTAGGTTCAGGTCGACCTTTGATCCAGGCATGACGAAAAGCTCGACCTACGCATCTTAGAGGGGGCGAGAGGGATATGGTGTGGCTGCCACTTATCACCGCTTTCGCCATCGATCATGGCGGCGTGGCGGGTATACCGACCCAGACTGCGCCTCCAGAGCAAACTGCGGTTCAGAATTTGGACGAACCCGTCCAGGTTGATGATGTCGAGGTGTTCGGCCGGCGTGGCGCGGCGATCACGCCACCGGAAATCGAGCTGGACGAGACCGATATAGATGCGCTCCACGCATGGAGTATCGATGAGGTGTTGCAGAGAATGGAAGAGACCTTGGGCCTCAGTGAGCCGCCCCTGGTGCTCGTAAACGGCCGGCCGACGCCGAACTTCTCGGCCTACTCCGGCTTCCCGCCGGACGCCCTGGCTCGAGCGGAGGTGCTTCCGCCAGAGGCGAGCGGCATTTACGGGGCGCATGCCGGGCAACGGGTCGTCAATCTCGTCCTTCAGCCTCAGTTCTCGAGCTACGATGGCCGTGTCGTGGGGGCGCGGCCGACACAAGGGGGGGGGCTCGTCGCTCTCTGGGGACCTTCGTCGCTCCGCCATTGCCGGCCGTGACACCCATCAAGTCGCGTTACGGCTTTCGCGTGATACAGCGCTACGAGCGGGGGAGCGTGACGGTTACGGGGGGAGCCAACCGGGCAGCGCCGTCGTGACGATCCGGCCGCAGGCGGAATCCGCCGCGGCCAGTTTTAGCGCAACGCGAGCTTTTGGCGATTGGTCGGGTGTATTCAGCGCTAACGCCCAGAAACAGGAAAGTCGTGCAGTGGTTCGGGACGGCGCTGGGATCGTTGAGAGCCATCGGTCATCTGACGGCTTCACGGCCTCGGCCGGAGTCAGCGGCCAAGCGCTTGGGTGGTTCTTACAAACCAATCTCAACGGACGTGCGGCCTGGAACCGTGAACGCGGGCTTCAGGAGCTCAGCAGCGAAGCTCAGGCTTTCACCCTGACCGGCTCCGCGCGCCGATCATTTCTTGAGCTGCCGGCCGGCGCACTCACGGCCAATCTCAATACCAGTCACGTGATGAGCCGTTCGATAGGGGCTCGAGACGGCGTTCGCATCGACAACGCGTCCCAATCCGAGGATACTCAGGGGCTCGTCTCGATTCCGCTCTCGAAGGCGGACGCCACGTCCTTTCCCAGCCGGATAATCGGCGATCTTGCCGCAACCTTGGGCGCGGGCGTGCGGCAAAGCGGCGGCGGGGGCGGCGAAGAAGTGCGGGGGGGCCTGTCATGGGGGCCGCGCCGCGGGGTTCGGTTGAGCGGCGAATGGGCTTCGTCAACCGAAAACGTAGCCGACATCGTCAAGACGGAGCCGGAATACTACGGCGCCCCCCTGGTCGTCTTCGATTTTCGAAATGGAGAGGCGGTTGAGATCCTACCGTTGCGAGGCGGCAATCCGAACCTGAGACCACCTCAATCCGAGCGGTTCTCGCTGACGACATCTCTCGGCCCGTTCACGTCCTCGACGGTTTCGGGAAACTTGACCTATCAAAGGGTGGAAGCGTCTAACGGCATCGGCGCCCTGCCGGGTTTGACCGAGGACGTCGAGGCAGCGTTTCCTGACCGCTTCCGACGAGATTCGGATGGCCGCCTGGTCAGCATCGACTACCGTCCGATGAACCTCAGTTCGACCTTGTTCGAGAGTCTGAGCACGGGCGTGAACTTCAACCTTCCTCGTTCGGCGGGCGAGACCGGGCAGGGCGCGACAGTCGTGCGGGTCGCGCTCAACCACACCGTGCAACTATCGAGTCTCGTTCGGCTAAGCGAGGGTCTGCCGGAACTTGATCGTCTGAAAGGGGACGGCGGCGGGCTGTCTCGGCAGAACGTCCGAGTAATGATCGATGCGCAACGTGGGCGGTGGGGCGCGAACGCCTCGGCGCAGTGGCACGACGGCTACAGGACGCGGCGGGTCGGGGGAAGCGATGGACCCAATGATCTGGTAATCGCGCCGTTCACGACGGTTGACTTCCGATTGACTTTCCAGGTGATGCCGGGCGGGTCGAGAAACGAATCTAGCGACGCCCCGCAACGCCGTGCCGGCGGTCTACAGGTGAATTTCGACATTGATAATCTCTTTGACGCTCGTCGGGAGGCGCGCCTAGGCGACGGCACCCCGGCTCCGGGATACGGTCGTGACGTTCAGGACCCGCTCGGGCGAACCGTGCGGCTGACTTTGCAGCGTCGCTTCTAGTTCATGCCCGGGTTGACGTTCTCGTCAACATTGAACCAGAGTGACTTCGAGCGAACGATGGTCTGGGGAGGGTCTGGTGAAGCCGCCGTCACGAATCGCGACCCGTCAAGACTTAGACGTAGCGTTTCGCTCGGGCGCCGAAGGCCTGCGCGCCATCACGCGTCGCGTCGAGGACGAAGAGGCGGATCTGGCGCAAGAGGCGTGTCTCAAGCTCGTCGAGTTCGCGAGTCGTGAGCCCGTCGCGGCGCCGACGCATCTTCTGTACCGCATGGCGCGGAATCTGGTGATCGATCGGTTGCGCTCTCGGGCCTTGGCGACACGGTTTTTTCGGTCAGACGAGGGGGACGACCATCATGCCTGCCCTGAGGCTGACCCTGAGCGTGCGCTGTTGGCGAATGAACGCCTCCGGCGGGCGCTGGAGGTGATTGACGCGATGCCCAGCCGGCGTCGCCAAGCCTTCCTGTTGCACCGCATCGACGGACTGACCTACCTTGAGATCGCGCGCCTGATGGGCGTCAGCGTCAAGGCGGTCGAGAAACATCTCGCGGCGGCGATGTTTGAGCTGACCCGAAAAATGCGGTCCGATGAGCTCGACAGGTAGGGAATAACTCTGCTCGTTCGTCTATAGGGTATTCTCCGGTCTCCTTGGCCGACAGCTCCGCTCATGATCTTGGACGACGACATTCACGAAGAAGCGGCCCGATGGTTCGCCGCTCAGCGACGAGGCCCGATGTCGTTGGAGGAACGTCAGGCTTTCGATGCCTGGCGGGCCGATCCACTGCATCAGGCCGCCCTGAACCGGATGCACGAGGTTTGGGGGGAGCTCGCCGCCGTGGGCAGAGTGATCCCGCGGGCGCGGCAGCGGACGATCCTGCGTCGCCGAACGGCTTTCGCCGCCGTTATGGCGCTCGGCCTGCTCGGCGGATTGACCGTAAACGCCGTATGGAAGTTTCACCAGCCGTCGGCGGTGACGGGCATCGGCGAGCAGCGCAGCCAGGAGTTGCCGGACGGCAGCATCGTCGCTCTGAACGTCGTGACGCGCGCGCGCTACGACATCAACGCCCGCGAACGTCTCGTACACCTCAACGAGGGGGAGGCGACCTTCGTGGTGCACAAGGACCCGGAGCGGCCCTTCCTGGTCCGAGCCGCCGGCTATGAGGTGCGGGCCGTCGGCACGGCGTTCAACGTGCGTAGCCGCGATCACAGCCTGGACGTGGCCGTGAAGGAGGGCATGGTGCAGGTTCGGCGCCTGGCGGGCGACGACAAGCCGATCCTGCTCAGGGCCGGACAACGGATTCGGGTGCGCGACACCGCCCAACCGGCGCAAACGCCACTGAAGGTCACGGAAATTGCGACGGGCGCGGTCGACGAATGGCGTCAGCGCGTCCTGACCTATGAGGACGCGCCCGTCGATCAGATCGTGCAGGACGTCAATCGTTTCTACGAACGGCCCATCGCCGTCGATCCGGGTCTCGGCCGTCGGCATGTCACTCTCAGGCTGGTGATCGACGACCGCGCCGACACGGTGAAGCGACTGGCGTCGCTTCTGAACGCCGATGTCCGCAGCGATGGCCGGGAGGACCAGCTCAAACCCCTCGCCTGAAGCATTCTTTGCGAGTTTGAAAAAATTTCGCGGCGGAAGGTAGGGTTTTTCCCGCCTGACTCGTCAATCCCTTCAAACAACGATCTCTTGGGAGGGAGAGGCCTATGGCGTTGCGGTCTTCGCATGTCCATTTTTCGCGTCTGCGCATGTTGGCGGGGGTCGGCTGCGCGGCCTTGCTGATCGTGGCACCTCTGGGAGCTGCAGCCCAGTCGACGGTGGCGTCGTTCAACATCCGGCCCGCGCCTCTGTCGCAGAGCTTGCTCGAGTTCGGACGTCAGGCCGGAATCTCCATCGCCGCCGATCAATCCCTTACTTCCGGCCAGCGCGGCCGCGCCGTATCGGGCGAACTGCCGGTCGGCGAGGCGCTGAACCAACTCCTGGCCGGGACTGACCTCAGCGCCGAATTCGCCGGCCCCAATGCCGTGCGCCTGGTCCGGGCCGGTCAGGGGGACGCGGGGGGAAACGACCTGCAGCCGGGCGGACAAGACCTCTTCGTCCAGGAGCCGACGATCGTCGAGGACATCGTCGTCACCGCCCAGAAACGTGAAGAGTCGATCCAGGACGTGCCGATCGCCGTCTCGGCCTTCTCGGCCGAGAACCTGGATGCGATGAAGATCGAGGGCGGCTCCGAGCTGTTCCGCGCCGTGCCGAACGTGACCTTCTCCAAGGGCAATTTCAGCATGTACAACTTCTCGATCCGTGGAATCGGGACCAAGGCGGTGTCGGCCTCGTCCGACCCGGCGGTGGCGGTCAGCTTCAACAACACGCCCCTGATCCGCAACCGGCTGTTCGAGCAGGAATACTTGGACGTGAACCGCGTCGAGGTGCTGCGCGGCCCGCAGGGCACCCTCTACGGCCGCAACGCCACGGCCGGCGTGGTCAACATGTTCCCCAATCTGCCGGGACCGGACTTCGACGCCATGCTGAAAGCAGAGGCGGGTAACTACGGCTCGGTTCGCGGTCAGATGATGCTCAACATCCCGCTGACCGACACCTTCTGGGTCCGAGCGGCTGCCGGTCTGACTAAGCGCGACGGCTTCGACTACAACAGCTTCAACGAAACCCGTGTCAATGGCCGGGATTTGCACACGGTCCGTTTGTCTGCGGCCTGGGAGCCGACCGACAGGTTCCGCGCCAATCTGATCTGGGAGCATTTCGGCGAGGACGACAATCGTTCACGCACCGGCAAGCAACTGTGTACGACCGACCCGGGGCCGACCCAGGTGGGAAGCTATACCCTTACCAGCGCCTACCTGCGGGGCGTCCTGAGCCAGGGCTGCCTGCCCGGAAGTCTGTTTGACGACGCGGCCTATGGTACGCCTAACGGCGTCGGCATGGCCCAGATATGGGCCGCGGGGAACGTGTCATATGGCAGGAGCCTCAGTGCGGGACGGATATCCGGCATCTCCCCTGGCGTCGATCCCTATGCCGGCGTCACCCAGTCGAGGGACCTTCGCGAGATCGCCACAAGCTACGATCCGAAGTTCCGCGCCAACAATGACGTTTACCAGCTTAATCTCGAACTCGACCTGTCGTCGTCTTTAACGTTCGTCTCGCAGACAACCTATGCAAAGGACTATTTCTGGTCGTCTCAGGATTATATGCGATACGTATCCAACGATGTGTTCAATCGTAGCGATTACGATGATTACGTTGACATTTGGGGGGATATTGTTGGGATTCATGAATCAAGAAATGTGGCCCCTGGTGGGATTTATACAGATCCTCAGCTTGGACCATCGTCTAGAATGCTTGCAGTTGATCTAAGTAAATCTAAGAATGAGCAATTTTTCCAAGAATTCCGTCTGCAATCAAATTTTGATGGCCCTTTCAACTTTAATCTTGGTGCCAACTATCTGAAATTCGACACTAAAGACGACTACTACGTCTTCAACAATGTTTTCACGCTCATCGCAGAGCAGTGGTATAATGTGATAAACGGGCCTGACGGCAGGAGCATGTCCATTCCCTGCGTGGATGGAAGTGAGGCTGAGTGCGTCTATGTCGATCGGTCTTCGATCGAAAATATCGCCGGCGACGGCCACAACTATTTCCGAAGCAAAAACGAGGTGACGACGGAATCCTTCGGGATCTTCGGTGAAGCCTATGTCGATCTTTCTGATGCTTTCCGGTTGATGGCTGGTCTTCGCTATACCGACGACACCAAGACGACGACGCCCTATCCGACCCAACTGCTGCTGGGCACCCGGGATAGCCTTGGTTACGGCCATCTGACCGGCGGTTCGTACTCCAGAGGATTCGAACCCCTGCCGGACATTGAGCAGAACTGGGGGGAGATGACGGGGCGGCTGGTGTTGGACTGGAAGCCGTCCGACAATCTGATGGCCTATGCGTCCTACGCTCGGGGCTATAAGGGCGGGGGGACCAATCCTCCCCGTGCGGGCATCAATCCGATCGTGGTGCAATACCTGCCCCAGTCGAGCACGTTTGAGCCAGAATTTCTCAACGCTTACGAGGTCGGGATCAAGAGCAACCTGTTGGATCGGCGTCTGCGGTTAAATGCGACGGCCTTCTATTACGACTATACAGACTACCAGGTCTCACAGATTGTCGACCGCATCTCACTGAATGAGAACTTCGACGCGGAAAGCATGGGACTGGAACTGGAGGTCGCCTATCAGGTCACGCCCCGGTTCCGTGTCGATGGCAACTTCGGCTATCTGAAGACGCGCATCGCCGACGGCGAAGGCTCCATCGATGTCATGAATCGTACCCAGGGCGATCCGGATTGGATGCTGCTGCGTCCTTGGGTCCAGGTGCCGTCGAACTGCGTGGCGCCGACCGCTATCGTCGAAAAAATTCTCAGCTCCGCTTATCCGGACAATCTGAAGCAGCTCTCATTGCAGGTGCTGTGCGGCGGTTCGAAGAACTACGGGTCGTTCGATCCGAGCTTCTCTGGAGGAACGCCCTTCTGGGCCTTGTACGGCATCAGCTATAATCCATTGACCGATGCGCCGAACAACGGACGCGGCTTCATGGCCGACCTCGGCGGAAACGAGCTTCCGAACTCACCGCGATGGACCGCCAGCATTGGCGCCGAGTATGTCTGGAACATCGGCAATACGAACGTCACCTTGAGGGGGGATTATTACAGGCAGGCCGAAAGCTATTTCCGTGTTTACAACACGGAATATGATCGCCTGAAGGGTTGGGGTAATGCAAACCTTTCGCTCGTGGTCGAAAACCCGTCGAACGGCCTGGCTGTCAGTGCGTATGTAAAGAATGTCTTTGATGATACTCCAATAGTAGACGCTTTTACAAACAGCGACGATACAATGTTAACTACGAATGTATTCACACTAGATCCGAGAATTATTGGCGTATCAATCTCAAAAGTTTTCTAAAATAGATATTGACTCATGTCGATTGTATAAAAAAGTAATATTATCCTAGGATAAAAGTATTCTAGTTAATTCTGACAATAAGTAGTGTGGATTATGAAGAAGTTGCTTGCTGCAGTCTCGTCCATTGCTGCCATGTCGTTGTTTGGTGTCGCCTCTGCGAATGCGCAGGACTTTGCGTCTAACCCAGGCACTTATCGTGCTGAAGGCGATCTTTCTCTATTCCAAACCATCCCGGATGTCGTTTGTCACGTTGTGATGGATATTTCTGTTAATTCGGCCGGAAGCGCGAGCACGACGAATGTTGTGTTTAGTCCGGGGGCGACCGGTCATGCGCTGTGCGGGTCGCTAATACTTCCCCTGACGACGAATTGTAATTTCGTAAAGATTTCCAAAGGGGTGAACACTGGTCAGTTTCAACTTCAGAACGTCAATGTCCAAGCTGGGGCGGGAACTTGCTCCGGCACGTTGACGCCGCTGACGTTGAACTGGGGCGGTTCGAACCAAATCGTGGCCACCACGGCTCTGGTCCCCGGCTCGCCGACCGTTTGCCAAGTGTCCGGTTTCCTCAATGTCACTCAGACCAGCGGCGCGGCCGGTCCCTTCCGGATGCCCTGACGTACCGGAACTTCTAATAAGCGCGTTCCCCTGCGCTTAACATCGGCCAGACATTTACTGCCCGGCCGATGGCTCCCCCTAACTCATGGTTCCTGTAGAACTCGACCGAGCGTTCAATCGCTCGGTCATTCTTTTAGATCGATCTGAGTGCATCGGCGGACAAATGAGTGGGCGTCGATCACTGCAGGACATCGATACAGTCATTGCGGCCAGACCGACCTGATTGAGGTGGTTCTCACCCTGCGTCAGGTAATGTGCGGGAAGTGTGATGCGCGGCCAGCTTCCTCGTTCAGCAATGTCGGGATTTGGGTCGGGTGTGAATGTCCGGTACTGGCGCAAACTGGCTTCACATCTTCCAAGATGAAACCAGCTGAAACCGATTGAAACGCGCTGAACAGTCAAAGCCAAGCGCAAACGCTCTGGTGGGTTTGATGGTGGGTGAGGGTAGCGATTTTCTAAAAAATCGTTTGAAAACAAGGTGGGTGGCGGACAGAGAGGAAGGCCAAAAGGCCTTCCTTGCCAATGCTCTAGGGTGTCTACCGGCGGCGAGCGTCGATGTTGAACGACAAAGACATTTCAGGAATTTGGCTAGGCGCAGATACGCGGGCCTAGGCACGAAAAACCCCGGCTGGCGGGCAGGCCAAACCGGGGTCGCGATAGGGACAGAAGAAAGCACTGAACCCAAGACATCCTACCGCACCATGCGGGGGCTGTCATGAGGGGCGTGGCGCGGCGGTCCAGCGTGACCATCAGGGCCGGCAGCAAACATACCTCCCCGGTGCGCCATCTTCGTTTCAGCCGCGAGGAGGGCGTCCGGTATATTGCAGCGCTGGAGCGCTATGCTGAAACTCTGCGACAGCCGGGACAGCGGACAGGCGCGCCCGGCACCATCAGCTTCGGCGCTGTTCGGCTGGCGCAACTGCTCATGCGCTTGGCCGTAAAATACAATGGACGGGTCGAGCCAACGGTTGCCTGGCTGGCGAAGCAACTCAATGTGGCGCGCAAGAGCGTTCATGCGTGGAAGGCGCAACTGGCTGAGCACGGCTTCCTGCAATGGGAGCGGCGCTATGTCCATGTTGGCCTGCCCCGGCAGAGCGGCCCCCAGCTGAAGCAGACGTCAAACGCCTACCGGCTGTCGTTGCCGAAGAAGGCGTCGGACCTGATCGCCCATATCTGGCGCTTTGCGCGCAACGGCGCCGCGAGCATGTCTTCGTCTGGCGTCGACATCCAACGTCTTATCCGAGAGGGCTGCGCCGCCCGTGGATCGAATGCGGCTGCGCGTGAATTACCTCAGGCGTCACAACAATCCGCTTCATCAATTTCTTCTCTTATAAGCGGCGAGATCAGGGGGCTCAGGCTGCGTTCTGACAGAGTTTAGCACCATGGAATGACGGTTCGTCGGAATGGCGGGCGCTGCAGTCGCATAGGCCACCGTGTCCGCCAACGACCTGCCGGACGGCACCCGCACCTTCGGCGAGAGCATTTGCTTGGTGACGGAGGTCCGACAGACCTGGGGATCGCAGGCGGCTCGGGAGATCTACTTCCATGAGAAGCCCCCGGTGACGCCTTCGATGCTCCAGCAGCCTCAGGCGGACTTGTTCACCTACACCGCGATCCGGCGAGACCCGGAGGCGGCGTAATGAACCTCCCGACCTCCGAAAGCGAAAAGCGCGAGTTGGTCGAGGAATGTCGCCGTTTGTGAGGCGACGAGATCGCCACCTTACTGGCGGAAGACCTCGGCTTAAGGCCGAAACCGGGTTCTCAAGAGACCCTGCACTAAAGGGAGGGCGATCCTCACGGGGCGCCCTTTTCACGCTATCCAACTTCACGTTTATCCTGGAAACAATGCGCCCTGATTGACCGGGCTCGCGATAGAGTGAAGCTTGATCATAGGAACACGACTCGCCTTGAGCTCGCTGAATGCCTATTTGGCAGGCTTTCTCGGTAGGACGTATCGGGAGACTTGAGGATAGAATGGCTCAAATTGGTTCATGGACTCCCGTCCACGACACGCATGCAATTCAACAGGCTGCTGTTCAGATCACCCTGAACGAACCTGTGGGAGACGTTGCATTTAAACGAGGGTTGGCCTCGATCGAAGAGCGCGCAGCGGAGTTGGGCTTACTCGAGCAAACGTCGATCGGAGGCTTTATGCCCCCGGAACTGATTGCGATTGGTCTGCCGATGCCGGAGCAGCAAGGGATCGCGTTCGCCCGCCGAGAACGCCCCGATTTCATTGGTGAACGCGCTCAAATATTAAAACAAAGCCTTAGGTATGAGGATTTTGGTTACGTAAGGTGGGCACCGTTTAAATCTCGCGCCGAAAAATTATTAAAGGATGCTGCAGAACGATTTGCCAGCGTCTCATCCTTGAATAATATCAGTAGCGAATATACTGATGTATTCGTTTCGTTGCCGACCGCAAACGCTGACGTCAGTGAAGTCATTGACATGAACTCGCCATACGTGGCGGCCGGTTCATTTCAGAAAACTGATAGCTGGCATTGCCATTCGGGTTGGTTTGAACCCATCGATGACCATTCAAGGCGCCTAATTAACGTCAACATCGACATCGCAGAAAATATTCACGACGGCCACCCCCATAGACAGGTCAGAATTAAGACGCAGACGTTTGATCGATTTGGTGAAGGCCCGAGTAGCGCTGCTCCAGATGATATTAGCTGGGACAGAATGAACGCCCATCTGGAATCTGCTCACGTTCGCCTAAAGGATCTGCTGAAAGATATACTTACGGCAGAAGCGGCCGCAGCCATCTCGCTGAGGTAGATATGTCTACGTCGAGTCTTAGTGCCGAGACGGAAAAAAACTACGCAGACACGGTGCCTGATGTCGACTGGGAGCATCGCACATCCTCTCGTCCAGGGCAGCACAACATCGCGGCAATAGCATTCGCTGCGGAACTGAGGCGCCTTGTCCATTCCGCCAGCATAAGCATGTCTGCTATGCACATCCTCGATGGGCCGGATTACGCTCGGGCAGCTATGTTCATGGTATGCGCCAATCATCAAGTTGCTACCCCAACACGCTCCGTATCGGCCCTTCAGAGATTGCGGACATTCTCCGGGTGGGCGGCCAATTGGGATGCTGAGGGGGCGCCTGCCCCTGACCAGGAGGCGATCGAGGCAGCGGCCAACATGCTTGGCCATCTACGTTCCTTTCCCATTGAGCCCATCGCCACTCTAGACGCCCTCGGAAGACCGATGTTTCTTCTCCATTACACGGGTGGAGAGGGAGAAATTAGCTTCACATCGGGAGATACATTTGAATTTGTAATTGACGTTCCTGGTGATGACTCTGAAGTGGAAACGGAGCTTCACTTCGACAAATCCGGCTTACCCGAGAAGTTAGAAGCCGTTCTTTCAAAACTAAGAGCGACCTTCACAGAATGAGTGGTGAAATCTGCCGCGCCACCTGGCAGGGCGCTGCCTTTAATGATAAGGCGACCGCTTTAGATGAAGCATTTCCAGGCGGTTTATGTGAAACCTGGTCACTAAAGTCAGATGATTATACTGGAATAGACAGGCGGGAAATGCTCGCGCGAGTCTTGACGAGTCCTGGCATGTATACTGCTGGTGAAATACTGACAGCAAAGCTAACAAGTGCGAATTCTAGTGGCGTCTCTCTTATCCGTTGCGGCGCGAGTGATGACGAAATTCGCTCTACTATTGATTGTCTCATGACGAAGGGCGCTGAGCCGCAAGAGCTTCTTGGAGCGGTTGTGTTTTCCGCTTTGGATCTAAGAAGAGTGGGTGAACCAGAAGAACACTTCAGCGTGTACCATACGCCAGATTCTGATAAAACTCATCATGCCGATATTTTAGCGCGCACTCCTGCTGGATCTAAATCTGCCGTAAAGAAAATCGAACGAGATCGTCGATATAGTCTAAGAGATTTTATGGCCCAAAATATTATTCAGGCAGATAGTGTCGATTTGCTTTTACCTCTTTTGAGAAGGGCGGGAATCTAACTCAGAAGAGTAATTCAAAGTACACTGCCTGATGTTCTTTCTTTGCCCCAAGGCTCGCTTCGGCGGGCCTTTTTCATGCCAAGCAGAGACGGCGCTTCCGTTCCAGTTATTTTGGGTAACGAAACCATCCACGCCGTACAGGACTCGAAGCAACCCCTCGCACCGGAGAACAGCAGCACGCTCTCCGGTCCAGAGGACCTCCCCCTCAGGGCATGCCGGTACACCCTCCGGCATCGATAGGACGCGATAGCCCGAGCGATACAAAAAAGGATCGGTCCGGGATCGGCCTTCACGATCACCGAGCCTGAGTTCGTGCTGGACGGCCTGAAGTGTCTCTGTCGTAGCTGCGCCCAATCAGTTGACCACAACCTTCACGAAGGACGTGGGGGGGGGGGCAGAGAGAACCGAGTCGCTCTTCGTCGCGACTGTCACCGACGCAGGAACTGGCGAACGGCGACAAATTACGGTGCCGGTCGTGTTCACGAGCGGCTCGGTCTGATTGCAATCCCAAAATCTCATGGAGGCCCATATGGCCGAAACTGAAATGACCGACGCCGAGAAGCTGGCGGCGGCCGAAGCGGCCATGTTTGCGGCGGCCGAGGCTGCAAAGGCCGCCCGTCTGCCATCGGCAAGCGCCGCCCTGTCTCTGCTGGAGAGTGACGCGGCGTCTAGCTTCCTGGCAAAGCTGGAGGCCGCTATCGCCGCAAGCGTCGATGATCTACCGCGACCTCTGGGCACGCAGCCCTATCGGCGTCGCGGTCGGCTTCGCCATTCCATTCGGTAAATGTCGCGAATGGATCGTCCAGGATGTCCTCGATGTCGTCCGCACCGTCCTTCGGTTTGGTGTTCATTAGGTCGCTCGGTTTGAGTTAGCCATCGTGTGGTGGCGTAAATATGCCACAGATTGCTAGAGAAGAGACGAGAAAATCGTGCGCATCTTTTCGCATCTCGACGCATCTATTCGCACCCATGAAGGGGGCAGGATATGCAATGTGAGATCACATTTGCGGGCCTTACTCGCAGGCTCGACGATGGGTGCTGAAATGCGCCCTTGCGGTGTTCATGGGCCACTGGCTAACGCCTTAACTCTAAGCGTTACTGTTTTTGGAGGCGTTGGTGGCGAAAGGGCCAGGGGTCGTGAAGAAGCATGAGCTTCGACGCGTCATGGATATTCTCAAGGAGAAGGGGGTGCCGGTGGGCTCGCTGGAGTTGCTGCCCGGCGGCGAGGTTCGCTTGAACCTGGCGCTGATTGCGCCGCAACCTGTCAGTTCAGACTTGGCCGCAGAGGTGAGCGCGTGGGACGAGGCCTTAAGGTAATCGGCTTTCCGCATGTGAGCGCCTTTCGCGACCGGCACGGCACTCTCAGATATCGATACCGCAAGGTCGGTCGGCGCACGGTCTATCTTCACGGCCTGCCGGGCTCCGCTCAGTTCGCAGCAGAGTATGAGGCGGCGGCGAACGGCGTGACGACCAAGGTAGAGATCGGCGCCTCCCGCACTGTGCCTGGATCGATCAACGCCCTGGCGGTCGCCATTTATGGATCGGCTGAATGGGCGCAACTGTCGCGCTCGACGCAGGCCACCTATCGCGGGATCATCGAACGGCTGCGCACAGAGCACGGCGACAAGGCGGTTCGGGCGATCCGGCAGGAGCATATCCTGCTGATGCGCGATCGTAGGGCGAACCTGCCGTCGGCTGCGAACAACCTGGTCAAGGTGCTGCGCTGGATGCTGGCCTTTGCGGTGGCGCGGCAGATGCGGCCGGACAACCCGGCGGTCGGCATCAAGCCGCTGAAGATCGCCTCTGAGGGCTTTCCTGTGTGGGGCGAAGGGGACATCGCCAAGTTCGAAGCGCATTGGCCTGTGGGGACGCGTGAGCGGCTGGCCTTCGACCTGCTGCTCTACACAGCTCAGCGGTCGGGCGACGTTCGCAAGATGGGACTGCAGCACGTCCAGGACGGCGCCATCCTGGTGCGGCAGGAGAAGACCAAGGCCTTCCTCGAATTGCCGATCCATCCTCGCCTCAAGGCGTCGCTCGACAACGTGCCGCCTGGTCAGATGTTGTTCCTGGTCACGCAGTCCAGCGTGGGCTTCACGGCGGGCGGGTTCGGCAACTGGTTCCGAAGCGCGTGCCGGCAGGCGGGGGTTCCCGACCGCTCGGCGCATGGCCTTCGCAAATCAGCGGCGACTCGCCTGGCTGATGCGGGTTGCACTGAGGCGCAAATCAAGGCGGTGACGGGACACCAGACGTCGAAAGAGGTGGAGAGGTACACCAAGGCGCGCGATCAACGGCTGCTGGCGACAGCAGCTTTCGCCATGATCGGCGGTACACAAGGCGAACAAAACTTGGCTAACCCGAACGGGAAAGTAGCCAAAGCAACCTGTAACTAATTGAAAATAAAGGAAATTGCGATGGTGGTGGCGGACAGAGAGGGATTCGAACCCTCGATAGAGTTGCCCCTATACACGCGTTCCAGGCGTGCGCCTTCAACCACTCGGCCACCTGTCCATTCCACCTGGGCCCGGATGCATCCGGGGCGGAACCGTCGGGAGCGGACCGACGGGAGGGGCTGATTAGAGCATGACGTCCCCATGGGCAAGCGCCCTTGAAGCCTCCATATAGGCGAAGACGCTGTTTTCGCGGAGTTCGCGCCATGTTGTTGAAGAAGACCGATGAACTGCCCACGCCTGAGACGGCTCTGCCGGGTCGGGCCGAGGCGTTGCCGACCGATGAGACCCACTTCGTCCTGGGTCATGCGCTGAAGGGGCCGCATCCGGCGGGGATGGAGACGGCCGTGTTCGGCATGGGCTGTTTCTGGGGCGTGGAGCGGGTGTTCTGGCAGTTGCCGGGCGTGTGGACGACGTCGGCCGGCTATGCGGGCGGGATCACGCCCAATCCGACCTATGAGGAGGTCTGTTCGGGCCGCACCGGCCATGCGGAGGTGGTGCAGGTGGTGTTCGATCCGACCAGGATCACCTACGGCGACCTGCTGAAGGCCTTCTGGGAGAACCATGATCCGACGCAGGGGATGCGCCAGGGCAATGATCTGGGCACCCAGTACCGCTCGGCGATCTATACGCTGAACGAGGCGCAGCAGGCGGAAGCCGAGGCTTCGCGCGACGCCTATCAGGCGGCGCTGAGCGCGGCGGGGCGAGGCGTGATCACGACCGAGATCGAACCGGCCGGGCCTTATTACTTCGCCGAGGACTACCACCAGGGCTATCTGGCCAAGAACCCGGCGGGCTATTGCGGCATCGGCGGGACGGGCGTGGTCTGCCCGATCGGCCTGGGCGTCGGGGCCTAAAATGGATCGCGCGGGGGTCGGCAAGGTCTGCCTGGCGCTGGCGGGGGCGACGATGGATCACCCGTTCGGACCCGGGCATGACGCCTATAAGGTCGGCGGCAAGATGTTCGCCCTGATCGGGGCCGAAGGCGGGCTGTCGTTCAAGGTCTCCGATATCGCCTATGAAGTGCTGACTGAGGAGGGGCGGGCCGCGCCCGCCCCCTATCTGGCGCGGGCGAAATGGGTGCATCTGGCTGATCCGGGCGACTGGCCGGATGACGAGCTGGCCGATCATCTGAAGTCGGCCCACGCCCTGATCGCCGCCAAACTGACGAAGAAGGCGCGGGCCGAACTGGGGCTTTAGGCGGCGGCGTTCCGCGACCGGAACCACAGGTAGAGAATCCCCACGGGGGCGATGAAGATCGAGAAGCCCCACAAGAAGAGGTTCACGATCAGCTTCAGGAACATCAGGATGAAGGCGTTCATGAAGAAGACGGTCTCGCCCATCATCACCCGCTTGATCTCGTCCCAGACCAGTTTGGAGAAGGGAAACAGCAGGGCGCCGGCGCCGAAGACGGCCAGGGTGGCGGCGCGGTCATGCAGGGGCTGGGCGCCGCCCGCCGACAGCGTCATCCAGACCATCAGCGCCATGAAGGCGGCGCTGAGCACATAGGCGCGGATCAGATAGCGCGGCTGCACAGAGCCGAAGATGCGTTTGATGAAATTCATGTCGGAGGGACGCTTTCTTACTGGGAGGCGGTCTTCTGTTCGGCGATCCAGCGCTCCATGCGCGCATCCAGCAGGGCCAGGGGCAGGGCGCCGTCGACCAGCAGGGCGTCGTGGAAGGTCCGCACGTCGAAGCGGTCGCCCAGTTCGCGCTCGGCCTTCTGACGGATCTCGCGCAGGCGGATCTCGCCGATCTTATAGGCCGTGGCCTGGCCGGGATCGCCGATGTAGCGCTGCAGCTCGGTCTCGATGTTGTGCGCCGACAGGGCCGAGTTGTCGCGGAAGCAGGCGCGGGCCTGTTCCTCGCTCCAGCCCAGCCAGTGCAGGCCGGTGTCGGCCACCAGACGGCAGGCGCGCCACATCTCATAGCTGAGGCGGCCGAACCGCTCATAGGGCGTGCGATAGATGCCCATCTCCTCGCCCAGGAACTCGGAATACAGGCCCCAGCCTTCGCTGAAGGCCGTCACCGAGGCGCGGCGGCGGTAATAGGGCTGGTCGGCGGCTTCCTGCTGCAGGGCGATCTGCAGGTGGTGGCCCGGAACGGCCTCGTGCACCGTGAGGGCGGGCAGTTCATACAGGGGCCGCTGGTCCAGCTTGCCGGTGTTGACGATGTAGCCCCCGGCCACGCCCGTCGCCATCGAGCCGGAGTTGTAGCGGCCGGTGGTGTAGGTCTCCTCCATCTCGATCGGCACCGGACGCACGCCGTAGGGCAGGCGCGGCAGGGTGGCGAACAAGGACGGCAGGCGGTCGTCCGAGCGTTTGGCGATCTCTGACGCCTTCTCCAGCAGTTCTTCGCGCGTCTGGGCGTAGAATTGCGGGTCGGTGCGCAGGAAGGTCAGGAAGCCGGCGAAGTCGCCGGTCCAGCCGGCGGCGCGCATTTCCGTCTCCATGCGGGCGCGGATGCGGGCGACTTCCTGTTGGCCTATCTCGTGCACCTGATCGGGCGTCAGGTCGGTGGTGGTGTGGCTGCGGACCAGGAAGGCGTACAGGTCGCGACCGCCGGGGCGGTGGACCAGACCCGGCTCCTGCGGGGCCTTGGGCGCGTATTCGTCGCGTAGCAGGTCGCGCCAGGCGGTGCGGCGGGCGGTGATCGGTCCCTCGACCAGGGCGCGGGCGCGGTCGCGGAACTGTTCCTGCTGGGCGGCGGGGATGGTGGCGGGCAGGGCGTTGAACGGGCGCAGCAGGACATCGCCCGCTTCGCCCGGCGTCAGGTCGCGCTCGGCCTGGGCCAGGGCGCTGTCGACGACCGAACGGGCCTGGATCAGGCCGGTCTCCAACCCGCGCCGGGTGTTGGCGATCCCGGCGTCGTAATAGGCGGGCGCCGCCTCCAGCCGGGCCAGCCAGGCCTCGGCGTCGGCCGCCGTGGCGATGCGCGTGGCGGGGGCCAGATAGGCCAGCAGCTGGCCGGGGCCGCCTTCGGAGTCGAAGGCCAGACGCGACGGGTCCAGTTCGATCCGCTCCAGCTCGCGGCCGATCAGATAGCCGACGAAGGCGTGGTTCAGGCGGTGGGCTTCGTCCAGAGAGGCCGGATTGATGGCCTCCAGTCGCGCCTTCAGGGCGTTCAGCGGGGCGCGGCGGGCCAGTTCGCCCGCACGGCTGGCGTCGGGCAGGCGCGACAGGGCGGCGCGGTCGCCGTCCATGCCCGAGCCGATGGGATCGTTCTGGCGCAGATACGCCTCATAATCGACCAGCAGGGTGTCCAGCGCGGCGGCGGGCGAAGGGCTTTGAACGACGGCGGCCTGGGTCGGCAGGGCGGCGGCGCCTGCAAGGCTCGACAGGCCGATCCCGGCGGCGAGAAGAAGATGACGCATGAACTAAAGCCCTCCCAAGAACTGGCGGGGAGGGGAGCGGACGTCGCCGCTGCGGTCAAGCCTTCAGCGACACAACTCCAGGAAACGCGCCGCACGGCCTTCCGAACCGGGCTGGGCGGCCATCATCGCGCGCTGGTCGCCGTCCCACACCGCCAGCCAGCCGAGGCGGTGAAACCGCTGGAAGACGGGATCGGAGGCGGGAGCGGAGGCGATCAGGTGGACGCCGTCGTGCACGTCGGCCGCTTCGACGCGTGCGGCGTAGGTTTCGGTATCGCCGCCCGATTCCAGGGTGATGGAGCGGCGGGCGGGCGCCGGGTCCGCAGCCAGGGACAGGCCTATCTTGCCCGAACCGGGCGCGCACATGAGGCTGAGCGGCACGTCGTCCGACTGGGCCAGGCCATAGGACAGGCGCGGCTCGTCCGGGTCTTCGTTCAGGAACCAGTCGTAGCCCGCGACGGGCACGGGCGCGCCGTTGGCCTTCAGCGGGGCGACGCTGGGCGCGCAGGCTCCCAAGGCGGCGGAAAGGGCGGCCATGAGGGTGAAGGCGGCGGCGGTCGGCCAGCGGGTAGGGCGCATCCTCGTCCTTATCCGGTGCACAGTTCGGCGAAGCGGCGCAGCTTGGACAGATTCGCCCGGTCGATCTCGACGGCCTTGGTCTGGTCGCCGAGGGACAGGGTCAGCCGTCCGGACGCCAGGAAGGCGGCGAAAACGGGATGGTCGGCGCGCAGGGTCGCCTCCAGCCGCCCGCGTCGAGCACGGGCCTCCACCTCGGCCGAGGCGGCGCCGGAGCGGATGACGGCGAAGCCGTCGGCGCCCGGCGCGTCATGGAAGGCCAGTCGCACGACGCTGGAGCCCGGCGCGCATTCCAGCGTGGTGCGCAGGCGCGGCGTGTCGGGAATCTCATTGGCCAGGACCAGAGGGCCGTCGCCGCTGTAGAGGGTCCAGGTCCAGCCTTCCGACGCGCGCGTCGATCGTGCGGGCGTCGCGGCCTGCGGACGTTCGGCGGGCGGTTGCGCGCCGTTCTGAGGGGCCGCCTGGACGGCAAGGGCGAGCGCCATGGCCTGGGCGAGGCCGAGCAGTGAGGTCATGTTTCAGCCCCCGCTGAGGAAAACGGGGGGACTGTGGTCAGGCATGTCCCGAAGCGCAATAGCTAAGAAACCCCTGCACCATGCGCCGCTCGGCGCGGGTGGCGGTCAACTGGCGGTCGCCGGCCTCGGTCTGGACGGTCATCCGGCCGCCTCGCGCCAGGCCGGTCAGGGCCGCGTCGCCGATCGGCAGGCGCGCTTCGAAGGCCTCGCCGTTCGACAGCGGATCGATGAGCTGCGGCCCGTGCGAAGCCAGAATCAGGCCCGCGCTGCGCGGCTGGACGTCGCCATAGACCACGGCGGCGCCGTCGCCCGGCGCGCAGGTCAGCATCAGGGCCAACTGGTCTGAATCCGGCAGGCCATAGGCCAGTTTGGCCATCGGCCCCTCGTGCAGCATGTGCCAGCCGGCGGCGGCCTCGCCGCCGTGGCGGGGCGAGGACGGAACATAGGTCGCCGCGTGGGCCGCAACGGCGGCCAGGCCCACGGCGGCCAGGATGGGAAAGACGGTTTTACGCATGACAAGCTCACTCGCGTTCGACAGAACAAACGCGGGTCGCTTGTTAAGAGTTCACGGCTCCGCTGGGCCGCGCGCGATTCAGTGATGCGGTGCGGCCGGAATCACACGTTTCGGTGAACGCAGGTCAGAACGGGCTGAACCGCTCGACCAGGGACTGGGCGGCGGGCGTCGCCTGCATCCGGCTGATGTCGCCGCGCCCGCCGTAGCTGATGCGCGCCTCGGCGATCTGGCTGTGGCGAATGGTGTTGGCGCTGGAGATGTCCTCGGGGCGGACGATGCCGGCCACGGTCAGCTCGCGCACCTCGCGGTTGGTGCGCACTTCTTGCCGACCCTGGATGACCAGGTTGCCGTTGGGCATGACGGCGGTGACGACGGCGGCGACCGTCAGGTTCACCCGCTCGGAGCGGTTGACGCTGCCCGAACCGTTGGCGTTCACCGCCCCTTCCGTGCCGATCATGTTTGCGGCGTCGAAGCCGCCGGGGAAGGCGCGGCCCAGGCTGTTCTCCAGGCCGAAGAAGTTGGTCACCCCGCCCGAGGCGCTGTTGGTGCGGTTGCGCTGGGTGGTGTTCTGGGTCTGGGCGCGGTCGTTGATGTCGATGGAGACGGTCAGGATGTCGCCGACGCGCCGCGCCCGCTGATCGCCGAAGAAGCTGCGCGCGCCGGTGCGCCACAGGCTGTTGGCGCTGGCCGAGGTCGGTTCGGGCAGATAGGCCTGCTCGACCGGGACCAGGGCGGCCGGATAGCCGATGGGCGCCAGCTCCGGTCCCTTCACCGCCTCGATGGCGGTGGAGCAGGCGGCCAGGCTGAGGGCGGACAACGACAGGGCGGCGACGGTGATGGGGCGCATGATGGAACTCTCGCTCAACGGGCGGCGAACTGTTGCGGGTTGCGGCGGGCGATCTGGGCGGCGGGACCGGCGACGGCCCGGCCGGGGGCGACCGCCACGGCGTCGATGGTGCGGTTGGACTGGACGTTCAGGATCGGCACGGCCTCGCCGGCCGAGGCGTTGCGGGTCGCCTTGCCGGTGACGGTCAGCTCGACGCCGTCGTTGATGTAGGCGACCTCGACCATGTCGTTGCGGGCGATCACCTGGGGCGAGGCCAGGTCGCGCGGACCGACGGGCGTTCCGGCGCGCAGGGCGCGTTTGGCCTCGAGGCCGATCACCGCCTCGGCGTCCTGCGGCGCGCCGGCGGGGGCCAGGTGCGACTGGACCGAAGCCCAGATCACGTCTTCGGGCTGGATCACGTCGCCGGCCGCCAGACTGCGGGCGTAGGTCAGAACCTCGACGTTGACGCCTGCGCGGGCTGGGGCGCCGACGCTGGCGGCGGCGGGACGGGCCGAGGCCTCCGCCGGGATCGCCCCGCCTTCGCGCACCACGATGCGGCGCAGACCGTTGGGGTTGCTCCATTGCAGTCCGGCCCGGCGGGCGGCGATCTGCACCTGCGAGGCCTCCAGAACGGCCGTGGCGCCGACGCGGCGGCCGACCACCACGCCTGAGGCGGCGCCGGCCTCGTCGAACAGCTCGCCCAGGGTGATGCGGCCGTCGTCGTCGACCGGATCGGGCAGCAGATTGACCGGCCCGGCCCATGCGGGGGCGGCCAGTGCGGCGACGGCGGCGGCGAGGATCAGGGCGCGCTTCATGGCTTAAGGCCTTTCCCTAGCTCTTCAACTGGGTCGAGACGGACAGCATTTCGTCGGCGGTGGTGATGACCTTGGAGTTCATCTCATAGGCGCGCTGGGCCACGATCAGGGCGGTGATCTCGCTGACCGCGTCCACGTTCGACGCCTCGGTATAGTGTTGCAGCAGGGTGCCGTAGCCGACCTCGCCCGGCGCCCCGACCGTGGCCGGACCCGAGGCCGCCGTCTCCAGCAGCAGATTGTCGCCGATGGCTTCCAGGCCCGCCTCGTTGAAGAAGGTCGCCAGTTCGAGCTGGCCTACGACCTGGGGTTCGGGCTGGCCTTCGGTGGTCACCTGAACCTGGCCGGACTTGGAGATGGAGATGTCCAGGGCGTCCTGGGGAATGGCGATGGCCGGCTCGACCGCATAGCCGTCGTCGGTCACCAGCTGCCCTTCGCCGTTGACGGTGAAGTTGCCCGCGCGGGTATAGGCCAGCTCGCCCGAGGGCAGGGTGATCTGGAAGTAGCCCTTGCCCTGGATGGCGATGTCGTAGGTGTTGCCGGTGCGGTTCGGGCTGCCCTGTTCGGTGATGCGATAGACGCTGCCCGCCTTCACGCCCGAGCCGATCTGGATGCCGGTCGGCACCACGGTGCCCTGCGTCGAGGATTGGGCCCCCATGCGCTCGACGTTCTGATACAGCAGGTCCTGAAACTCGGCCCGCTGACGCTTGAAGCCGACCGTGTTCATGTTGGCGATGTTGTTGGAGATGACCTCCACGTTCAGCTGCTGGGCGGCCATGCCGGTGGCGGCGGTGCGAAGCGCGCGCATGTCTCAGCTCTCCCTTACGAAACCCGGCCCAGCCGCTCGACGGAGCGGCGTGACAGGTCGTTGGCGTTCTCGATCATCTTGGTCACGCGCTCATAGGCGCGGCTGATCTCGATGAGGTTGGTGATTTCCACGAGGGTGTTGACGTTCGACCCTTCCAGCATCCCCTGGCGGACCTGGGCGTCGGTCGCGTCCATCGGCTGGGCGTTCGAGGCGTTGCGATACAGGCCCTCGCCGGACTTCTGCAGCACCGACAGGGCGTCGAAACGCACCACGGTCAGGCGGCCGACGGGCTGGCCTTCCTGGCTGATCGTGCCGTCGTGGGCGACGCTGGCGGGACCGCGCTGCGGGTCCAGAACGATCTCGGCGCCGTCGGCCAGGACGGGCAGGCCTTGCTTGGTGGTCAGCCGTCCTTCGGGATCGGTGACGAAGGCGCCGTCGCGGGTATAGGCGGGGCCGGTCGGGGTCTGAACGGTGAAGAAGGCGCCTTCGCCCTCGATGGCGAAGTCCAGGTCGCGGCCGGTCTGCTTCAGCGAGCCCTGGCCGAAGTCGCGGCCCACCCCCTTGTCCAGCACGAAGCTGGCCGAGGGGCGGATGGCGTCGTTGCGGGCGCGCTGGCCGATCTCGGTCCCGACCATCAACTGCTCGACCTTGAAGCCGGTGGTGTCGGCGTTGGCGACGTTGTTGGCCACGATGTCCAGTTCGCGGCGAAGCGTCATCTGGCGCGACAGTCCGATATAGGCGGCGTTTTCCACGGGCGGCTCCTTTCACCGCTGTGCGTCGCAACGACCGTGCCAACAGGGTTAACGCCCGTGGAATGGGGCTTTGAGCGGTTTTCGACGGTTCGGCGCCCGGCAGGATTTGCCGATCGTAAACGCCTCGTTAACCAAAATCGGCCCACACCCGGCATGTGAGGATCGGGGCGGCTTACGCATGCTGAAACTGAAGCTGGGCAAGAAGAAGAGCGAGGCGCCGGCCGGCGACGACGCGAACCTGCCTGCCGTGAGCGACGGCGCCGAAGGCGCAGGCGGCGATGACGGCGCGCCCGCCAGGAAGAAGATCCCGCTGCTGTTCATCATCATCCCGGCGGCCCTGGTGGTTCTGGGCGGCGGCGGCGCGACCGCCTTCCTGATGATGAAGCCCAAGCCCGCCGAGGCGGCCGGCGGCCACGCGGCCCCCGCCAAGGAAGAGAAGAAGGGCGGGCACGGGGACGGCGGCAAGGAAGGCGAGGCGGCCACCGGGGCGGGCAAGGTGGCGGCCGGACCCGACGGCGTGACCTTCTACACCTTGCCCGACATGATCGTGAACATTCAGTCGGTCGACGGTCGCCCGACCTATCTGAAGCTGCGCCTGACGCTGGAGATGAAGGACGCCGCCGTCGCCTCGCACCTGCAGGCCGAGGCCCCGCGGATGCAGGACATGTTCCAGGGTTTCCTGCGCGAACTGCGACCTGAGGATCTGGCCGGCTCGGCCGGGTCTTATCAGCTGCGCGCCGAAATCCTGCGCCGGGTCAACCTGATCGCCGCGCCGGGCAAGGTCGACGCCGTGCTGATCGAAGAGATGCTGGTGCAGTAGGGATGACGGACACCCTGGCTCCCGACAACGAACTGGACCCCTTCGGCGGCGAAGCGGACCTGGGCGCCGATCCGGGCGCGACCCTGTCCGAACGGGTGCTGAACCAGGACGAGATCGACAGCCTGCTGGGCTTCGACATGGGCGGCGGCGACGACGCCGAGCGCAGCGGCATCCGCGCCATCATCAACTCGGCCCTGGTCTCCTACGAGCGCCTGCCGATGCTCGAGATCGTCTTCGACCGCCTGGTGCGGCTGATGACGACCAGCCTTCGCAACTTCACCTCCGACAACGTCGAGGTCAGCCTCGACACCATCAGCTCCATCCGCTTCGGCGACTATCTGAACTCCATCCCGCTTCCGGCCATCCTGGCGGTGTTCCGGGCCGAGGAGCTGGACAACTACGGCCTGCTGACGGTCGATTCCAACCTGATCTATTCGATCGTCGACGTCCTGCTGGGCGGGCGTCGCGGGACGGCGGCCCTGCGTATCGAAGGGCGGCCCTACACCACCATCGAGCGGGCGTTGGTGCAGCGGATGGTCGAGGTCATCCTGAACGATGCGCGCCAGGCGTTCGAACCCCTGACCCCCGTCCATTTCAACCTGGACCGGCTGGAGACCAATCCGCGCTTCGCCGCCATCGCGCGTCCGGCCAACGCCGCCATCCTGGTCAAGCTGCGCATCGACATGGAAGATCGCGGCGGCCGGGTCGAGTTGCTGCTGCCCTATTCGACGCTGGAGCCCATCCGCAAGATGCTGCTGCAGCAGTTCATGGGCGAGAAGTTCGGCCGCGACAACATCTGGGAAGGCCACCTGGCCACCGAGCTCTGGACCACCGAGACCGAGGTGCGCTGCGTGCTGGACGAGCAGCAGATGCCGCTGTCCAAGGTGCTGGATCTGAAGGTCGGCGACACCCTGATGCTGAACGTGAGCCCTGAGTCCGAGGTGTCGGTGCGGGCGGGCTCCATCCCGCTGACGACCGGCCGCATGGGCCGCAAGGGCCAGCACATCGCCGTCCGCGTCGAGGGGCCCATCAGCACCGACGCCGCCGCCCGCATCGCCAGAGGGAACAGCTGACATGACCGGCATCATCCTCGACTCCATCCTCATGCTGCTGCTGGTCGCCGCCATCGGCTACGGCATCAAGCTGGAGCGCAAGCTCAAGACCCTGCGCGAAGGCCAGCTGGCCTTCGCCGCCGCCGTGACCGAGCTGAACAGCGCCGCCGGGCGCGCCGAACAGGCCCTGGCCACCCTGCGCGCCTCGGGCCAGGAGACGGACCTGCTGCACGACCGCATCATCAAGGCCCGCGCCGTGAAGCAGGAGCTGGAGGTGCTGATCGCCCGCGCCCCGGCCCGCCCGGCCGACAGCCGCATCGAGACACGCGAGGACGAACGCCGCGCCGCCGCCCGCGCGCCGGTCGAGATGGAGCCGGTTGTCGAGGCTGAACCCGTCCGCACCTCTTCGGTCGCGCCCTTGCTGGACGACGAGGCCCGCGCGCGCCGCATGGCCTCGCTGATGGAGCGCATCGAAGGCGCGCGCGCGGTCATGAAGGCGCCGTCGCCGAAGCCCGCGCCTGTCGCCGAGCGCGCCTCGCCGGTGATGCAGGCCCTGGCCGCTAACCATGCTGCGCAACAGAGCCTAAACCGCGCCCGCCGTAGTCTGGACGACGACCTGTTCGCTGCTTGATGATTTTAAGCGCCCCTATGTCCGACACGCGGTGTCGGACGACTTGAGGGGCTAAGTGTTTGTCTTACCCGGCGTGTTTGGCGCCGAACCGTTCGCTGAGTTTGACCGATGAGCAAGCTGCCCCGCCTTCTGCCCCTGATCGCCGTCGCCATCGGCGGCGTCGTGGCCGTGCGCGCCGCGGGCGTGGCGCCGGACCTGTTCCAGGGGGCGACCGCCTGGGCTCAGGAGGCGGTCGCCGGGGAAGGCGAGGGGGCCAAGGTCGAAGCCAGGCCCGCCCCCGCCGTCTGCGCTCTGACGCCCGAGCAACTGGCTCAGCAGGCGGGCATTTCTCCGGCTGAACTGCGGATCATCCAGTCCCTGTCCAAGCGCCGCGACCAGCTGGATGCGCGCGACGCCGATTTCGCCACCACCCTGCCGCTGATGGTGGCCGCCGAGCAGAAGCTGGACGCCAAGCTGCAGGCGCTGGAGGCCCTCAAGGGCGAGATCAGCGCCTTGGTCGGCCAGGTCGACGAGAAGGAAAAGGCCGAAGCCGACCGTCTGGTCGCCGTCTATTCCGCCATGCGGCCCAAGGAGGCGGCGGCCGTCTTCGCCACCCTGGACGACAGCGTGCGCCTGCCGGTCGCCTCGGCCATGCGCCCGCGCACCCTGGCCGCCATCATGGCCCAGATGCAGCCCGCCGCCGCGCGCGAACTGACCGAAAAGCTGGCCAAACGCTTCCAGGCCCAGCAGTACGCCGCCCGCGCCGCCGCCGT